>NZ_FUGE01000137.1 GCF_900162825.1 Psychrobacter piechaudii
ACCTTTGGTGTATTGGCTTAAATCATAAGCACTAAAAAACTTACCAGTACGTTTTAGATGCTCAAAACTTAACGCATTGACATAGTTCCACACGAAGTTTACTGAACCGCTTAGACGATTCAGCTCTTTTATGTGTTTGTCTTTAATGCGTAGCTTGAGGGTTTTCATATACTTAGTATGCCGAGGTTAATTTCAACTTACAACCCTTTAAGTACTACTCACGACAGTATATGTCGCCTTATATCCACCCCCTGAAGTGGGTGGTTTTACGGCGATAGGTGATAAAAAATGGGGGGTAATTTATTCATTACCACCCCATCTCATAAAACTATTTTATAATAAATTTTTAGTTCAGACTAGACTAGCCAAATAGACCTTGCATACCTGGTGGTAAACCCATGCCACTAGTTGCATTGGCCAAAGTAGTCTCTGACAGCTCATCAGCTTTGGTAACTGCAGCGTTAATGGCGGCAGCAATTAAATCTTCGATTAAGTCTGGCTCATCTTCCAATAAGCTTGGGTCAATGGATATACGCTTAATGACATGACGACCGGTCATGGTGACTTTAACTAGACCGTTACCGGCTTCTGCTTGAACTTCTTTATCAGCCAATTCTTTTTTTGCTTTTTCAACATTGGCTTCCACTTGCTTTTGCATTGCCTGAGCTTGCTGCATAAGGGCTTGAATATTCATGATTACCTCATCAGATTTTTAAAACATTTCGAATTAATCTCTTTATAAGCCTCATTATACTGATAACTTAAGGGGCTGTCTAAAAAGTTATGTTTTAAGCTTGTGACTTAGCTTAAGCTATCTAACCCTCTCGCTAAATCTTTAATAATATCGTCCACCTCTTCTAAACCGACAGAAAGTCGAATAAGGGCCTCAGTCACTCCGGCTTCAGCGCGAGCTTGTTCCGAAACTCTAAAATGAGTGGTGGTTGCAGGGTGAGTCACTGTGGTTTTAGCATCGCCTAAGTTATTGGTAATAGATACCATTTTAGTGCTATCAATAACGTGCCAAGCAGCCGACTGTGGCGTATGATTGCCCACAGCTTTCACCTCGAAGCCCATGATTGCTCCATAGCAGTTTTTACGATGGTGCTGTTGCTTAGCAAGCTCATGCATCGGGTGGCTTGGTAGGCCCGAGAAATGTACCTTTTCAACATTGGGGTGATTGACCAAAAACTCAGCAATTTTGTTGGCATTATCACAATGAGCTTGCATGCGTAAATTTAAAGTCTCTAGACCTTTGATAAATACCCAAGCATTAAAGGGACTCATGCTAATGCCGCCAGAACGAACCACAACGAAAGCTTGCTGCATCAGCTCTTCACTACCGACCAAGGCACCGCCCAGGACTCTGCCTTGACCATCAATGTACTTGGTCGCCGAATGAATCACCACATCTGCCCCAAATTCTAAAGGACGCTGAATGGCGGGGGTAGCAAAGCAGTTATCTACCACAAATAACGCACCGTGAGCATGGGCAATAGCGCTGATTGCTTTCATATCCGCAATCTGGCCTAATGGGTTACTGGGTGTCTCACAAAATAATAAACGGGTATTGGGCTCAATCGCTTGTTCCCAAGCTTTATTATCAAAGCAATCCACATAGGTGACACTGACGCCAAACTTACCCATAAAGTTATTAAACAGACCAACCGATGAGCCAAATAGCTGTTTGGCAGCGACGATATGATCGCCTTGTTTCAGATAAGCCAAACACATGGTCAGAATAGCCCCCATACCCGAGGCTGTTGCTACAGCACGCTCTCCACCTTCTAAGGCAGCCAGTCGACGCTCAAAAGTGCGCACGGTTGGGTTGGTGTGGCGGGAGTAGACGTTGCCAGTCTTCGACCCATTAAAGTGAGCAGCGGCATCAGCAGCCGACTGATACACATAAGAGCTGGTGGTATAAATAGGATCATTATGCTCGCCCTCATCGCTGCGATGTTGCCCTGCACGGACAGCAATGGTCTGCATAGCATAGTCTTGACTTAAATCTAAAGCATCATTGGTCCAGTTATCATCCAGTTGATTGCTTTGAGGGGTAGCAGGTTGAGGGGTGGCAGAGGCTTGAGCGGTGTTTTGATTGTCATGGGTCATAGTATTATCTATTATGGTTATTAAGGATTGGTAAAAAAAATTGGCTTAACTTTTAAAAGCTTTATGAAAATAAAAGTATTTTAGCAATATATCACTGTTTTTTTATCGTTTTCGGATTTCTATTGTAAGCTAACGCTATTCTATTTTTAAATTAATAAAAAATTCAATTCATGCTAGGGAGTACTGCTATGAGCACAAACAACTCATCTACCCACTCAGGTTTAGAGTCAACCACTAATTCGAGTCAACCGAAGTCGGTCAGCTTTTTGGGCCTTGGTGCCATGGGGCATCATATGGCCAAACATTTGGTGGGCAAGTTTGATACTGTTATGGTCTGGAACCGAACTTCTGACAAAGCAGAGGCTCATGCCAAAGAGTTTGGCACTCTAGCCGTTACCTTACAGCAAGCAGTGACCGCAGATGTCATCTTTTCATGCCTGCCTACCAGCAATGTGGTAGATGAAGTTATTGAGCAAGCCCTACCTTATTTATCCGCCAATAGCGTCTGGGTAGACTGTACCAGCGGAGTTCCTGATCAGGCAAAAGCCAGTCAAGAGAAACTAAAAGCAATTGGCTGTGAATTTTTGGACGCCCCGGTTTCTGGTCAAACTTCGGGAGCTGATAGCGGCACATTAACGGTGATGGTCGGCGGTTCTGCTGAAGCTCTGGCTTATGCCAAACCGGCCATTGAATGTTTTGCAGGCCTAATTGTCCATGTCGGCGACTCTGGAGCGGGCTTTGCGGTCAAAGCGGTTAACAACACCTTATTTGCCATTAATGCCTGGGCTGCTGCTGAAGGGTTGTCTGTTTTAAAAGCACATGGCGTCAACCCTTCAGATGCCTTGGCCTGCATCAATAAGGCCAGTGGCCAAAGCTTTGCTACCTTAGCCACCTTCCCAGATCGAATCGTAAACCGCGCTTTTCCTAAAACCTTTACCATAGACTTAATGGCCAAAGACTGTGGCATTGCTATTGACTTACAAACGCAGAAGAAAGTTCCAACACCAGTGATGGCACAAGTGGCCAGCTTAGTTCGAGCCGCCAGCAACCAGCATGAGCCTGGTGCGGCGGATTTCTCAGAGTTTGCTAAATTTTATGAGATGATGAGTGGCATCGATATTAAAGATGACAAATAGGCTTAGTTTAAGCTATTTATAGCCCTATCAAATCGTAAATACCATATCCATCACAGCACCATTAGGGGGAGGCTTACAAAAAGAGACTCCCCTTTATTATTGATTAAACATTTTAGCAACTTTATTACGCTTTAGACTGCGGTAAAATACTTTTATTTTATACCGTTATATTTACTGTCTTTTTTATTGATTTTTTGTAGCAAAAATTATCATAGACCCTTAGTGCTCTAAATCTAGCTTTTCATAAACTTAATACTTTTAAACTTCGATTTATTTATATAAAACCTAGCTTTTAGAAAATTTAGCCTTAGAAGAAATAAGTGACAGTGTCTTTCTAGTACAGTGAGCTTTTATAAAGGTACAAGACTTTGAGCCCTTTTTTTATTAACAGTCCTGACACCCCTACTTCAGCCAGCCCATCTTTTATGAGCCATTTCACGTTGGCTAAGATTCAACAAGGTATGTGGGCTACTTTTTGTCATATGCAGCGCATAACTGATAAAAAAATATCACTGCTTAGGCTAATTTTGTCAGGTCTTTTTATTGTAGCTCTTAGTGCTTGTAGTACTCTACCTAAGACCCCTCATATTGCCAAAAGTATTGAGCTGACTAAATCTATTAATACTCACTATGATAATAAATCGAACCGACCCTCTTTATACCCTATACAAGCCCAATTAGTAGAGTCTATTACACAACAAAAACGCTCCCACCCAAACCTCTCAGGCTACCACCCTATTGTTACCGGAGCCGATGCTTTTGCTGCCCGTAGTGAACTTACTGATCTGGCCACTGAAAGCATCGATGTACAATATTATATTTGGCATAACGACCAAGCAGGTCAACTGTTATTAAAGCAGTTATGGCAAGCCGCTGACCGCGGAGTGGTGGTTCGTTTTTTATTGGATGATTTTAATAATAATGCTGCTCTAGATAAGCATCTCATACGCTTTGCCAGTCACCCTAATATTGCAGTGCGTCTAATTAACCCTATGGCTTTTAGAAAATTTCAAACATTAAACTACTTTACACACTTAAGGCGCATCAATCATCGCATGCACAATAAAAGCATGACCTTCGACCGTCACCTAAGCATTATAGGGGGGCGAAATGTGGGAGACGAGTATCTTAGCAATAATACAAACAGTCAGTTTGCCGACTTAGATGTGCTACTGATAGGCGATGTGGTACAAGATATCAATGAAAGTTTTGAGCAATATTGGCGCTCGCCCATCTCCTACGATATAGAAACCTTGGTCAAGAAAAAAAGGCACAAGCTGCCAGTCAATGCCTCAAACGACCCTGAGACCAATACTAAAAACTTCATTGCCAGCCTAAATAAAATTTATCCTGAAAAATCAATGGCTAACTCTGACGGGTTAAGTGTGTATAATCGCGCTGTAGAAAGATCAACTATAGACTCTGATTTAATCAATCAACAAGTGCCTTTTCGCTGGGCAAAGATGACTTTTTTAAGTGATGATGTTGAGAAGCTGTTAAAAAATACGCACCCTGAAGTACATCTGGTGGCTCAATTAAGAGACTTATTAGGGACACCGACACAGAACCTCTCTATTGTCTCTTCTTATTTTGTGCCTACAAAAGATGGGGTCAATACCTTAATCAAACTTGCACAACAAGGGGTAAAGGTTAGAATACTGACCAACTCATTCAATGCCACCGATGTCTCTGCGGTTCATGCGGGGTATGCTCAGTGGCGTATTCCTCTATTGCAAGCCGGTATAGAGATATATGAGCTGAAAGCTATAGCCTCTAAAGAAGATAGAGAAAACAAGCTATGGCGTGCCCGCTCACAGTCCTCAACCAGTCTGCATGCCAAAGCTTTCGCGGTAGATGATCACAGCGTGTTTATTGGCTCATACAATGTAGATCCTAGGTCAGCCAATATTAATACCGAGATGGGCGTGGTGATTGAGGATGATGAGTTGGCCCTGAAACTGCATAAAGCCATTAGCGATGACTTATTAAATCAAGCCTATAAAGTGGTTTTAACCGACCAAGGTCGTCTACAGTGGCAGACTTTGGAGAACAGCCAAATGATTTATCACAACAAAGAGCCTCATATTGATCTGGTAGATTCGCTATGGATAAATATTATGTCCTCGCTGCCGATTGATTGGCTGTTGTAGTAGAGTTAGCCATAAATTCATAAACTATTGTGTATTTTGACTGCAAAATAATACGCCCAATTAATATTTATTACGTGATACAACTATTATGCCTTTTGTTGCCTTATCCGACTCATCCAGCTCAGTTTCACTAAAAAAGCTAATGATCATATGTGCCAGTAACGCCGTCACTTACTTTGATTTTTTGATCTATCTGTTTATGGCGGACATTATCAGTAGCACTTTTTTTCCAGCCAATGATGATCCGATCTTAGCTAACATGCAGGTATTAAGCTTATTCATTGCAGGCTATCTTACCCGCCCTATCGGAGCTATTCTCCTTGGTCGTTATGCAGATGTAAAAGGTCGACGCCCGGCTTTATTGATCAGTATGTCCTGTATCGCCCTAACCGCTTTGATTACGACTTGCCTGCCCACCTATGCGCAAGTTGGCATATTGTCCCCTATTCTCTTTTTCATCGCACGATTGTTTCAAGGGATGGCCTTTGGGGCTCATACCCCTCTCGGTTGGGTTTATATTGCAGAGTACGTTAATAAACGAAACTTAGCCACTTTTTTGAGCTTTGTCACCGCCAGCTTTATGCTAGGCGAGCTGGGATCCATCCTACTGTTTGAGATTATTACCTCGACTCACACCCGAGATCAGTTGATTGAAAGTGGCTGGCGTATTCCCTTTGTCTGGGCCGCCCTATTTAGCTTTGTGGTGCTACTACTTTTACAAACCATTAATGAAACCCCAATTTTCACTCGGCAACAAAACAAACAAACGTTCGTGCCTAAATTATCTGAACTAGGGCCCTACTTTAAGCGCTTTAATGCCATATTTTTGGCATTGATCATAACTTTTATTATTGCCAGTTTAACCATGGTCATCGCTCTGCTATTACCTGATCTTGTCTCTATGAGATTTAGTATTGATGACTCTATGTTAAGACTCTCAAATAACTTAAGCTTATTATTCATGATGATTGGCTGTGTGTTTTATGGGTTAATTGCGGATAGAAGTGGTACTGGTAAAGCGATGATGATAGGTTCAGCCGCCTTGATGCTACAGGCCTTAGCTTTCTTTTATCATCTAGAGTATGGCGGCGGCAGTTACATCCTGTTTATGTACGCTATTTTGGGATTTTGTGCCGGTATTATCAGCTTAGGGTTAGTAATTTTAGTGCAGCTATTCCCTACCGAAGTTAGAGTAACGGCTCTGTCTTTGACCTACAACTTGATGTACGCTCTAGTCGGTCTAACCTTACCTTTTGGTTTGGGATATGCCACCAATTTGGTCAGCTTTTCACCTGCGCTGTATATCATCTTCGTCAGTCTGGTAACTTTTATAATCGGGCTTTATATTTATCGCTTACCAAAATTTAAAGATTTAGATGAATCGATCAAACTGTAGTCAGTTATTATTAACTCGTATACTTAGGACTTAATCTTTCATATGAGCCAACCTGCTTTGCAAAACATCATGACTCACAAACGCCTTTCAATTGCTCCGATGATTGATTGGACCACCACAGATTATCGTTTTTTTGCCCGTCTGTTTAACCCCCATACCTATCTCTATACCGAGATGATCTCAACCGGGGCTATCTTGCATGGCAATACCGATCGTTTGCTGCGTTTTGATAGCAGTGAACATCCTTTGGTACTCCAATTGGGCGGAGCAGATATCTCTGAGATGACCCAATGTGCAATTGAGGCTCAAAAACGCGGGTTTGACGAGGTGAATATCAATGTCGGCTGTCCTTCTGATAGAGTACAGCACAATAAAATTGGGGCCTGTCTTATGGCGGAGCCTGATACCGTCGCAAGCTTAGTACGCCATATGCAAGCTGAAATAGACATTCCTGTCACGGTAAAACATCGTATTGGTATTGACGAATACGATAGCTATCAGTTTATGAAAGACTTCGTAGAGGCCAGTGCCGAAGCCGGCTGTCAGCGTTTTATTGTGCATGCACGAATTGCTTGGCTAAAAGGCTTGAGTCCGAAAGAAAACCGTGAGATTCCGCCGCTAAGATATGAAGATGTCTATCGCTTAAAACAAGAAATGCCAGAGCTTCAAATTGAGATTAATGGTGGAATCGACAGCGTTGAGCAAATCAAAACCCATTTGCAGCAGGTAGATGGCGTAATGATTGGCCGAGCGGCATACCATAATCCTTATCTGTTGGCTGAGGCTATGCAGTTATGGGGAGAGCACCCCCCAAGTAGAGAGCAGATTTTAGAGCAGCTTTATCCTTACTTAGAACAGCAAGTGACCAATGGAGAGCCTCTAACCTCTATTGCGCGCCACTTATTAGGCTTATTCCAAGGCCTGCCAGGAGCGCGTAAATGGCGACAGGCCTTAAGCGGCAAGCAGCAACTAACCGTTGCTGAGATTAAAGCTGCCGGTGATGCCACCTTAAAGCTGATAGAAAGCTCAAAACAACAAGATTAATTCTCTAAGCAAAAAAAAGGCCCCACACTGAAGATAGTGTGGGGCCTTTTTTATAGGACGCGGTAGAATCAAAACAAATCAAATAAAGCGCTCATTAAACAAAGTGTTAACTGACTATAAGATACATCCACATAGCCAATCCATTATTAATGACATGCAGTAAAATAGGGACGTATAAGGAGCCTGACCGAGACCTAGCATAACCTAATAACATAGCCAGTATAAAGATGACGCTCATTTCATAAAATTCGTACTGCAAATGAATAATCGAAAATAAGATACTGGTAGTAATAGTGGCTACCCACGCACCTTTACTCCCCGCAAATTGCTCGCGTACCGCACTCCATAAGATACCGCGAAACATCACTTCTTCATATATCGGGGCAATAATAACCATAGTCACAATTAGCAACCACTTAGGATTGGCACTGTCATATAAATCATCAACAAAGGCAGTAGGGTTTTTCTCCAAAATATAGGTTAAGGTTTCTGTGCAAACCACAAACAGCAGCCATAACCCAATAAAGCCAATCGCGACGTTCACTGCAAAAGGCTTAAACCCTAAATAGTTAACAACCCTATAATTGATACTAGCGTTTTTGAAATCGGCTGGCATTACCGATGCAGATGAGACGCTATGAATACGCCACCTCACTATCGCATAGATAATTGCCAACAATGCCGCTAGGGTAAACATCATGGCATAGCTGGTTACCGTCCCATCAAAGCTACCCATACCAAATCGCTGAGCAGTGGTTAATGGAAAATCATTAAAAACCACGGGGGCAAACAGATAGATACCTAGAAGCTGCAAAGCTAAAAACAGCCCGATTATGCCAATGAAAAGGAGCACAACCCCAGGCTTAGTGAAGAGCTTGAAAGGTTGTGCCACTTCAACGGTTTCTGGGATTGGCTGGGTAACAGGTTTATTGGACATAGTAGGAACTGCTTTTATTCAACAGTTAAGCCTGCTCAGCAATGGTAGCTAAGATTAACTGAGCCACCGAGTCAGGATACTCTAGAGGGAACATGTGCCCGCCTGCATGTAACTTAAAAGGAATAGATAGGCGACGTCTGACTTTATGCGGAAAGCCCATTTCATAAAATCGACTGCCATCGCCTATTAACAAAGTCACTGGTTTCTTAGGCGGCTTATTAGGTTTGAGCCAATACAGGGAGGGATTGGTACGAAATACGGCCACTTCAGCTTCTTTAGGAATGGTTAAAGTCACTGTGCCATCTTGTTGATCTCGTAGCCCATGCTGTAAATAGCCTTCAAAGGTGCGATCATCAAAGTTTTTGAAAAAACTCTTTGGACGTAACAACTCATGAGCCTGCTCACGACTGTCCCAAACATCTCGGCGGTTTTTGGAAATACCAGCAGGAGACATTTTATCGGCTGTTTTTTGTGAAAGTGATTTAGCAGCGTGCCACAAGAAATTATCTTTACCGTAAATAAGCGGTGGATCCATCAATACCGCCTGAACAAACAGTTTGGGCTTACGATAAATGGCCTGTAAGGTACATAAGGCCCCTAAAGAGTGGCCTAAACCTATCACAGGTACCTTATGCTTTTTAACCAACTGCTGCACACTATCAATCACTTGATTGGTCAAGCTCTTCCAGTGATTATCAATAGCGTGCGTAGGCTGTCCTTGCTCATCAAAACCTAAAACTGGAATATACTCAACCGTGAAGTGCTGTTGTAGCACTTCAAATATAGGCTGATAAACTCGGCTTGGCATACCGTTGGCATGGGCAAAATGAATCACCGGCTTACCCGTCACTTTTGAAACGGGTAGCCTTGAAAAGTCCATATTTAATGACACATTTGAAGTTGTTGACATTTATCTCATCTCAGCTGAAGTTTGTTCTTCTGGTAATAGCTTCAACTCCACTGATGAGCCAATACCAGACCCTAATTGCAGCGCGAAGTTATTTAAGAACATTCTCATCGGATCTACAGGGGTGTAATCAACAACATTATCTAATTTAAGCTCTTTCTCTAGCGTCATTAAACTCCCCTTTTTATCAGCTAAGCCTAAGTCAATGGCTTGCTCACCCGTCCAAAATAGGCCGGTGAAAAGTTTGTTTTGCTCTGGGTCTTTTAGCTTATCGCCACGACCTTGCTTAACGGCATTAATGAAGTGCTTATGAGTATTATTTAAAACACCCTCGACGTGTTGTTGTTCGTAGTCGCTTAACTCACGGCTTACACTTAAAATATCTTTATATTCGCCCGCTGTCAAAGTGGTGTCTTTAACACCTAACTTGTCCATAAGACCTTCGACATTATAACCTGGCATGATAACCCCAATGGAGCCCACTAAGCTTGAGGGGTTAACATAGATTTCATCGGCAGCAGAAGCGATATAATAAGCGCCAGAAGCTCCCATATCACCGATGACCGCATATAGCTTTTTCTTGGGATACTCTTTACGCAGCTCCATCATAGTTTGCCATATCTCATCGGACTGAACAGGCGATCCACCCGGAGAGTTGATATTTAAAACCACGGCTTTTGAGCCCTTAGACTTAAAGGCTTCTGTTAAAGCGGCACTAATATCGTATGAATTAGCAACATCGTCAGGCCCGATAACTCCTTTAATATCTACCACTGCAAGGTGCGGCTTAGTCACATCTACACTACTAATGCTTTCAGTGGGGGAACAGCCACGACTGAGCATAAAAAACAGCAGTAGTAAAGTAACTAAACTAAGCACCTTAGAAATCACACGCCATCGACGAGCACGACGCTGCTCTTCAATGCTGGCCATTAGCGTTTTTTCTAATAAATGCCACTCACGGCCGCCAGAACTTACAGTTAATGGTCGTGAAGCCTGTGGTGATTTATTATTGGAATTATTTGGAGCCGGATTGTTTTCAGGAGCTTTATTGGGATCTGGTGGCCAGTTTGACATATAAAATGTGAATCCTACTTATCGATTGATGTGTTTATTGACTAATTGACTTACTTTTTTTAAGTTAAAGCTTTTTTTAAGTTAAAGCTTTTTAAGCCTTTTAGGTAAATACCAATTCGAAAATTAAATTAGTTTTCGACCTGATTTTGAGCCTTAAAACCTCAGTCAATTATAAGCTTAATACCATACCTGACCTGGTCATAGTTTGTCACCGGTAATTCTGTAAAATATTAATTCATATCTTAATTTTATTTAGTCAAGAGTTTAGGGTATGAGCGAAAAACCCCATAAATCTGTTTAAGCCACCCTAAGGCTGCTGCCAATACAAATAACTTTCTTTTAAAGGCAAGGTGGCTGAGGCCTGACTTTCCCCTATAATTCTCCATTGCTTCGGTGAAAAGTTATCTACCATTGATTTTTGTACCACAGACTGCGAGGGGGTTAGCCAGTAACCCCACTTATCTGTATTTGGTGACTGAAAATTGTTGCTCTTCAATAATTGTTGAGAGTCACACATTAATTGCCAAAGCTGAGCCAGTTGTGGCTTGGTACTACTATAAATTACAGCTTTATTCTGTGGATTAAGCACTTGAACATCACGGTCTATACCCTCTATCCGAGCTTTACCCCTCCTCTCGCTAGCGTCAAATAGCTTTTCAGTTTCACCTTGCTCACTAAGATAGATAGCTTGACTGCTAGCTATCTGTATCGCGCAGTCCCAAACTCTGCTGTCTTTCACTTGCTCCCAACCTGTAAGCACCCTTAGTGATAGCTGGTCAAGCTCTGCCTCTGCGCTCAGCGGTCTAGCTTCTGAATATTCAGGCCAATACTTAGTCGCCTGACAGCTTTGAGCTTGTAGCGAGGAGCCAGCTAAAGCCTTTTTAATACTTAGCTTATGAGCTGACAGCCCTGCCTGCCAATAGTAGGAGATAGGCAAAGACTGATTAAGGCTCGCTACTACAGGTTCCAAGCTAGTCGTTACCGTTTGAACAATGACTCCCGTTAATTGGTCAACATTTTGCTGTTTTAACTTATCATATAAGTCTTGAGAAAGTTGTGTCTGCTGTCTCAGAGCCAAATCTTCGTTTACTGTTTTATACTGCTTTTCATAGCTTGAAAGTAGCAGCCAAGCCTGCTGTTTATGTTGTATTAAATTGGCAGCATAATTAAAGTTTTTTGGATTTAACACTGTGATATGCACTGAGTCTTTGGTTAAATCCTCGCTGGCATACACCATTGTAGTAATGGCCAGCAGTGGCACAGCGGAAAGCGCCCGACTCAACATAGACTTAGGTAACATCCAAGGCAATGCCATGAGCAATAAAAGCCCCATTACTGGCAAACTCATCTCGCTATACAGCCAGCCACTTTGTTGAAAGGTCTGCTGTAACAGCTGCAGCAGTGTATGCAGTTGATCTAGTATCCAAAACAGCAGGGACCACAGAGCAGCAGACAAAGCATTGGTTGGGTTCATGACAAACAGTACACTGGCCAAAAGGTTAATAGGCACAATGATTGAGTCAAACAAGCCTATGGCAAATAAATTAATCACAAATCCCCAAAGCGATACTTTACCGAACAGCCATAAGCTAATAGGCAACAAGGCGACCGACATCCAAAGCTGAATTTTAAATAAAGCTATCAATTGCTGCTTAGCCTTATCTGCTAAACCTGCTGGCTGCATATCTACTCGTTGCCAGCGCTGACTATAAGCGACCAACACTGCTACCGCCACAAAAGACAACCAAAATCCCGCTTGCCATAGTACAAACACATCGGCCCACGCCATGGCCACTGCCAATACCAGTAATACCAATTCCACAAAATAATATACAATATAACCAACTCAACAACATAATAGAATCATATGCCGAAAAAAACCCCTAGAAACCATAAACTCACAGACCACGATTTTCTGCAATTATCTAAAACAGAAGGCAGTGCCAGAGCGCGAATAAGACTACTCATGCTGCATCAACTGAGTCAAGGTCATCCTATAGCGACCGTAGCAGAGAACTTTGGCTATAACCCTAGAAGCGTCTATACCATAAGAAGGAAATACTGGTTGCATGGTATCACTAGTGTCTATGACGCAGCTGGCAGAGGCAGAAAGAGTCTTTTAGCAGAAAAA
>NZ_FUGE01000177.1 GCF_900162825.1 Psychrobacter piechaudii
TGTTCATGAATACGATGATGTATGGAACACCAACCTGACGTGATAACAAGATGTGCTCACGAGTTTGTGGCATTGGGCCGTCAGTAGCTGATACTACTAGAATAGCACCGTCCATCTGAGCCGCACCAGTAATCATGTTTTTAACATAGTCAGCGTGACCTGGGCAGTCTACGTGTGCATAGTGACGATCAGCTGTGTCATATTCAATGTGTGACGTGTTAATTGTAATACCACGTGCTTTTTCTTCTGGTGCTGAGTCAATTGCAGCGTAGTCTTTCGCTTCACCGCCTGAAGTTTTTGCAGCAACAGTAGCGATAGCAGCTGTTAGGGTAGTTTTACCGTGGTCAACGTGACCGATTGTACCAACGTTAACGTGTGGCTTGCTTCGTTCGAACTTGGCCTTTGCCATGAGTTTGTCCTCTTATTAATACTAATTCAATTAAGACAGCTGATAAATAATTATCATAAATAACACTATTTATTTTTAGGCTGTCAGAAAATAAGGTTCTTCAAATTATGATCTTTAAAAATGGTGATCAAGTCAGTCGCAAATGATATAAGAAAACAATAGTGAATGACAAGCCCTTGATACGTAATTGGTCATAAATTCATCAACTACTTACAATGTATTCCGCTTAGGAATATTAAGAACTTGTAATCACTTTTTTGTTTTCAAAGAGTAGCCAGTGTTTGGCTACTCTTATCATTACACTTTAACTTAATCTATCTTACTCGTCGTCGTCATCTTTGCCAGAGAATTTCTTCATGATATCCTCAGCTACAGACTTAGGCGTTTCAGCATACTTTTGGAATTCCATAGAGTATGTTGCACGACCTTGCGACTGTGAACGTAGGTTAGTTGCATAACCAAACATTTCAGCTAATGGAACTTCAGCACGGATCTGCTTAGTGCCACCAGGTAAGTCGTCCATACCTTGAACCATACCACGGCGACGGTTTAAGTCACCCATGATATCACCCATGTATTCTTCTGGAGTTTCAACTTCAACTTTCATTAATGGCTCAAGTAGTACTGGGTTAGCATTCATGAAACCTTTCTTGAATGCGATAGAACCAGCCATTTTGAACGATAGCTCATCCGAGTCAACATCATGGTAAGAACCATCGTATAGTGTCGCTTTAACACCAACGATTGGGTAACCAGCAAGGATACCGTTCTTCATGCGCTCTTGAATACCTTTATCAACCGCACTGTGGTACTCTTTTGGTACAACACCACCAACGATTTCTTCAGAGAATTCGTACTCAGGACCTTCATCTAGATCTAGAGGCTCTAGACGTAACCAAACGTGACCGAACTTACCACGACCACCAGTCTGACGAACGAATTTACCTTCTTGTTCAACTGTACCACGGATAGTTTCACGGTAAGCAACTTGTGGAGCACCGATGTTAGCTTCTACTTTAAACTCACGCTTCATACGGTCAACAAGTACTTCTAAGTGAAGCTCACCCATACCACTGATGATGGTCTGACCAGATTCTTCGTCTGTGTGTACACGGAACGATGGATCTTCTTTAGCCAGACGACCTAGAGCTACTGACATTTTTTCTTGGTCAGCTTTAGTCTTAGGCTCAACAGCTAGACTGATTACAGGATCAGGGAATTCCATACGCTCTAGAGTAATGATTTCTTTTTCATCACATAGAGTATCACCAGTACCTACATCTTTCATACCAACTAAGGCAGCGATATCACCAGCGCGGATTTCTTCAAGCTCTTGTTGTGATTCAGCATGCATCTGTACGATACGACCGATACGCTCACGCTTCATCTTAACGGGGTTATAAACACTTTCACCCTGCTTGATAACACCTGAGTAAACACGTACGAAGGTTAAGTTACCAACGAACTTGTCGTTCATGATTTTGAACGCTAGTGCTGAGAATGGCGCTTCATCAGAAGCTTCACGAGTGCCTTCAGTTTCATCTTTGTCGTTCAAGATACCTCTAATAGCAGGAACATCTTGAGGAGCTGGCATATACTGAATTACCGCGTCCAACATCTTCTGTACACCTTTGTTTTTAAAGGCAGTACCACAGTACATTGGAATGATTTCGTTAGCGATAGTGCGCTGACGGATAGCGGCATGAATCTCTGCTTCAGTTAGCTCTTCGCCTTCTAAGTATTTGTTCATTAGCTCTTCGTTTGCTTCAGCAGCAACTTCAACTAATTCACTACGATACTCTTCCGCTTTGTCTTGAAGCTCAGCTGGAATTTCACGCTCTTCATACTTCATACCTAGAGATTCAGTATCCCAGTAGATGGCCTTCATCGTGATTAAGTCAACAACACCTTCAAAGTCATCTTCTTTACCAATTGGGATAACCATAGCTACTGGGTTACCGCCTAGGCGTGTTTTAACTTGTTCTTTAACACGGTAGAAGTCAGCACCAACACGGTCCATTTTGTTAACGAACGCTAAGCGAGGTACATGATATTTGTTAGCTTGACGCCATACAGTCTCAGACTGGGGCTGTACACCACCAACCGCACAATAAACCATACATGCACCATCAAGTACACGCATTGAACGTTCTACTTCAATTGTGAAGTCAACGTGGCCCGGGGTGTCAATGATGTTAATACGATGCTGTGGGAATTGCTGACCCATACCTGACCAGAAACAAGTGGTTGCTGCTGAGGTAATGGTAATACCACGTTCTTGCTCTTGTTCCATCCAGTCCATAGTAGCTGCGCCATCATGGCTCTCACCTAGCTTATGGTTTACACCGGTATAGAATAGAATACGTTCGGTCGTGGTTGTTTTACCAGCATCAATGTGTGCTGAAATACCAATATTACGATATCGGTTTAGGGGGGTTGCACGTGCCATAATTTTTTCCTAATGGAATGTCTTTATAATTTATTTCGTTGTAATAGTTCGAGATAGGCAGGAGGCTAGGGTAGCTTCAAAAGATGACAGTTTTATGATACTGAGGCTGATGGAGACTATACAGACTTTCAGCTTGAGCACTCATGGCTAAATCATCGATTAGCTAGAATAAAACTGACTGTATTGTAGGCAGTTTTCCCAACTCACCATTATTTCTCAAAACTTAACGCTATTACGGTTATATCGTTCACTGTAATTTACCAAATTAGGCAGTTAAGCAAACCATATATTATGTAACTTTTTATTGTTACAGGCTATTATGAATCTTGATTCCTAATAGCCTTAAATCTTAATAATCGTCTTTCTATTACTCAGTTACAGCTTAAGCGCACTCAATTATAAAGTAAGCGCTTAAATTAGAAGCGGTAATGAGAGAATGCTTTGTTCGCATCAGCCATACGGTGAACTTCGTCACGCTTTTTAACAGCGTTACCTTTACCTTCATGGGCATCTGATAACTCACCCGCTAAACGGTAAGCCATAGATTTTTCAGAGCGCTTAGAAGCAGCGTCAGCTAACCAACGCATCGCTAAAGCTGTACGACGGGAGGGGCGTACTTCCATAGGAACTTGATACGTAGCACCACCAACACGGCGAGCTTTAACTTCAACCATTGGGCGAACGTTTTCAAGTACTTCTTCGAAGAACTCAACTGGATCTTCGATGTTACGTTTTTCTGCAACTTGCTCTAATGCACCGTAAACGATACGTTCTGCAGTAGATTTTTTACCGTCAACCATTACGTGGTTGATGAATTTAGCAATTGTTTGGCTACCAAATTTTGGATCCGGTAGGATCTCACGAGTAGCGACGACGCGACGTCTTGGCATAATAAATTTCCTTGTCTTCAGGGGTGTCTGGCATTCATAACCATATACGAATATAGGTTTTAAATGGTTACCAGCCAGCCTTACTGCATGGTGGTATGTTTGCTAATTGCAGAACACCGAACCCATGCATATTATTAGTTATTTGCTAATTAAGCTTTAGGCTTCTTAGCACCATATTTAGAACGACCTTGCTTACGGTCTTTAACGCCTGCACAGTCAAGTGCGCCGCGAACAGTGTGATAACGTACACCTGGTAAGTCTTTAACACGACCACCACGGATTAGTACAACACTGTGCTCTTGCAAGTTATGACCTTCACCACCGATGTAGCTAGATACTTCATAACCTGAAGTTAAACGTACACGACATACTTTACGCATGGCTGAGTTTGGTTTCTTTGGAGTGGTAGTATATACACGAGTACATACACCACGGCGTTGTGGGCATGATTGTAAAGCAGGAACGCCAGACTTTTCCTTTAATACTTTACGACCCTTACGAATCAATTGGTTAGTTGTTGCCATAAGGCATCCTTCTCCCGTTTATTAAATACAAAAAAATGGGCTACCAAGCCGTCACTTGCACTTTAAACTTGTGATGGAGGTAAGAAAAACCTCATCGCCATGTTAAGCTTATCACAAATGCTTCGACAGCTTACCCATTTTTCGGACACTATATTATATAGACTTATTGCAGAATACTCAAGTACCTGTTGTCCTTGAGATTTCGCAATAAATCGCTTTGAAGTTCTCTATTTTAGGTCATTCCTGCCAAGTTTCAAGGGGCAGTCTTTAATAATATTTTGCTGATTAGTTTTATACTCACCAAAACCTGTAACTTCGTGCTTTATGATAAACTATCATAGCCTATATATAGTGGAATAACATTCCCTTTAAAATGACCATAAGTGACTTAACTATGAATAATTCTAATACTTCTGCAGACTCAGCTACCTTTATCAACCCCAATCAAGATACGCGTATCACCCAGGGCAGTCAGGTACAGCTTCATTTTGAAGTTTCTCTAGAAAATGGTACTGTGATTGATTCGACTTTTAACCGTCCTGAGCCAGTACGATTAACTATTGGTGATGAAAGTTTATTGCCAGGTTTTGAGAGCGTACTAAATAACTTGCGTGCTGGTGATACCCGTACCGCTCACTTAGAGCCTGAGCAAGCTTTCGGTGAATGGAACAAAGATAACGTTCAAACCTTTAGCCGGACTCAATTTGCCTTAACTGCATCCAATCCAGAGGTGGGGATGATGATTGAGTTTGAAGATAAGGGCAAAAACACCCTACCTGGTGTAATTAGCAAAGTGACTGAAGATGAAGTAGAAGTGGACTTTAATCACCCCCTGGCCGGCCAACCCCTATTGTTTAAAGTACAAATCTTTAAGGTTACCCCTCCTGGCCAAGTAGGCGTACAGTTAATGTAGCAGTTAATGCTGCCTTTAACAGACACTCAATAAGACCGTAAATAATAAGACCATAACTAAAAAGGGATCAAATATGAAGTACACCACCCTGCCCCAACTTGGTGACAAGGTTTCCAAAATCTGTTTGGGCACCATGACTTGGGGCCAACAAAGTAGCGAAGCCCAAGCTCACGAGCAAATGGACTTTGCTTTAGAGCAAGGCGTCAACTTCTGGGATACCGCCGAGATGTATCCCTCTCCTCCTGCCAAAGACAAGCAAGGTGATACCGAGCGTTTCATGGGTACTTGGTTTGCTAAAAACAAACGCCGTGATGAAGTGGTTTTGGCGAGTAAGATATCACCCATGAGTTTTTTGCGTGAGGGAAAAACCCGTTTTAATGCCAAACACATTGCAGAAGCTTTAGATGGTAACTTGAAGCGCTTACAGACCGATTATATTGATGTGTATCAGCTACATTGGCCTGAGCGTGAAGCCAACTTTTTTAGTGTCCGCGGTTATACTGAACCGATGGCTCAGCAAGATTTATCAAATCTAACGCCTTTTTTAGAGACCATCGAAGCTTTAAACGCAGAAATCGAAAAAGGGCGTATTAGAGCTTGGGGCTTGTCTAATGAAACCACTTGGGGCGTGATGCGCTATCTGTGGGAAGCTGAGAAGAATGGCTTGAAAGGCCCTATCAGTGTACAAAACCCTTATAACCTACTGAACCGTCTATATGAGGTTGGATTAGCAGAAGTAGCCCACCGAGAGAATGTCGGTCTACTCGCTTATTCCCCTTTAGGTTTTGGGGTTTTATCCGGCAAATATTTAGACGGAAAAGAGCCTGAAGGCGCACGTCTAACCCTATATGATCGTTTCCAACGCTATACCAATGAAGAAGCTAAATGGGCAACCGCTCAATACGCTCGTATTGCTAAAGATGCTGGACTGGATATGGCGCAAATGGCTTTAGCTTTTGTAAACAGCCGTCATTTTGTCACTAGCAATATTATTGGTGCCACTTCAATTGAACAGCTTAAGTCTAATATTGACAGTATCAACCTTGAGCTAAGCACCGATGTGTTAGAAGCCATTGATGCGATACATAATGAGCAGCCCAACCCATCACCCTAAGCATATTCTGATATTTCGTTGAGATTAATATTAGAGCTGAAGTACTTTATTTAAAAGGCTACTGATTGAATAAATTGAGCTCTATAAACCAAAAACCACTGGCTACTTATGAGTAACCAGTGGTTTTTTACATCTGCTTTTAGCTATGCCGTTATAGCAATCAAAGTTACAGCCACTGTAAAACAGGGATAGCTCTAAATAACAAACCTAAGCAACTGATCTTGCGTTATCTACTGTACTATCAGTATCAGAGTTAGAAGCTGTAGAGTCAGCAGATTTTTTAAGCACTCGACTGTGTAGGTCTTCCAGACCTTGCTGCATACTTTGATGCAGTAGCTCGGTTAACTCATCACGGATCTTGCCTGTAGTCTCAATTTTCTCAAGAGGCAATATATAAGCGGTAACTGGGCCACTGTCCATAACATTTAAGAAGCTCTTGGTAAAAGAAGTGTCGCCAACAAAGGGAACCTGATCATCCAACTCCCCTTTATCATTCACATAGCAGACCACAAGAGGCTGGATGGGCTTGTCAGCATCCATTGCTGCTTGTAGTAACTTCCCATATATCTTCTTAATATGAGTACCGTCTGTGGTGGTGCCCTCAGGGTAAAAAAGGACAGAGTGGCCTTTTTTTAAAAACTCAGTGATTTGACCCGCAACCTTGCGTGAATCTCCTGAACCCCGTTTGATAAACAATGACCCACAAGCACGGGCCAGTCGCCCAAATGCTGGCATTTTCTCAACCTCAGCCTTGGATAAGAAAAAAGCTGGGACCATACTGCCCATCACTGGAATATCCATCCAAGACACATGATTGCCGGCCCATAATCCATGAGTTTCAGGAATAGGCTCGACCGCCACTACCTCTATATGAAAAGCGGCCGCCATATTGCGACAAAAAATTCTGTTATAGCGTGGCAGCTCATCACGTTTCGGAACTTCTCCCCAACCATCTACTTTGGTTATGGCCCGATAACCACCTACCATGGTTTCACTCATGCCTTTTAGTACTTGAGCGCGGCGTAATTGTTTAGCTAATTGATTGGTTAGAATTTTGCTCGCTTTACTTTTCATTGTGTTATCAGTAGAGGTCATTGTTTTGGTTGTCGTTGTAGAAGCCTCTTTTCGTTGGTTTTCAGGGGTATCTGTCGCTAGAGAACGCCTTTGCATAAAACTTCCTTTATTGCATTTTATTAAATCAGTTAGGCGCCACTATAGCGGTAAAATAGGTTTAATATGTCACTATTTTCATCTATTTTTATTACAATTATGTTGTGATTGCCACTTCAACTTGTTCTGTTGGCTTTTTACCACCCGACTGTGCAGCTCCTCTAAACCTGCCTGCATACGCTCCTGTAGCTCAGCGGTCAACTCATCACGAGTCTTATCTTCTGGATATAAAGGCTGTAAAGGAAGAACATAGGCTGTGACTAAGTCGCCATCAATGACACTCATCAAACTGTCTTTTAACCTAATACCGCCATAATAAGGCACAGTATCATCAAGCTCACCTTCTTTGTTAATGTAACAAATAACGATAGGCTGAATTGGCTTATTGGCGTCCATAGCGGCTTGTAGCAATTTACCGTGTAGCTTCTTTATTTGTCGGCCATCTGTTGTGGTGGCTTCTGGGAAAAACATCACCGAATAACCCATCTCTAAGAAAGTAGCCATTTGCGAAGCGACTGAACCGGCGTCCCCTGACCCTCGTTTAATAAACAACGTCCCTGCTACTTTTGCCAAAGGACCCATTACCGGCATTTTTGCCACTTCCGCTTTGGATAAGAAAAAGGCGGGGCTTACACTTCCCACAACAGGGACATCCATCCAAGAAATATGATTTGAAGCCCACAAAGCATGGGTTTTTGGCACCGGCTCTACTTCAATCACCTCTACCCCTAAGGCTCGAGCAGACTTACGGCAGAAGGCTTGAATGTATTTGGGCAGAATGTCTCTTGGCGGCTCACGCCAAGCATCAATCTTGGTTGCGGCTCTATACCCTCCAGCCACAGTATCTACTAAGCCCATGACGGTTTTACCTCGCTTAATGCTGCTTTTGGTAGTTGATTTAAAGGTATCTTTAATTTTAGATTTCAAGCTCATAGCAAGGTCCGCACTAAACTGGTGATAAAAGAATAAAACTCAGGGCTTCGACAATCTCAATTGCTTATCGCAGCCAAAAATATTTACGACAGCTAAGTATATCAAATAAATTAATCACAGTAATCAACTGTTCACTGATTTTGATATCCCCTGCCTTTATTGTCTTATATTTGTACTATTTTTACCCTTACCCCTTTTAATTTCATTCATTTAACGGCATTAATAGCACATAACAACCTAGTAATTGCTCAATAGTTTGAGACTTAATCAGGTTGTCTCTCTTAAATTTTAATAATAGGTGGATATTTTTGGACTATTTTGACAGACACGAAGGTGGTGAGCGCGCCATCTTAGTACATTTAGAAATTAGACAAATCTCAGACCCAGATGATCTAGAGGAGTTTAAACTTTTAGTAGACTCTGCTGGAGCTAAGCAGTTGGCTGTGATCACAGGATCTAGACAAAAACCCGATGCTAAATACTTTATCGGTAGTGGTAAAGCACAAGAGATTGCTGAACAAGTTCAAGCTTTGGAAGCAGATATTGTTATTTTCAACCACAGCTTGACCCCGTCTCAAGAGCGAAACCTAGAAACCTTATTACAATGCCGGGTATTAGACCGCACTGGACTTATCTTAGATATTTTCGCCCAACGTGCCCGAACCTATGAAGGTAAGCTTCAGGTTGAGTTGGCCCAATTAAATCACTTAGCTACCCGTTTGGTAAGAGGTTGGACTCACTTAGAACGCCAAAAAGGGGGCATTGGTTTGCGGGGTCCAGGTGAGACTCAGTTAGAAACAGACAGACGCTTACTACAAATTCGAGTCACGCAGTTAAAAGCCAGATTAGACAAGGTGAAGCAGACTCGCGCTCAAGGTCGAGCCAAACGTCAAAAGTCTGATGTATTGACCGTCTCTTTAGTGGGCTATACCAATGCTGGTAAATCCTCTTTGTTTAACCGCTTGGCCGATGAAAATATCTATGCCGCGAACCAGCTATTCGCAACGCTAGACCCCACGCTTAGACGCTTAGACTGGCAAGGTGTTGGCCGCGTAGTATTAGTAGATACGGTAGGTTTTGTGCGTCATTTGCCCCACGAATTGGTGGAGTCTTTCCATGCCACCTTAGAAGAGACATTGGAGGCTGACTTATTGCTGCATGTTATTGACTCATCGAGTCCCGACATGCATGAGCAAATTGAAGCCGTTAAATCAGTACTGGCTGAAATTAATAGCGATGTCCCCGTACTCAATGTTTATAACAAAATTGACTTAACTGGGGAACCTGCCCACATTAATTATAGTGAGCCTGGGGTGCCAAGCCGAGTCTACGTCTCTGCCAAGGCGGATTTAGGTATGAGTATGCTTACCACGGCCGTGCAACAGCTGCTAACGGGTAAGTTAAGTACTTTTGAGTTAACCCTACCTTATGATGCTGGCAACCTGAAAAATGAGTTATACCGCTTAGATGTGGTAGAGCAAGAAAGCTATGATGAGTCCGGTCATGAGATTTTAACGTTACGTCTCCCCGCTGATAAATTACAGCAACTGTTAGGTCAGTCAAACATTGATCCCTTTGCAGTACTGCCAAAAGAGCAAGCTGAACTGTTAATCCCTAAGCTTGAGCCTTTTGAACAAGAGCTAAAGCAAGAAGCCGAACAAGCGTTATTATCTGACTCGAATCTAAAAGAGGATTTTGCTGATTATGAGTTGGAAGCAGAGCCTACCTCACTGACCGAACAAGAGTCTAATGATTAATGTAGTTATTTTTTACAATAGCTGGTTATAATCCTAGTCTTATTTTTGATTAAAAAGAGCCTTAAGGCTCTTTTTTTTCCTTAAAATTTGATTAACTTATCCTTTAACTGTATTGATTTGGTAGAATCTAACATTCATAACTTATTATTATTGCTTTAGCCTCGATTATTAAGGATGACTCATGGCCATTGCTTCAAACTCTTCTAATAATCAATCACCGACTTCAAAATCAAAGATTTCCTTGCCAGTAGCCATTATTTTTACGCTGGCTATAGTTATTATTATTCGTGAAAGTGCGGTACTGATTTGTCAGGCATTGGGTTTTGCCAGTGCGGGTAACATCGTGGGCTTGATTGCCTTATTTTTATTACTGATGGGATTGCGGTTCACAGTGGGACTTCCTGAATGGCTTACCAGTGCCAGTAATACCTTATTGGTAGACAGTGGTTTTGCCTTTTTACCAGTATCTGCGGGAGCAGGTTTACTAATTTTCGGATTGGGTGACGAGTTTTTGGGAATTATGCTGACCTTAATTATCAGTACCTTAATTCCTTTATGGGGATTGGGAAAACTCTCTAACATCTGGCTTAATGATGGGCAGACGGTAGCCGCCTCTGAAGGTACAGAACAAACTCAAGCGGAGTCATCTTCTTTAATAAAGTACGACTCAGATTCTTTTAACCCTACTGATAACAAGGGCGATAAGTGATGAATGTATTGCAACTTATGCCTGAAGGCACCACATTATTTACGGTATTTGCCGCTTTTATGCTGACCTTGGTTGCCCATGTGTTGGCCCGTATTTTATCGAAACGAATCTCAGGCCTACCCATGGTAATTACTGCCCTGGTATTGGTATTGGTATTCTTATTTATCTTTAGTTGGGACTATGAGCATTACTATGCTGTTGCTAAGCCCGTATTTGACCACCTTCTGGGCTATGTGACTGTGTTATTGGCCATTCCTTTGGCCACTATGAATTTCAAAGGATTGCCTATTAAAAAGCTGTCTATCATTGTATTAATAGCCAGCTTAGTGGGCGCTTTATTGCCTATGGGAATGGCTTACGGCTTCTCCTTAAGTCATGAAACGATTTTGGCGTTTTCTACCCGTTCGGTGACAACCCCAATTGGGTTAAGTGTGGCAGAAATCATCAAATCGCCTCTAGCCTTAGCCAACCTAATCATTATTGTGTCAGGGCTACTCGGGGGCGCGGTAGCAAGGCCTCTATTTCGTAATATACAAGATGATCGAGCTAAAGGACTCGCCTTGGGCTTAGCGGCTCACGCTTTCGGTACCGTTGAAGCATGGCAAATTAGTCATACTGCAGGCAGGTATGCTGCCTTTGGTTTAGCGGTCAATGGGTTAATCACCGCGGTTTGGGTACCGATCTTTGTGGCGGCTTTACTATAGAACTATAGACGCTGAGTTCAAATATTTACTCCAATGCTAGAGGAGCTTTGGGATAAAATAACAATGATTCACTTAACAATAGACAGCTAAAAGTGGCTTAAAACTTACTTTCAGTAACAATATTTCTTATTCTTTCTGAACTGCTGTCTATCGGATACAGAAGGCATTATCTGTTAGATATAAATGTTTAATAGTGCTATATTACGTTGTCTTATCGTATTTTATAGTTTAAATAAGCTTAATCAGTTACCCTTTATTAAGCGGTAAACTTTTAAGAAAAAATACTGTATCCCCTTCTAATATATAAATTGTATGACCTCAAAAAATAAGTGAAAAATGAATATGACTGAATTGTTGAATAAAGTTCTAGCTCGTTCAGCCAGTTTGGTTGCCGGTTCAATAATAATTTCTTCAAGCATAGTGGCAGCAAATGCTGGGAATATGTACATTTACAAAGATGATTCAGGTCAGGTACTGCTTACCAATGTGAATCCTTCTGATAACTTTAATAAGTACTCAAAAAAAGTCAAAGTTAACTACTACCCAAACTCAGGGGCAGATTTAACCGCGACCAATACCTTAACCATTAAAGAACCTAGCTACTACAGCACTTTAAACTCTAGAAGTTATAGTGACATGCCTAATGGTTCTAGCTCAAGCAGTAGCATTGGATCAGGTAATAATTTATACGATCATTATATCCTTGAGTCTGCCAGACGTCATGGTATTGACCCTGGCCTGCTAAAAGCAATGATGCATACTGAATCTTCATTTAACCCTAATGCCCGCTCTCCTGTGGGTGCTCAGGGTTTAATGCAGCTTATGCCTGCTACTGCCCGCCGCTTCTCTGTGGTTAACGCTTGGAACCCTGCAGAGAACATTGAAGGCGCCGCCAAATATGTGGCTTGGCTCAGCAGACGCTTTAACGGAAAAGTTGAACATATCTTGGCAGGCTATAACGCAGGCGAAGGTAACGTGGATAAGTATGGCGGTATCCCTCCTTTTAGAGAAACCCGAAACTACGTTCAAAGAGTACTTAATCGTTATAATAGCTTATATAAGACCAGTGGCTCCTCATTTAATACAGTGGCGGCCACTACTTCTGAACCAAGCTATCCGGCAGCCAATTATGCAGCTAGCTCGACCTCTTTTGGTACTACCAGTAACAGCTATATCCAAAATAGCTACACTCAATAATAAGCCAAATAACTTGTACTAAAAAATGCCTCCTAAATATTAGGAGGCATTTTATATTTTATTACTGGTTACTAACTCTAGAATTCTTTGTGTTAACAGAACTTAGCCTTAAAAGCACTTAGGCAGTAGGATGTAATCGAACATTCAATTCATCGATAATTTCTACCCAAACCGCATCACGTTTCCATTCTTCTTGTAAGAAAGCACGTTGTGAGTCGGTCCAAAAATCCGCATCTGTTAAAGACTGCTCTTTAGCCAACTTATGCTGACTGATAAATTTATCAATGGCTTCGTCAGAGCTCTCAAGACCTAACTGCGCAAATAATTCATTCAAAGTATATTCTGGTTCACCTAACATAATGCATCCTCTTTTAATTTAACTGCTTTTTAATTTGACTGTTTTTAGTTTAAATATTATTAGTTTAACGGGCTGTTTATTTATAACTCTAAAACTATTATTTAGAATTTAATTTATTTAGAACTTAGTTTCTAGCCAGTTGTAATCCCTTCTAATCTTTAGTGCTTATTATTGATTGTAGCAAATAGCTTAAATTTTACTGTGCTAAAAGTATATAGAAGCTTTACTGTTGTGTTAATAAGGTAGCGTTTTGCATTTTTTACAAGTGATTAATATTCATAAAATTAGCAATAAAAAAAGCCTGCAAATTTGCAGGCTTCTTTTTACTTAAAGGTTATGCTTAGGATATTTTACTCACTTATGGAAGTAAATGTTCTACCGCATCACGCTCTTCAGCAAGCTCTTGCTCAGTCGCTTTCATTTTCTCTTGTGAGAAATCAGAAGATACGTCTAAACCTTCAACGATTTTCCAATCGCCATTAGCACAAGTACATGGGTACGAATAGATTAGGCCTTCAGCAATGCCGTATTCACCTTGTGAATAAACGCCCATAGAAACCCAATCATTCTCATCAGAACCTAGTGCCCAAGTACGCATGTGAGCGATAGCAGCGTTGGCTGCTGAGGCTGCAGATGAGGCACCACGTGCTTCAATGATTGCTGCACCACGTTTTTGTACGCTTGGGATGTAGCTGTTTTCGTACCAATCACGATCAACTTGATCTAGAGCTGGCTTACCATTAACGGTACACTCAGTTAGATCTGGATACTGAGTTGATGAGTGGTTACCCCAAATGATCATTTTTTTGATGTCATTAACAGTACTGTTGGTTTCTTCAGCTAGCTGAGCTAAGCCACGGTTGTGGTCTAGGCGAGTCATAGCAGTGAAGTTACGTGGATCTAGATCTGGAGCATTACGCTGAGCGATCAAAGCGTTAGTGTTAGCTGGGTTACCTACAACCAATACTTTAACATCACGGTTAGCCACTTCGTTTAAAGCTTTACCTTGGGCTGAGAAGATAGCAGCGTTGGCTTCTAGTAAGTCTTTACGCTCCATACCAGGACCACGAGGACGAGCACCAACTAGTAATGCATAGTCTGCATCTTTGAATGCAACGTTAGCGTCATCAGTTTGAACCACGCCTGCTAATAGTGGGAAAGCACAATCTTCAAGCTCCATAACAACCCCTTTTAGGGCGTCAAGTGCTGGTGTGATTTCTAAAAGCTGTAGAATAACAGGCTGATCTTTACCTAGCATTTCGCCTGAAGCAATACGAAACAGCATAGCATAACTAATATTACCAGCAGCACCAGTGACGGCAACGCGAACAGGTTGTTTCATTTAATTCTCCTAGAGATTTTTTGAGGTTGTTTTCCATGGGATTATGACAATAACTTGTCATGTTTAGGCAACCATTAGCAAGTGATGGTACATTTTTCTCAAATGTAATAGGCCAATTAAACCGCTGTTTAATCTGCCACAAAGCACACTTTGCAATGCATCCTATCACTACCAGAGTGTCAACCTAATCTAAGACTCTTTGAACTGATTACTTATTATCGTAAGACCACAAGTATTCAATTAAAAAAATCGTAGCGGATTGACAATGCCTAGTTTATAAAGCGCTATACATTTTTAATGCGGTAAAAGTGTAGCACCTTTCAAAATTTTGCTCAAACCTATTTATCTCTATATTAATAATAGATAAGGGATAGCAAGTTTGTTATTTGCTATCCCCTACTTTTACTATTAATAACCGGCTGGAATGGTACCCATGCGCTGTGAAATAGGCATGTTAGCGCCCAAGAGACTGCTGTAAATAGTGGCGTTTTCCATCACTCGTTTAACATAGTTGCGAGTTTCAGGATAGGCGATACTTTCTACATATTGGTCCGCGGCCAGTGAGCCATAAACAGGTTGCCAACGCTTAGCTTTATTTGGACCGGCGTTATAGCCTGCTGTGGCCAGTACCGGCTGGTTATACAGTTTGCCCATAATATCGCTCATATACCAAGTTCCATAGCGAATATTGGTATCACCACTGTTAGCACGGCTAGCACTATAGGTCTCACCTAAATTACGCGCAATATATTTTGCGGTATCAGGCATAATCTGCATTAGACCACTGGCGCCCACACCTGAGCGCGCGGTACTAACAAAGCGACTTTCTTGACGCATAATACCGTAAGCCCATGCCGGATCAATGCCTACTTGACGGCTATAACGAACCACTTGATCTTGATGCGGCATCGGATGCGATAGACTAAAGGCATTTAAGCCCTCTGTAGTATCAATGGCATAGATAGAGCGATCTAGCCAGCCTAAATCATGAGCATATTTAGAAGCGGCAACAATCATTTTATTGTCATTATTATCGCGCGCTTTTTTCACCGCCCAGTTCCATTCACGGTTGGCATAAGTACGGCTTGCACTTGAGTTATATAAGGCAAAAGCACGAGCAAAGTGCGGGTCATTAAGCATGCGATTGTTATCACTGCTAGCCACGTTCGGCAAAGCGGTACTACCAGCGTTAAAGCGCTGATTGACTTTATCTTTGGCTAAAAGGCCATAATAATCACTATTATTGGCTAAGCGCTGATAGATTTGACGCGCCAATGCCTTTTTATTACCATCCCCAACTTGCTCATAAGCACGTGCCAACCAATACTGCCAGATATTTTCTTTTTGAACCGCATTATCCATACTGCCAATGGCATTAATTAAATCATTCCACTGACTAAAACGAATGGCTGCGGTGGCATAGTCTTCCGCTTCTTCATAGTTAAAGGATTCGCCTAAACTGTTACGGAACCAAGTAATCGCCTCATCATTAAAGCCATCATCAGTATTATAATACATACGTTTTACACCCAAGATTCGATAGGCGTAACGACGGGTTTCTTCATTAATAAGTTTTTGGGGACGATTATTGTCTTGTTTAATGTCGTAATCTACCTGAACGGCTGCCTCACGATAAGATTTATCGGCGATACGTCCGATGGCATAAAGGTATAAATACTGATTTTTTACACTATTGGGCTGATTGCCAAAGCGGGTTAAGAACGCCGAAGGATTTAATTGAATTTCACTCAGCTCGCTATAAGCAATTGGGGTTCCCAATGATTGTGCTAAGGCCATAATATCGCCGGTATTGCCGACACGTAACATCCGCAGTAAACGCTGTTTACGGTCCGTATTATTAATCATCGGGTTGCCATTCATTTCAGTGGCCAACTGGCTACATAAAGCCGGCTGCTTCTTAGTGGTTAGCCAGACATCAGGCTTTAAGGCAATCGCTCGCATGGCATCGCCACCATTGTTAAAGCCTAAAGCCACCGCACATTTTTCACTGTCGTCAGCATTATGCACATAATTGGCCACTTGACGCACGGCATTATAATCACCAGACTGAGCTTTAGTTTCTGCATAGTCTGCAGCCAGCTTCTCTGCCATAACACTGCCACTATACTGACTGGCAAACTGGGTGACCACATTGGGATGTAAAGTTGAGATGTCATTGTTTAGACGCCAGTAAGCCGGATACATAGCAAACAAACCATTCCCCATCATTTGCTCGTACTGGTACAAAGCTCCTGAATCTCGACGCTCGCCCGCTGCCAATGCTTCATTAAAATAATTAATGCTGGTGTCATTACTATAATTAGGGCTGCTACCTGGCCAAGATAACTGAGCACAAGCCATTTGGGTCATACCCATCAGCGCTAATGAGGCAACAACAGGTGCCTTAACCCCAAAACCACGTGCTTTGGTCTTAGTATTTAGTTTTTGTGGTAATTTATTAGTAAAAGTTCTTTTTAGCATAGATACAGTCTTATAATTAGCAAAGTTAATTCATTAAAATCAAAACACGCCTTCGTCTAGATTATAGGCAACAAACTGGGTGAGCCAAAATGCTTTATGTAAGTTGATGTTGCAGGGTTGCTTACAAAGTTTGATTTTTTAACAATCGACTCTATATATGTCAGCCAGCTTACTATATTTTCTCTAGCTTACCGTATTTTATCGAAAAGGCGTTTGCCATCTACAGCAATCAAAAGACAGGGATAAATCTTAGCATTATTTGACCATTGACTGAAACAACCTACCTACAGGGCAATCGCACTATAGAAAATAGCCGCTTTAAATTAGATTATCTAAATAAAAGGTGTTAAATAGTTAGAAGATTTGGTGGTGGTTCAAAAAGTAGGCTGAAAAAAAAGAGGCTGAGAAATTGATAAAATAGTGAAATGCACATCACACTATACATCAAATGCCCAGCCTGTCTAAGTGACAATATAAAGAAAAATGGCTTCAAAAGCTATGGTAAACAAAACTATAAATGCAAAGACTGCAAACGGCAGTTTATTGGCGACCATGCCTTAACGTACCAAGGCTGTCACTCCCAAAAAGATAGCAAAATACGACATCTTATGGTTCGAGGCAGTGGCATAAAAGACATCGCTTGCGTTGAAAAAATTAGCAAAGGCAAAGTACTGGCCACCCTAAAAAAGTGTCACTACCAAATAACCCCCAAGCAAAGGCAATACGACTGTCTTGAAGTCGATGAGCTTTGGACATTCGTAGGTAAAAAGACCAACAAACAATGGCTAATTTATGCCTATCACCGTGACACAGGTGAAATTGTTGCCTATGTATGGGGAAAACGAGACCTTAATACTGTCAAAAAGCTTAAAGCTAAGCTGAAAGTCTTAGGCGTAAGTTGTGCTAGAATCGCTAGTGATACCTGGGATAGCTTTGTTACCGGTTTTAAGGGCTTTACCCAAGTCATTGGCAAGTTTTTTACGGTCGGCATTGAAGGTAATAATTGCACTATCAGACATCGAGTAAGGCGAGCATTTAGGCGAAGTTGTAACTTTTCTAAAAAGCTGGAAAATCACTTTAAAGCCTTTGATTTAGCTTTCTTTTACATCAATCATGGGTATGTCTAATGTCAGCCTACTTTTTGAACCACCACCAAATAATTAATTCAATAAGGCTCTATACTGAGCCTTACTATCGACTTTATTTGATGCTTTAAGCCGCTTTATAGCGCTAAAACAGTATCAATCAAACGGTTTGTATTGTAATTACAGCATTAGTTTGCTAGAATTGTCCGCTTTAATTTACACACAAATATAATATTCCAAATTTGTGTTGATGACGTTATTTAATGCCAGAGTATGAATTTAGACTGTTGTTACAACAAGCTTAGTCACCATACTCCTCTTGTTGAACTGGCTGCTTTAACAAGGCATAAAAAACGTTACTATAGCTAACTTAAGCTAGCCAATGGATAGTCTCAGATCCATAATGGCTAAAGTAGGCACACTTATGGTCCTCTAGCGCTAGATGGATTGATAAGTTTTGTGTAAATTTATAAATATAATTTTGCGTCAATCAGTTTTTACTATAAACTATTGATTTTTATATTCATCAGTATTTATTACTGAGTCCTAATTTAGTAATTAAACTCTACCAAGGAGACATCCGTGGCTAACTCAGCACAAGCTCGTAAACGCGCTCGTCAAAACAACACTCGTCGTCAGCACGCTGCATCACAGCGTTCAATGATCCGTACTTACATCAAAAAAGTAGACGCTGCTATCTTAGCGGGCGACTACGAAGCAGCTACTGCCGCTTATAACAAAGCAGTACCTGTAATTGATCGTATGGCTGACAAAGGCGTTATCCATAAGAACAAAGCTGCTCGTCATAAGAGCCGTTATAACAAAGCAATTAAAGCACTTAAAGCTTAATTGATTTGCTATAAATAAAAATAAGCCCCTAGCTCATTTTGAGTTAGGGGCTTATTTTTTGGGTAACTTTTTACTTTTAAAGTTATTTCTATTATCAGAAATAAGGTTAAGCTTTACGGCAGTATCAGGCTTTGAGTAGGCACCTCAAACTTCTCACCCCGCCAGATAAAATTAGCCGTAGAGTCTTCAAAAGGTTTGTCATCAAACCACAAAAACATCCCCTCCATCATCTTTGGCCAATCATCCCAAGTGATTTCATTATGCTGCCGCATAACCCCTAAAAAGGCCGCCAATAAAGTATCATGACTTACCGCCAGTGATAAATGACCAGGCTCAGGTTGCGATTGATACAACAAAGACAGCAGATCTAACCCCCCTTGCTTAGCAGGCTTGGTACTGCTGGAAGTGTCTTGCAAGAATGTATTGATGAAGTTTAAGGCGCCAATCCTCTTGAACTCTTCATTGGCTTGTTCAGCATCTGTTACCAAGCTCCCAGGCTCTACCAGTAGAGGCTCGTGAGCGATTGGCTGCCTTACCCCCGCTCCTTCTTGCATAAGCTTAGCAGTATCCACACAGCGCCATATAGGGCTGGCAATACTATGAGTGTCCATTGAATAAGGCAAATACTCAGCAAGCCAGCGTCCCCAAGATTTAGCCAGCACTCTGCCTTGAGGGGTTAACGGCAAATCATAGCTGGCAAAACCTTGACCATTAGAGCGTTCTCTTAAAGAGTGTCTGGTAAATAAAATTAACCGCTCATCATTATTGGGCAGCTGTTTTACAGAATGTAGCATACTGGGCGGCAGATGGGCCGGAGCAGGAGCACGTATAGGCGGCTCTTTGCTATCCACATTAGATACCTTGCCTGCTACAAAAGGAAGTTCTCCAAATTCAGGCTGGCTCATCGATTTATTGGTCGAATTCTCTGCTACTTTCTGTATAGAGATATTATCTTTGTCAGTACCCACTAAACGCTCATTAGTCTGCGTCTTAGCTTGCGTTACTGAGTTATTATCTTTTTTAGTCATAGCTCAACCGTATCAAACTTCTACTACCTTTGACCAGCTAAATTCTAATTGAGTGCTGCTAATCTCACCTGGATAGGCTCTAGGATTCACAATGACCCTTGTTTTGCCTTCGACATAATCAAAGGCTTCATGAGTATGACCATGTAGCCATAATTTTGGTGCCCAGTCCTGATGCATCCATGAACTTAAGTCCGTTACAAACGCTGCATTACTAGGCCTGCCTGCATATTGCTGGGAAACAGATCTTGGCGTCACACTATGGTGAGTCATGACTACCACCCGTTTACTTTCACTATGCGCTGCAATCAACGCTTGCTTTAACCAAGCTCTGTGTTGCTGATGAATCTGAACCGATATTTCTGGCGAAAAAAGCTGAGATCCGGCTGTGATTTGGCGATAATCCCGCATAAAAGACATGACCGACTCTCGGGTCTCGGAGGTCGCCTCAAATTGATAATCAGTCCACAGCGTGCATCCTAAGATACGTAGGTCTCCAAAATCGAGCTGCTGACATTGTAGAAACTTCAAACCCTTGAGGGAATCCTTATCAAAAGTATCCCACTGACTCAGCTTATCATCGAACGTTAGCACATCTTCAGAAAAGTATTCATGGTTACCTGCAATAGCAACCACAGGCTTGCCATTGATCTCAGCTTGTTGCTGTAACCACTGCATACCTAAGTCGCTATTGGCAGTATCTCCAGCCACCAATATAAGATCGGCATCAGTTTGCACGATAGTGCCTAATGGCTTTTGACGCTTGGCATAGCTGTCAATATGCAGGTCACTTAATACTTGAAATTTCATAGAATGTAATAATAAAGCCTGATTAGTAAAGAGTCACAGTAACTGCGTTAAGTAGTCTAATTTAAGCTGTCTAAGATCTGAGTCATCTTATCAATAGGATCATCAGCTTGGGTGATTGAGCGCCCAATGACTAAGTAATCCGAGCCATTTTGTATCGCCTCACTCGGGGTACAAATCCGCTTTTGGTCATCCGCTGAATCTTGCGCCATACGAATACCTGGTGTTATCAGTTGAAACTGCTGACCACACAGCTGCTTTAATCGACTCGCTTCTTGAGCTGAACACACTACCCCATCCAGTCCTGCTTCTTTGGTCAATAATGCCAAGCGCTCTACCTGCTCAGTTACCGCCACATCAATACCAATTCCCTTTAATCCCTGCTCTGTCATAGAAGTTAGCACCGTAACCGCTATCAATAAGGTGTCGTGACCGGCATCCACTAATCGCTTTTTGGATTCTTGCATCGCTTCCAAGCCAGCACTGGCATGAACGTTAACCATCCATACTCCCATATCGGCAGCTGCTAAAACCGCTTGTGCCGTTGTGTTAGGAATATCATGGAATTTTAAATCCAAAAAAACTTCAAACCCACGGCTATGTAACTCATTGATTATTTGAGGTCCACATCGGGTGAACAGCTCCTTACCTACTTTAACCCGGCATAAACTGGGGTCTAACTGATCGGCCAACTGCAAGGCTTCATTCAATGAAGCTTTATCAATTGCGACTACAATAGGTGAATTAGGACGGATTAGATTTGGGGCAACCTGTTGATTCATCTGCTGATGTTGAGTCACATTGTCTCCTAAAATAAAAGTTTTAATTATAATTAACCTGAGTTCGGGATAAGCAGGTCAAAAAAAAGCAAAAAAAAGAAGTCCAAAATTGTTAAAGTTAAGGTACCAACAAAAACTCAACAAAAAGGACTTCTTACATGGACAACCTAACCGAATTATACTGCCATATTGACGACTTTTACCAAGCATTCAAACCAGAATTTGAACGTCAGCTGATCGAAAATGGGACAAAGCGATTAAGAGCATGCAAGATAAGTGTACCAGAG
>NZ_FUGE01000296.1 GCF_900162825.1 Psychrobacter piechaudii
GTATACCCTAGCGGAACCACCTAAAAACGCCTTATAAAATATTAATAGACCACCTAAAATAGACTGGTATAATAGAACCACTTATAACAGACTATTTTGGGTGTTTATGTTTATTAGAGCCTACCTTCGTGCCTCAACCAAAGAGCAAGACGCCAATCGTGCTAAAGATGAACTTATTGCTTTTGCTAGAGAGTATGGCCATAAAATAGCAGCGTTCTATACTGAGAACGAGTCAGGAGCGAAGCTAGAACGTCCACAACTCATGCAGCTCATTGATGATGCTTCTGATGGAGATGTGATCTTAGTTGAACAGATAGACCGTTTGGCACGTTTAAATCAAGCTGACTGGGATACCTTAAAGAGAAAACTATCAGCCAAACGTCTTTCGGTAGTGTCTAAGGAGTTGCCCACGTCATATATGGCATTGCAGCAAGGTAATAGCTCCGAGTTCATGGAAAGCGTACTGCGCGCTATAAATGACATGCTACTTGATATGTTAGCGGCCATTGCCAGAAAGGATTATGAGGATAGACGTAACCGTCAAATGCAAGGTATTGCACGCGCTAAAGCTCAAGGTAAATATAAAGGGCGGGGCAAGGACATGGAAAAGCGTAAAATTATTGCCAGTCTTCTAAAATCAGGCCACAGCTACTCTGATATTCAACAGACTGTGAAGTGTTCAAGACAATTGATTGCTGAGGTTTCAAAGGCATCAAAACCAATATCTTCCTCTATATAACCTGACGAATATATTTATACAGTAAAGCCAATATGCTTCCCCGTTGGCAGCTCCACATCAATACGAAGCTTACCACCCATGGCTTCAACATATTTTTTCATGGTTGAGATTTTAAGGTCATTGCCACGGTTTTCTATAGCAGATAGTGAAGGCTGCTTAATACCCAAAGTTTGAGCAAGTTCTTTTTGAGAGATTTCAAGCTCCTCTCGGATGCGGTAGAGTTGGTTTTCCAAAAATAGCTGCTCGGCCAGTTGCTGAATACGCGCCTGGCTGTCTAAAGAGCGCTCTGCTAATAGCTCTTGTAATGTCTTAGTCATGTTATAAACCCCCCAAGGTTTTAAGGTGACACTCATACTGCTGATCGGCTGTGGCTAGCATTTCTCTATAAAAGCGCTTGTTATTACTCTTATCACCGATACAAAGTACAATCGCTTGCCTTTTTGGATCAAATGCGAAAAAGGCTCTCAATGGTTTACCTCGATGCTGGACCCGAAGCTCTTTCATGTTGGTAAACTTTGAGTCATACACAGTGTCCACTAAAGGGCGCCCTAGGCTCGGGCCTTGCTGCTGTAAAACCACTAAAGCGGCAAGCACCTTCTCTTGTGTCGATTGATCTTGCTGATAAAGCCAATCATTGAATAGATCGGTTGTGATGACAGTCCACATATAAAACCATAATATAGATTATAGTCTATATACTACTCCTAATCGATGCTCATGACAACTACGTTACTTGGCTACTCTTTAACAAGCTACTAAAGGTGTTGCTCGTTAAAAACTAACTCTCCATGAGAGTATTTACAAAGACAAGCTCCACCATCTTTTCTTGCCCTTAGTGTTGATAGCTTCTTGATTAGTAGCAGGTTTTGAATTTGACTCAGAACTTACTATTTCACTGTCTTCATGATTGTCCTTGGGATTGTTTTCGTCTTGAGAGATACTTGATACTGATAAGTTACTTTTCATCTCTAATAGCTTGGTCTGTGCAAAGTCCTGAATACTGGCATTCGCTTTGTCCAAGCTCTTACTTAACTGATCAATTTGCTTTTGGTAATTTTCAACCAACTGCTTGTGATGATCCACCTGCTGCTGCAGGTGGACGTTTTTTAGTTTTTCCATCTCCAGTTGATGTTTTAGCTGAACGTTTTCCTGTTCAGCTTCAATGTTCACTGGCGTCCAGTGAACATTATTTTCATTTTGTTCAGTACGTTCAGTGCTTGGTGGGCTTCCAAACACCCGTAACATTTCAGTAGTATCTATTTTCTTGTCTGAATTTCTTGAAAGCTCGCCATCATCTATCTTTTTGTAGATTGTGGTCCTTGATACACCCCATCTTTTTGATGCTTCTGATACTGATATGTTCACATAGCCTCTCTTTGTTCAATGATGTCCTCTGATGTATACCTAGTACAGTATCATAGTTGTTCTAGATGGTTGTCCAATTTCACCGAAAGCCATATACTAAAACTACCTAAAAAGGGTTCAATTAACATCCTTATACTTTGTTATAGCCTCTAATAAAGGGGCATAAATTTAGGTTTAGCCTAAACTAAAAATGGAATAGCTCATATCC
>NZ_FUGE01000077.1 GCF_900162825.1 Psychrobacter piechaudii
TGAGCGAGATTTAACATCACCAACCACAATTAAGCTGTTATCTTTAACAAGCTTGGTGGTGAATTTATGAATTAAGTCTAATCTTGTGTTTTTGATTTTAGCATGGATTGCTTTAACACGTTTTTTATTGTTAGCACGTTGAGCGATGGCAAGCTTTTTAGCCCACTTTTGAGTTTGCTTAATGGTAAGTTTATCACCCATTGAGGTAGTAGCAGACTCTTTTAAGCCCAAATCAATTCCAACGCTGCCCTTACCACTTACTTGCTTAGGAAAGTCTTTAAAGGTGATACACGCATACCAACGATTACGACTGTCTTGTACTATCTCAAGCGTATTAATTTGATATAGGCTTAGGTTGTAGCTATCGAATACATCGATGATGAGCTTTTGACCTTTAGATAGCGATAGCTGAATTGTTGATTTAAGTGCTTTCTTCCCCGTTTGTCTTGTGCTTAGGTATTTGATAGCAGACTTTTTAAAAGGTATCCACCCAAGTGATTTGCGTTTAGCATCAGGACGATTGCTGCGCCAATTAAGCTTAGCTTTTTTAAACTGTTTACGTGATTTAGCATGTGTTTCATTGATAGCCTGTAAGGTCTGACTGTGTAATCCTAAACACTCACCGCTACCTTTGGTGTACTGGTTTAAATCATAAGCACTGAAGAACCTGTCAGTGCGTCTTAAATGCTCAAAGCTTAACGCATTAACATAGTTCCACGCATAATTCACTGAACCGCTTAGACGATTCAGCTCTTTTATGTGTTTGTCTTTAATGCGTAGCTTGAGGGTTTTCATATGCTTAGTATGGCAGATTAATTTTAACTTACAACCCTTTAACGGCTTCTTACGACCGTGTGTGTCGCCTTATATCCACCCCCTGAAGTGGGTGGTTTTACGGCGACTGGTGATAAAATAATTTATCACAACGAATAATAACAAAAAAGGCCAAAGTTATTGAGGTTAGCAGTCAAAGTAGAGCACTAACCTTTATCAATAGCAGTTCACGGTGTATTATGCCGCTGCCATCTCAGCGAAGACTTCTTCAGCCGCTTTAATAGTGGCATCCAAGTCCTCTGTAGAGTGTTTAGACGACATAAAGCCCACTTCATAGGCAGAAGGTGCTAAGTAGATACCACGCTCCAGCATGCCATGGAAGAAAGTATTGAACTTATCCATATCGCAAGCGGCCACTTCATCGAAGTTTTGGGGTACACCAGTGGCTTCCTCTTTAACGAAGAATAGACCAAACATACCGCCAAGCTTAGTTGAACGTAGCTTAATGCCCTGCTTCTCAGCCGCTGCTTGAATGCCGTCAACAAGGTAAGTTACCTTGTCAGCCACACCCTCATAAAAGCCTTCTTGGGTTAAGTCTTCAAACATGGCGATACCTGCACGCATGGCCAGTGGGTTACCTGATAATGTTCCTGCCTGATAGACGCCGCCCATAGGTGCAATGCACTCCATAATTTCACGTTTACCACCGAAGGCTCCTACCGGCAAGCCTGCCCCGATAATCTTACCAAAGCAAGTTAAGTCGGGCTCAATACCAAAGTGACCTTGTGCGCCTTTTAAACCCACACGGAAGCCGGTCATTACTTCATCAAAAATCAATACCGCACCGCCTTGGGTACACTGCTCGCGTAAGGTATTATGGAATTCTTGAGTCGGGATAATCATGTTCATATTGCCAGCAATAGGCTCTACGATTACACAGGCAATCTCATCACCCCATTTCTCAAAACAGTCTTTTACCGCTTGTGGGTCGTTATACGGCAAGGTAATAGTGTGCTTGGCAAAGTCGGCAGGCACGCCTTGTGAGGTTGGCTCACCGATATCTAACATACCCGAACCTGCTTTTACTAACAGGCTGTCTGAGTGACCATGGTAGCAACCTTCAAACTTAACAATCTTATCTCGACCTGTATAACCACGGGCTAGGCGAATGGCACTCATCGTGGCTTCCGTACCTGAGCTGGTCATACGGATCATCTCAACACTTGGCACGATATCACAAATGGTATCTGCTACTGAAGTCTCAAAAGTAGTTGGGGTACCAAAGCTTAAGCCATCATCGGCAGCCGCTTTTACTGCATCAATTACTTTTGGATGCGCATGACCTAAGATCATAGGCCCCCATGAGCCAACGTAATCAATGTACTCGTTGTCTTCGGTATCATAAATTTTACTGCCTGTAGCTTTGTGCATAAACACCGGGGTACCGCCCACACCAGCGAAGGCACGAACGGGCGAGTTAACACCCCCTGGAATGTGCTTTTTAGCTTGTAGGAATAGTTGTTCGTTTTTAGTACTCATAGTAATAACTCTACTTTACAGATGAAAGAGACCTTGATTAGGTCTTTTGATTATAAGAAAGATGATTTTGAGGGCACTGACTTTAAGCGTAATAGTTATAAGAGTTGTGTTAGCAGTGGCTATATTCAAGGTTTAAAGTCCAATTCACCCAGTATCACTGCCACAATATTACAAGGTTTGGGCCTCATAACCAAATATGGGACAACAGTTGCTGTAATAACTCGTCTATCTTACCAAAAAAAAGTGGGCTCTTATGAGCCCACTTTGTATCATTATTCTACTATTATCTATCGCTTAACAGGTATAGATCAATAACGACCGAAGTCTATTATTCACCTAACCCCTCTTACTTAGGAGTCTTCTCTAAGTGAGGGTCAATCTTTTTGCGCTGAGCATCATACGAGTCTAGACGACCTTGTTCGTGCTCTAACCAAATGGCGTTGACGATTGCCAAAAGTACGGCAAACCCAAGACCTAATATCCATGCAAAATACCACATAACTTTCTCCTAGATAACTAAATGGCTTAATACGAGGTGTGATCGTTTTCACGAATATAGGCCACAGTCACCTTACCACGCATCACGCTATAAGCCCAGCTAGTATAGAATACTACAATAGGAAGTAGCAGCACCACCACATACAACATCACCATTAATGTGAAGTGACTTGAGACGCTGTCCCAAATAGTTAAGCTAACGTTTGGGTAGGTTGATGATGGCATGATGAAAGGAAACAACGAAATACCAGCCGTCATAATCACCCCAATAATAGCAAAACTTGACGTCACAAAGGCTGTCAATGTCTTACCTGCCTTCAATAGGGCCGCTGTGATTAATGGCATAATAATACCTAAGGCTGGGAAAGCCCACGCCCAAGGATACTTAGCGAAGTTCGTCATCCAAGCACCCGGCTGCACTACCACTTCTTTAGTTAATGGGTTGGCTACCGCAGTTGGATCAATCTGCGACACAATAGCATACCCATCAATAGACTGAATCCAAACCCCTGCCGCCACAAACAGTACCACCATAGCGACCGCTGAAATCATAGTATATTTAGTAGTACGTGCTTGAATATCGCCTTCAGTGCGGTGAGCTAGGAAAGCCCCACCCTGCATGATTAGCATGGTTGCACTGACCAAACCACAAAGGATTGAGAAAGGGTTCAATAAGTTCCAGAAACTTCCGGTATAGGTAGAACGCATCATATTATCAAAGCTAAATGGCACCCCTAAGAATAGGTTACCAAATGCCACACCGAAGACTACTGCTGGAACAAATGAGCCGACGAATAAGCCCCAGTCCCAAGCGTTACGCCATCTTTGATCTTTGACCATACTGCGGTATTTAAAACCTACTGGACGGAAGAATAACGCCCAAAGTACCGCCATCATCGCCCAATAAAAACCACTAAAGGCTAAGGCATATACCATTGGCCACGCAGCAAACAAGGCACCCCCTGCGGTAATGAACCAAACTTGGTTACCTTCCCAGTGTGGGCCAACTGTGTTTACTATCACACGGCGCTCATCATCGTTTTTACCAACGAAGGGTAACAGGGTACATACCCCCATGTCATGCCCATCCATAATGGCAAAACCAATAAGTAACGCCCCTACTAGAAGCCACCAGATTATTTTTAGCGTTTCATAATCAAATAACATCGTTGACCTCCTTATTGCTATGCACTGGCGTCACGTTACGTGGAGTCTCACCATCATAACGGCCGGTACCTAAGCTTGCTGGACCTAACTTGACATATTTCACCATCAGATAGACTTCAATAATCAATAAGATCGTATAGAAGCCGACAAAACCTGCTAATGAGCCATAGACGTTGGCGACACTAAAGTTAGTGACTGATAAGTGGGTAGGTAGAACCCCGTAAATGGTCCAAGGTTGACGACCATATTCTGCCACAAACCAACCCAGCTCGATGGCAATCCAAGGGGCAGGCAACATGATTACAGCCCACTTTAATAGCCAAGTTTTCTCAGCGAAGTTACCTTTCACGGTATGCCACATAGCAGCCGCAAACAGAGCTAGCATTAAGAAACCAAGACCGACCATGCCACGGAAAGACCAGAACATAGGGGTTACCGCAGGAATGGTGTCATCCACGGCCTTTTGAATCATCTCTGGTGTAGCTTGTGACACATCTTCAGTATATTTTTTTAGCAATAAACCAAAGCCTAAATCTTCTTTGACCTCATCGAATTGACTTACTAAGGTCTTATCTTCTGGTGTTTCACGCAGTTGCTCTAGTAAGCTAACCGCCTCAATACCATTGATAATACGCCCTCGGTTAACCTCTTTAATCTCATGAATACCGGGGATTTCTTTATCAAGAGAACGGGTACCAATAATACCCATGGCATAAGGAATCTGGATTTGCCAATCGTTTTTCTGCTCTTTTTCGTTGATACCAGCAATTAGGTTAAACGAAGCAGGCGCAGGCTCGGTATGCCACATGGCTTCAATAGTAGCCATCTTGGTTTGCTGAGCGGCACCAATCGAATAACCTGACTCATCCCCTAGGACAATAACACTCAGGATTGAGGCTAAACCAAAGGCTGAGGCCACCTGGAAGCTGCGTTTGGCAAAAGGCACATCGCGTTTGCGTAGCAGGTATAAAGCAGAGATAGAAAGAACAAAAACAGACGCGGTCACATAGCCGGCTGATACGGTATGCACGAATTTGTTTTGGGCATCTGGGTTAAGTAAGATGGTAGCAAAGCTATCCATTTCCATACGCATGGTTTCGTAGCTAAACGAAGCCCCAACAGGACTTTGCATCCAACCGTTAGCAATCAGAATCCATAGTGCAGAAAGGTTGGTTCCCAGCGCCATTAGTATGGTAACGATAAGGTGCTGAGCACGAGAGAGTCTGTCCCAACCAAAGAAGAATAGACCCACCATGGTGGATTCTAAGAAGAAAGCCATTAGACCTTCAATGGCTAAAGGGGCACCAAAAATATCACCCACATAGTGTGAGTAATAAGCCCAGTTGGTACCAAACTGGAACTCCATGGTAATCCCTGTGGTTACCCCTAGAGCAAAGTTAATACCAAATAGCTTGCCCCAGTATTTGGTCATGTCCTTCCAGATTTGATTACCGGTCGTGACATAAACGGATTCCATAATGACTAGAATCCATACCATTCCCAAAGTTAATGGGACGAATAGAAAGTGGTAAAGCGCTGTCACCGCAAACTGCAAGCGGGATATATCAACTAGATGTTCAGTAATCATACTAAACCTCCTAAAAAGAAGGATTAATTCACACTGTCATTTGATTTGCATAACTTAAGGCGTTTATCGCTCACATCCTTGCTTGCTTGCCCTAATGCACCCACTCCCTTTACACCATTAAACCAACTGAGTGATCAATCCTGCATTACCGATAAGTTTCAACACCTGTAAAATACTTAAGCCTTATAGAACACGAATGACTATTGAATCCCTAAGGTGTCGTTGAACAACTCTAAAAAGCAACTACTTAAAACAACACTGCTAATAAACGTTTACTCAGAAAACTTAACTGCCTATATTATAATCTACAATTTAATAAAATATTAGAAATATAATACCAAATAGGTATTTAAAAATACCCATTATTAATTTATGGATTTATTCTGCGTATATTACCTAAATATCACTATTTGTTCTAGGTATCCTTTAACTTTCTTTCACAGTCCTCACTAATGTAACTTTTACTCGTCTTGTTTACTTACCTTTATGAGTAAGTAATTGATGACTGGTCTTTGCTAGCACATTAGTTAGATACATTAACATACATTGGCTTTTCGAAGCAGTAAGCTTAGAATGCTTATTAAAGTATACTCTTATTGTTGCACCATTTTTTAACTTTTGCCTCTCATAATTTTCTCTTTTTTTTAAGACAGAAACTACTATGGCCACCCTTTCAACTGCCGAAAAAAGCTTTTTAAAACAGCTGGTAAATACTGTGCGCCGCTCTTTAAATCTTGCGTGGCTACTCACAATCCTTAGTACCCTGCTATTTGTAGCGCAAGCTTGGCTTCTTGCTAATATATTTAGCTTATGGTTGACCAATTATTTTGATAAGGTACCTTTATCCACTGGGGGTAACTTAATGTGGTTCGGGGCGTTGGCGGCTTGTTTTATACTGCGCCCTTTATTAAATATGGGGAGGGAGTTATTAAGTGCTCGTGCCAGCTTACAAGTCCGGACAGCTCTAAGGCAGTCATTATTAACCACCATGGCTCACTTAGGACCCAATTTACGCCACTTTGGCAGTGATGGCAGCATCTCCAGTCAAATTATTGACCAGACCGATGCTTTAGATGGCTTCATTAGCCGTTTTAGTGTCCAAAAGAACGTTACGGTGACCACCCCGCTTATCTTGTTGATCGCTGTGGCTTGGCAAAGCAAGTTTGCCGCGGCTCTACTACTCATGACTGCGCCCCTGGTACCGATATTTATGATTCTTATCGGCCACCTCACTGCCAAAAAAAGCGCTGCCCAATTTGGTGCCTTGTCTCAATTAAGTGGGCGCTTTTTAGATTGGATTCGTGGTATGCCAACGCTAAAACGCTTACAAGCCACCTCCATTGCCGAGCAAGATTTAGCCATTAGCAGCGAAGATTACCGCCGCCGCACTATGGATGTGTTAAAAATTGCTTTTTTAAATGGTGCGGTTTTGGAGTTGTTGGCTGCCCTAAGTATTGCTCTAGTGGCCGTTTATCTGGGCTTTGGGCTCATGGGGATCTTGCCATGGGACAAAGGGCATGTGCCGGTGGGTTATTTTGGGGCGCTGTTTATCCTGCTTTTGGCCCCTGAGTTTTACGTCCCCCTTCGTCAATTGGGGGCAGACTATCATGCCAAGGCGGAAGCTGAAGGGGCTGTGCAAAGCCTGTTACCTATTATTTCAGCAGCCCAATCAAGCATTGATAGTGTCTTAGACACCGCACCTACGACTACCAACAGCTCAAGTCCTGTGGATTTATCGCAAGCTTTCGGATTAATCCTAAATGAGTTGAGCATTCGCACGGCCATTACTGATCCAGACAGTGACAATGAGCCTGAATCTTCTGACTCAGAAGCACAAACTTATCGTACCCGCTTAGCTCCGATTAGCTTTACGCTCCAGCCAGCACAGCGAGTGGCTTTAGTAGGTGACAGTGGCAGTGGGAAATCCAGCCTATTGCAGGCCATTATGGGCTTTGTTGATTATCAAGGTCAGATTGAAATCAGCCCTGCCAATGGGCAAAACATTGATATCAAACAAGTGCCTGCACCGCAGTTAAGACAACATATTGGCTATCTGGCACAGCAAGTGGCCCTAATGCCGTTAACCATTGCTCAAAACTTACGACTTGCCAATCCAGAGGCCAGTGATCAACAGTTAATCGAAGTGCTAGAAGAAGTTGAGCTGTGGTCACTGATTAAACGGTTGCCCCAAGGACTCCATACCCAGCTTGGTGATAGAGGACAAGGGCTGTCTGGCGGGCAACAGCAGCGTTTGGGAATTGCTCAATTACTGCTTAGACAAGACAGCTTATGGCTACTCGATGAGCCCACAGAGCACCTTGATCCAGATACTGCAGATAGAATCCATCAGCTGCTTCAGCGGGTTAGTAAAGGTAAAACGGTGATTTGGATTACTCATGCCCACCAACAGCTTAGTTGGTTAGATAACGTCATTAGGCTGTCACTACCTGCAGCAGTAACGGTAAGGGGAGAAGATCATGACTAAACAAGTCTTAGCCAAATCCGACACAAGCTCAAATCAGCAGTCTCCATTGACGACCAACGCTCCCGTATTTCGTTTGCGTGATATGTTTAAGCCCTCCTTTGATCTGTGGGTGATATCTTGGATCTTAGGATTGGTTACAGCCCTTTCTATGATTGCGCTATTGATGATATCCGGTTGGTTCATTACCGGTGCTGCTTTGGCTGGCATGATTGCGGTGGGCTCGCATAGCTTTAACTATATGTTGCCCGCCGGCATTATTCGGATGCTTGCCATGGCAAGAACAGCTGGGCGCTATGGAGAGCTGATGGTATCGCACAATGCGGTATTTGACTTGTTAAAAACGTTGCGCTTACGCTTCTTTAATCGATTAGCAGCCCTACCCTTAGTGCAGCAGCGCAACACACTACATGCTTCCCAATATATGCACCGCTTGGTGAGTGATATAGATAAATTAGATGAGTTTATTCTCAGGGTCATCTCTCCTTGGCTCATCGGTAGTGTGTCCATGCTATTGTTAGCTGCATTCATTGGCTGGGCTCTGCCACTGAGTTCAATCAGTAAGATTGTGATTTATCTATTGCTATTATCCGCTTTACTACTGCCTTTCATCGCTAGCCTTAAAGGTATCCAAAGCGCCAAGCATTTATCACAAGTTGCAGAGTCTAGACGCCAGAAACTATTGGCGCCACTGGCAATCATTACCCAGTTGCTGCTTTGGCAACAATGGCAAACACAAACTAAGGATTATACTGAACAAGACGATAAGCTACAGGCCTTAGAATGGAAGGCACAGAAACACCGCTCTAGCTATATGCTGCTTATTCAGTGGTTCTGTTATGCCGCAGTGTTGGTGGTACTATTTTCGATATATCAGTTAACTAATTCCTCTACTGCGTTAGCCACCGACATTAATGTGCCGTTAGCACTGGCAGTAACTTTAGGATTACTGGGTATTCAAGAGATTATTGTGCCACTAGGTCAACACTATTTAGCCATGGGTAATAGCATCTCTGCCAAAGACAGACTCAATGCGCTACTAAATCCTACAGCCAATCAGCCAGAGCTCAATAATATAGCTGCTACAGATATTGAAAAGGGACTAACGTTACCAACGGGCCCTATTCACGCTGAACTGTGCAATGTTTCTGCCAAGATCCCAGGGGCTTTAGTAGGTGCCAAAGAAGTCAGCGTCAGCATCCAATCTGGCATGCCCTTGATTATCAAAGGCCCTTCCGGCTGTGGTAAATCTACTCTACTACAAGCTTTGTCCGGTGAGTTGCCAGTGCAAGCAGGTGAAATAACACTCAATGAGCAAAACTGGTTTGCTTATGACTGGCAAGATCAGTTGGGTTATCTAGGGCAACAACTGGATATTTTTGATCAGACATTAGCCGCTAACCTTCGCCTCGGCAAACCTGATGCCACTGAAGAGGAGCTGCTATCCGCTTTGGATAAGGTAGGTCTACTGCCTTGGCTGCAAGCACAACCACAAGGATTACAAACTGCTCTAGGCGAATATGGGGCAGCGATCTCTGGGGGTCAGGCCAGACGCGTTGCTCTAGCCAGACTGCTATTAAAGCCGCGAAAAGTTTTACTGCTCGACGAACCGTTTGCTGGACTAGATACTGAGACCCGAGAGCGAGTTTGGAACAGTGTACGCGAGCACCAAAAGCAAGGGCTACTAATCATTGTTAGCCACCATGAGTGGGATATGGGTGAGTGTGAGGTATTAACCTTAAAAGAAAATGTTTTTATTGATTAGTTTTTATTTTAATTTAGTTTAGTTATTTTAATTATTAATATAAAAAATAGCCAAACCAAATACTCTCTCAATCAAAAGGATTGTTTATCCCTCATGGATGATAAAAAAACAGCAGTAGAATTACCGGCTCAACCTGAAGCTGTCGTAGCCCCCATGCATACTTTTGAAGCTTTTCGTATTATTGAAAAGCTCAGTGAAGGTATTAACCCTCTGTCGGATGAGCCACTAGCGCCTAACAGTCTGTGTTTGAATGATGATATACAACGGGCTTTGCAAGCGGCTATTCCTGCCCTTCAAGCCCGTATCAGATGGATTGAGCGCCAAGCACAGTTACCGGGCAATGCAGGTAAACCTTGGAAAACAGAGGAAGAAGAAAGTGTTAATACAGGGTTCGATAATGGTGATAGCGTGGATATTCTAGCGGAGCGTCATCAACGTACCAAAGGCTCTATTACTTCTAGGCTGATTAAAATGGGCAAAATAAGTGCTTAGCTTTAAGTCCATTTTGTAGTCAACACCCCAGTTATTCAATGACTTTAAATATTAAATGACTTAAAAAAATAAGGAGCAATCACATGATTGCTCCTTATTTATTAATTAAAGCATAAAATCTGATCCATTAAATGGTCAAGTCTGATTTTTCACCTAGCTCATATAAAGCACCAGCTCGACCGACAATTAATGGATCTACATTACCCACTTGTTTTTGGTCTTTGCCTTCATACGGAAGTTTATTTAGCACATAACGCATGGCGTTCAAACGGGCACGCTTTTTACAATCTGATTTAATCACAATCCAAGGCGACTCAGCGGTATCTGTGTTATAGAACATGGCTTCTTTTGCCAAGGTGTATTCGTCCCATTTGTCCAGTGAGGCCAAGTCAATCGGCGATAATTTCCACTGTTTTAAAGGATGCGCTTCACGTTGCTTAAAGCGGCGACGCTGCTCATCACGGCTTACCGAGAACCAAAACTTAACCAAATGGATGCCTGAATCAATTAAATGTTTTTCAAACTCAGGGGTTTGACGCATGAAGGTGGCGTATTCCTCTTCAGTACAGAAGCCCATGACTCGCTCAACACCGGCACGATTATACCAAGAACGGTCAAATAGCACCATTTCACCGGCCGAAGGGAGATGCTGAATGTAGCGCTGGAAATACCACTGCCCCATTTCACGCTCTGTTGGCTTCTCTAGAGCGACCACTCGAGCACTACGTGGATTCAAATGCTCCATAAAACGCTTGATAGATCCGCCTTTACCAGCGGCATCACGACCTTCAAAAATAATAACGACTTTTTGATTATTTTCTCGAACCCATTTTTGAAGCTTAAGCAACTCTACTTGCAAATGATACTTTTGTTTTTCATAAGTTTTACGCGATAAGCGATTCTTATAAGGGTAGCCCCCTTCACGCCAGTTATCTGATAGCTCATCGTCTTTTTTCAAGCCTGTTTTAACGGTATTGGCTAAAGCATGTTTGGCAAATAAGTCTTTAAGCTTTTCAAGATCATCAGGCGACGCATCATGAATTAAAGCTTGTAAGTGATCAGTGATGCCCTCGAAGTTCCCTTCATTTAGGTCTTTTAGCAGAACTTGATCGATCACTGCTTTGGTTTTGATTCGTGAACTGTCTTTTTTCTTTTGCGTTTCGTACTGTTCGATCTTCTTACTATTGGTTACATAGTCATCACTAATCTTTTCGGGCTTATTGCTTTTCTTTGACATACTCACTCCTCATCGTTAATCATCTAATCACAATTAGATAGATTTATTTAATTATTATAGCAAATAAGAAGGGCTTTATTTACTCAAAATCGCTACCTATGAATTGTTTTATGTGTTAGTTGCTTAAACCCTTAAAATTGTTATGGGATACTCTGTAAGCCAATTAATACTTGCAGTTATGAGGTTCTTACCTGGCTAAATTAAATCTGACAAATCTAATTACTACAATAAAACATACCTTGTTAAGGGCAGTAATTGCTTACATAGTTGCTCATAGTAAGCCTATCCACTTTTATCAAAAACAAAAAAACCTCGCAATGAATTCATTGCGAGGTTTTTTATCTTTAATAGCACTATTAAAGTAGCCAATTTATCACTTTAAAGGCTATCGCATTAGGCTTTTTTCACCACAGAAGACTTTAGCTTCATTTGACCAAAACCATCAATCTTACAATCGATATCATGATCATCTGGTGCGTCATGGATTAAGCGAATACTCTTCACCTTGGTGCCTACTTTAAGCGGTGTAGAAGAGCCTTTCACTTTTAGGTCTCTAATCACAGTCACAGCATCACCATCCTGCAAATCGTTACCAACCGCATCACGGATCACATTATCAGACTCTTCTGTGGCAACAGTACCGTCTGCCTCAGCAGCTGTCCATTCGTGAGCACACATTGGACAAATCAATAAGGCACCATCTTCATAAGTTAAATCAGAATCACAACTAGGGCAATTAGGTAAGCTCATTTTATCCTCATTTCCATTACTTAAGATATAGTAGTGAATTGATATCGCTTAGTATTGTAGCCTAAACCGCAACTTTTTGCTCGAGCCTATGCTTGATATTCTCTAGTCCTGCCAACATAAATGAAAATAGCTTTTTGTATACAGCTAATTACATAGCTTAATTGCCAAGCCTCTATAATAACTGGCACTATATGAAAAACCTTTATCGCTATCTATTACAACAACTTAATCAAAACAACTAAAAAAGGATTCTAATTGTGAGTAACTTATCTTTTAAACAATTCACTTTGCAAGGCCCTGATGCTGCAAAATTTTTGCAAAGCCAGCTTACTGTCAACGTAGATAAAATAGGGTTAAGTTATCTGCCCGCCGCCATTGCCAACCTTAAAGGGCGTATTGAGTTTGGTATTTGGGTAAAAAAACAATCTGAAGAGCAGTTTGATATTGTTATTGCCACTGACTGCTTACCAAGCTTACAAGCTCATATAAAAAAGTATGGGGCCTTCTCAAAAATCACTACCTCCGAACCTATTGATATCTACCCTTGCGTCTTAGGCTCAGAGAGCAATACTGAAGAGGCCACCTTTAGCCAAGCTGCAGATAATTGTGATATCGATAAGTGGCAAGCGTTAAGTATTGCCACAGGTAATTACTGGATTGTGGAAGCCACCCAAGGTCAGTTCCAGCCGCAAGAATTAAGACTACATCAGCGTGGCGGCGTAGACTATGATAAAGGCTGCTATATCGGCCAAGAAGTGATCGCTCGTATCTACTTCAAGGCCTCGCCAAAAGCATTTTTACACCGGGTAAAAGGTCAAGGTAAAGTGCCACAGGCTGGAGAAAGCATGGATAAAATTCAGGTGGTAAATGCCATTGCTACTGCAGGCCATTCAGGCTTTGAGGCCTTGGTTGTGGCACGTCCTGAGCACCTAGAAGACTCACAGCTAGAATTATTAGATTTGCCACGTGCACTACAAGCCAGCGTGGCCCGTGAAGCTTAATTAAGTCTAGGCTCAATCACCCTTCTACACCCCTTGACCTCCTCCCCTCGCTAAACCGAGGGGATTCCTACAGCTAGACGGTCAAGCCCGACCGCAAGGATGTTCTTAGCAGCATTGATATCTCTATCATGC
>NZ_FUGE01000153.1 GCF_900162825.1 Psychrobacter piechaudii
CACATGGCATGATAGAGATATCAATGCTGCTAAGAACATCCTTGCGGTCGGGCTTGACCGTCTAGCTGTAGGAATCCCCTCGGTTTAGCGAGGGGAGGAAGTCAATAACAATAATTAGTAGGGTCTTTTTCTTGAGTAACGCTCTGCTGCTCAGCAAAAAAGGCGTCAACAATGTTTTGCTTGGCAGTTGCCCAATAGTCAAACTGAGCACAAGTGGCCTCTAAGCCACCTTGCCACTGCGGTATCTCGCTGCGCATGGCTTGCAGACGTTGCTGGTTAGGAGTAGGCAGCTGAGCCGCGGTTTCAATCGCCTGTAGGGCAGCTTCTCGATCGTTACACACCAACGCCATGTCACAGCCGGCAGTTATTGCAGCTGTCACTCGAGCACCAATATCACCGGCGGTATGAGCGGCTTTCATCGATAAATCGTCAGAGAACAACACGCCTTGGAAGCCTAATTGTTGACGGGCGATGTCTTGTAGCCAAATTTTAGAGAAGCCTGCAGGCTTATTGTCCACCTGACTGAAAATCACATGGGCGGGCATAACTGCGTCTAGCCAAGGCTGACACTGAATGAAGGGTTGTAGATCGGTCTGCTTAATTTGTTGAAAACTCCGCTCATCGATGGCATCGGCCACATGCGAATCTGGAGCGATAGAGCCATGACCTGGGAAGTGCTTGCCTGTGGTGGCCATGCCTGCTGCTTTCATACCTTGCATAAACTGCGTAGAGAGCGCCACAATGGCTTGGGTATTGGCATGAAAGCTTCTATCTCCAATGACTTGGCTGACCCCATTTATATCGAGTACAGGGGCGAAGCTAACATCGATACCGACAGCCATTACCTCAGTGGCCATTAAGTAGCCACAATCATAGGCCAGCGCTAAAGCGCGGCAAGGATCGGTATCAAACAAATCACCCAACTTTCCCATCGCTGGTAAGGGTGTAAATCCTTTACGCAATCTGGCCACGCGGCCGCCTTCTTGATCAACCCCAATGAGAATCTGTGGTTTTAGTTGATGAATCTCATCACAAAGTTGGCGTACTTGCTCGGGGGTGTCAACGTTACGGGCAAATAAAATGATGCCACCAACCTCTGCACGACTTAATACCGAGCGATCTTCTTCAGTAAGCTCAGTACCGGCTACATCAATCATTAAAGGTCCGTACATAAAGGTTCCCCTTGAAATTTATTACACTAAAAATGAATGAGGTATTATTACAGTAAATGTTAGGAATACCAATACCTAAGCTCTCTGTGCTTTTCTTTATTATTGGTAATTCACGGCCAAGCCATTAAAATAATTTTCGTCTGAATGTAAAATTAGGTAAGAATGCTTATACAGTTTTAGACAGTCAAGGACTGATTGTTGTGCTAATATCAGGTCATTATGTCCATATCAAAAATAATGAGCGAGAATAGTTTATGAGATTTCAACCAACACAGCTGGTGTTAAGTGCCGCCGCTATTGGGGTAGCCGGAATAGTTTTTTCGCAAAGCTATACCACGGCAATGGCATCGGACAAGGCTGCTTTTGTTGCCACTCCAGAACAAAAATTGACGACAAGACAAGTGGCGGCTTTATTAGATAGAGCTCACTACTCTAATAAACGTTTTGATTCAGAAATGGGTATGCAAGTATTACAGATGTACTTTGATCGCTTAGACCCAAATCATACTTTATTTTTACAGTCTGATATTGATGAATTGACCAAAAAATATGGTGCTTCTTTTGCGGATAGACTAAAGCAAGGGGATTTAACCGCCACCCAAAATATCTTCAATCGTTATATTCAGCGTTCAAATGAATACTATAATTTTGCAGATAAGTTCTTAAGTAAAGAGATTGATCTCAACCGTAATGACTCGGTGATATTAGATAGAGAGAAAGAGCCTAGATTTACTACGGCTAGCGAACAGCAAAAATACTGGGAGCGTCAACTTACGCTGCAAATTATTAACTTAACATTAGGGCAGGAAGAAGATAAAGCCCGCGATGAGTTGTATACCAAACATCCAGAATTGACCAAAGGCAATGACTTAATCTTAGGTGAAGATAGAAACCCTAGAGAAGTGTTATTAAACCGCTTACATCGTCAGCAAGAGCAGTTAGATCGGATTAAAAGCGATGAGATTATGGAGTCTGTATTAAATACGGCCATGCTCACCTACGATCCTCACAGTAATTACTATGCTCCTGTGCAATCCGTAGAGATGCAAGTACAGTCTAACCTGCAGTTAGAAGGCATCGGCGTAACCATTCGCCCTTACCGTAAAAACCCTGACTATACTCAAATAGTGACTCTAGTAGAAGGGGGTCCAGCGGCTAAATCTGGCCAAGTACAGCCCAATGACTTAATCATGGCTGTGGCCAAAGATGGAGAAAACCTTCAAGATGTGGTGGGCTGGTCGACTCGTGAGGTAGTGGCATTAATTCGAGGCAAGCGTGGTACTGATGTCACTGTAAAAGTGAAGCAGCCCAATAGCCCAGATGCCGCTGCTCGTACCATTGTATTGACTCGTGATGTTATCGAGCAAGAAGATGCCGGGGTTACCCACCGCATTGTGACTGTTAAGCCTGAGGGCAGCAATCAAGAGAAACGCATTGGGGTGTTAGAGATTCCGAGCTTCTACTTAAACTATCAAGCCCGCCGCAGTGGCCAAGACTACCGAAGCGTTAGCATCGATACTCAAAATGAGCTGAAGAAGCTTAATGAGAAAAATATTGATGGCTTAGTGGTTGACCTACGCAATAACCCAGGCGGCTCGCTAGATGAAGTTGCGAAAATGCTTGGGCTGTTTATCAAAGAAGGTCCTTTGGTTCAAATCCGAGATAACCGAGGTAATGTCCAAGTTTATCAAGATGAAGATGGCGGTAAGCAGCTGTATTCTGGAGACATGGTAGTGATTACCAATATGGCTTCAGCCTCTGCCTCTGAGATTTTTGCCGCCGCCATTCAAGACTACGGCCGTGGTTTGGTAGTGGGCAGTACCACTACTGGTAAAGGCTCGGCACAGATTCAATTAGATAGCTTAGCACTGGGCTCTGCCACTTTAACTCAGCGTAAGTTCTACCGCGTCACAGGGGGCAGTACCCAAAATAAAGGGGTCGTTCCTGACATTCCTTTAATTAACATCTATGAGGGCGCAGAGTTTAGTGAGCGTGATCAGAAAAACGCCATGGCTTGGGATACCATTAAGACTTCTCCTTATAAGCCAGAAGGTAAGTTTACCAGTAATACCTTAGCGACCCTTAATCAGCAATCTAAGATTCGTCAAACCACCAACCCGCAATTTGTGTATTTAGACACCTTAAATAAAGTGCGTAATATGGAGGACGATAAAAAAGCGGTGAAACTTAATATTAATGAGCGCCGTGCTCGTCAAAAACAAATTGAGCAAAAAACTTTAGATGCTGAAAATGCACGCCGTAAAGCTACGGGCCTTAAGCCTTATGATAGTTGGACACAGTATCAGGCTGCTGTGGAGTCAATGTTTGAAGAGCGCAGTCGTTTGAAGAATGATGAACGTCCTAAACTGCCAGAGGATGAGATTTATGTCATTGAAGCCGCGAAAATTATGTTAGAGGCCAATAAGCTACAAAGATTTCAGCAGTTAGAAGATTCTAAGTAGCTTTAACGGAGCTTTTAAAAACGGAACTTTTAAAGTTTCAAGCAAGTTAGCTATTGACTTATATTTTTGAAAACCTTTATACCTTAAGGGGTGTAAAGGTTTTTTTGAACCATTTTTTGGACCGAAAGTAGGGAAGCGGACTAATAAAACGGCTGTGTAAGCATATGCTTACACCACATGACGCTTTGGCGACTTACATGAGAACTCTAAATTTGAGATTATAGCTTCACGGCATCAAGGATGATGACTCAAAGGATTGAGTGCTTTATTTGGTTGGTCTAAGGTTATAACCTAGGTTGTAAGCCCCAAAACGACAAATAAAGATACCGGGTTAAGGAAGATAGGCTGTTACAAGAATTTGAAGGTTTTGAATTCGATAATAGCCACCTATGAACTTTTTAGCGAGTACTTTGATTAATAGTTATTATAGTTAAAGTACTTTAGTTAAACAGTATCTAGGCTGATACGGAGTCATAGGGTTAGTAAGGAGACACACCCTTTTATTTTAGTATTACAGGATGTGATACTTAAGATCAAAGGGAAAGGTAAGTTAGAGCAGGATGCTCGCTATAGTTGACTATTCTAGGATGGGGTAGAAGACGATAAGGTGTCAGGATGACTACAGTAAAAGCCGCATAACGTGAGTGATGCGGCTTTATTGTTTTGGTTACTCTTTTTCAAGCTAGATAAATTGATTGCTCGATAAAGTCATTAAACATCGTGCTTAGTCCGCCACTCGCGCACTTGTTGTTCCACTTTATCTTTGGTATGTCCGTAACGTTCTTGGATTTTGCCTACCAACCTATCAAAGCTGCCTTCTGCATGCGTTAAATCATCATCGGTAAGATCAGCCCACTCTTGTTTTATTTTACCTTTTAGCTGGTTCCACTCACCTTTAAAAGTATCCTTATTCATGGCTCTATTCCTTTTTTTATAGTTTAAAAAATTATTGGTTTTTATGTCACGATATGAACTTAGTTGGTTATTAACCAAGTCTTCAGCAAATTAAGTTTTAACTGTTTTATTTGAACAGCTATTTCTAATAACCATATATTTTAAATAGCTATTAATGCTAAAGACCTATAACCAATAAATAGTATGCCCTTTATCTGAATAAGCTGTGTAGCAACTCTTAGAGGATATCAGAGTGTTTATGTTGTCATTGTTATTGAAGTCTAACCATATTAACTGTCTAATAAACACAGTGATTATCTAACCGTAATGATTGTAAGTTATTAGCAGGGGTCTCAATGAATTCGGGGGATCTGTAGCTTTTAAAGTCTAGCCCTTGTTGAAAGCTTGAAGGCTCATGAATAATATTTGTAAGCATATGCTTACACGCACTGACGCCTATTACGTCTTACATTGGCTTCGTTAATTTGAGAACATAGCTTTACTGAATCAAGGATGATGAATCAAGATAAAGAGGTTAACTCTTTTATCAGGATGTATAGTAAGGACACACACTTTGGCTAAGCATTCATAGGATGTGAAGTTTGGTTTAGAGTGATAAGTACACCAAGAGCAGGAAGCTCATGTTATTATCTATTCTAGGATGGAGTAGAAAATAATAGACTGTCAGGATGACAATAACAAAGCCGCATAATAAACGTTATGCGGCTTTGTTGTCTCTGGCTGTTAAGCAATAAATAGCTTTGTAAGCATATGCTTACAGCCACAGACGCTATTACCACTTACATTGGGTGAGGTAATTTGAGATTATAGCTGTACGGCATTAAGGATGATGACTCAAAGGATTGAGTGGTTTAGTTGGTTACAATGATGACTTCCGTTGTAAGGATAAGCTGCTATTAGATTAGCAAGTATGAGCAACATATCTAGGATGGTATAGAGCCATATTGAAGTAGGGATGCACGACTGGGCTGTAAGAATTACAGTTACAGGGGTTAAAAAAAGAGCAGGATGCTCGCTAATATTAACTATTCAGGGATGGGGTAGTTAGTATTATAGTCAGGATGACACAAAGCGAAAGCCACATAACGAAAGTTATGCGGCTTTGTTCTTTTAGCAAACATTGAAGTTAATAAGCCTTGAATGCTTTTAAAACTTTAATACTTTCAAGAGTGGCTAAGCGGCTAAGTCGTCTATTTATAATGAGTCGGCAAAGTCGCTTCAATAATCAATCCTGAGACGCCATCTTGACGGTTATAAGCTACAAGTTCCCCTTGATGCACCAGGATAATGGCATGAGCAATGGCCAATCCTAAGCCATAACCATTATATTTCTTTTGAGGGGTCTGAGAGGGGCCGCCTTGTTGTTTCACCTGAGGTGGGTTTAAGCGCTCTCTAGAGGCGCTTAATCTGACAAAGGGTTGAAAAATACGCTCTAAGTCCGCTTCCGCCACCCCGCTGCCTTCATCAATAACTTGTATCCTTATATAAGGCGTCTGATGCTCTGGATGAATAAAAGTGTCTAGGCTGACCTTGACGCTAGATCCCGCTGCGGTGTGGGTAAAGGCATTACGAATAATGTTTTCAAAAGCACTGTGTAACTGTTGCGGGTCTCCCCTTAGCTTGTAGCTATCTTTAGCTGCAGAGTTTTGCGATTTTGCGGGCTTTCCTTTATTCAGAAGCAGCCACTGCCAATCAACCGCCTTATCCTGAAACTCAAAGCAGACATCTTGCTTAATCTCATCAATAAGGGCATATAAATCAATTTCTTGATAAGCCTCTATATCCAAAGTATTTTGGCGCATTTGCAGGGATTGAATTTGTATGATGTGCTCAATAAGCTCGTTCATACGTAGCGATTCTTTCTCAATGCGATCTAGATAGTGCCCGGCTTCAGGGGCGAAGTCACGGGTAAGCTCTGTAGCCACATCTAGTCTGGCTAAGGGAGAGCGCAGTTCATGAGAGATATCACTAAGCATTTGTTTACGAGCCAGCTCACTATTGGCCAAGCGGGTAGACAGCTTGGAGACATCTTTTGCTAACAGACCCAGCTCGTCATTGCCTAAGTTTTTTAGCTCCTCTCCTGCGGTAAATCGGCCTTCACTCATTAGATGCACCGCTTTTTGTACCCGCTGAATACGGCCCGTTAAAGCTCGGCTTAACCAATAACAGACTAAGATGCTAAACAGTAAAATCAGCGATACTCTAATTAAAGTGTGATCTTTACGTAGGGACATCAGGTCGCGTAACAGCAGTCTAGGTTGTAGCTGTACGATATAGGTTTTTCCACTGCTAGAGATTACGGTGGTATCTTCTAATTCTGGATAGTTAGCAATGTCAGCACTGACTTGTTGCCAAGGTTGTTCACTGAAAGTTGAAAAGAAGCGTGAATATTGCTGTTCTGAATAGGGATACTGCTGAGATTCAGTCTCATTGGTGCGTGGTGCAGCATGTTGAAACTCAGAGCGGGTCGCAGGTCTATAGGGACCTCCACGGTTGGATTCAGAGCGAGAACGTCCAAACTTAGGGAGGACTTGCTCACCTTGGTCATCCACAATACGCATTTGTGATAATAACCATCGATTTTCACGATATAACTGCTTGACCATCTGCAAGTCATCATTGGTTAAGGCGGCGATAGTCTCCTGGCGGGCGATGAGTAAGCGCGCCACTTGCATCTGCATTCTATTATTGAGCTCTTTTGCATTAATCCAACGCTCGATACCCACTGATAAGGCTGAAGTCAGCAGTAAAATAGCCAACATGCTAAGAAATAGCCGCCAGAATAAGTTAAGGGGCTGATGGAATCGATGTCGACGCGCTTTTTTTGCCGCAGTTTTATTCATAAAAGTAATACTCTATAACATCAGCTAGCACTATAAGACCAGCTGATAGCCTTTGCCGCGAACGGCCTTGATGGGGTCTTCATGGAAAGGCTGTAATTTTTTTCGCAGCCGAGAGACATGAACATCTAAGCTACGATCAAGAGGCTGTAGTTCGCGTTGCAACACAGTTTGTGATAGCCATTCTTTGCTCGCCACATTGCCTTGCTGCTGTAGTAAGGCGACCAGTAAATCAAATTCGGTACCAGTAACTTGCAGATTTTCACCATCTACCTTACAAATTCGGTGTACTTGATCCAGCTCTAACCGCTCATGTGTTAGCGGAGTAAAATCGGAGCTTTGAGCCGTAGTGCGTTTAATAACGGCATTAATACGGGCCAATAGCTCACGAGGGTTACAAGGTTTGGCGATATAATCATCTGCCCCCAGCTCTAAACCAATAATGCGATCAATCTCATCGCCTTTTGCGGTCAGCATAATCACAGGCGTTTGGGTTAAGGTGGGCAGTTGGCATAGCACACTTAGCCCATCAATTTTGGGCATCATAATATCGAGCACAATTAAGTCATAAGTATGCATTTTAACTTTTTCTAAAACCTGCTCACCATCATAGACACAGTCACACTTAATCCCATGGTTGGTCAGATATTCTGACAATAAGTCTGATAATTCCGTGTCGTCATCGCCTAATAAAATATGTGTCATGAACAAGTCCTAAAAATTAAATAATTAATGGCCCCAAACGTAGAACTTTTGCCCATCAGTTTAAATAAAATCTTTGCAAATGATAAGGGTTAAGAATACTAACTAGGGCTGTGGCCACAAGCAAGTAAAGAAGTAGGCAAGCGTAGCAATTGTTACCTTTCTTAAATTTTCATCAAATTAAGTTACGTGCAACTGTTCTATCATAAGGCCATCAAGGAAAAGGCTACGCAAATAAAGGGTTGGGTATTGATAACTAAACCAGCTGCAAGCTCTGTTCCAGAAATCCAAATTAACAAATGACATTTAATTAGCCATTTAATCAGTAATGACATACATAAAGGGTAACTATTATGAAAAAATTAGTATTAAGTTCTGTACTAGCGGTATCGGGTAGCTTGGCAATGGTAGGCTGTACGCAGGCCAGTGCAGTATCGGAATTTCAAACCACCCCAACCACTAAGATGCAGCACGCTAAGCAAGGCCAACATCATAAAGGCGGCCAACATATGGGCAAACGTGGTGGTGGTTATGAGAAACTTAATTTGACTGATGAGCAAAAAGCTCAAATGAAAGCTTTGAGAGAGGCCCAGAAACAAAAGCACCAGGCCAATCGTCAACAACATAAAGCTCAAATGCAGCAGATGCATGCTCAGACTCAAGCTTTAATAAATAGCCCTACTTTAAATACTGCCAGCTTGAATAACTTAGCAGAGCAACAAGCTGCTTTTTCAAAGCAAAGATTTATTGAACGCGTTCAAACTCAGCATGCCATGGCGCAAATTCTGACTGATGAGCAAAAAGCTCAGTTAGAGAAAATGCGTGAAGAAAGAAAGGCTAAGTTTAAAAGCAAAATGGCCAAAAGAGCCGATAACGCTAAGGCCTCTGCTCAGTAATTAAAGTATTAAAATCAAAGCCTATCTCTAAAAAAGACAATCTTTAAACACTGTCTCTAAAAAAAGCGATCCTAGAATCGCTCTTTTTATCACCAGTCGCCGTAAAACCACCCACTTCAGGGGGTGGATATAAGGCGACACACACTGTCGTAAGAAGTCGTTAAAGGGTTGTAAGCTAAAATTAATCTTGCCATACTGAATATATGAAAACACTCAAGCTACGCATTAAAGACAAGCACATAAAAGAGCTGAATCGTCTAAGCGGTTCGGTAAACTTCGTGTGGAACTATGTCAATGCGTTAAGTTTTGAGCATCTAAAACGTACCGGTAAGTTT
>NZ_FUGE01000112.1 GCF_900162825.1 Psychrobacter piechaudii
TGGGGTCTTTTGATAAGTCGGATAAGTTGGCAACAGTCATGGCGATATGTTGCCAGAGTTTTATTTGCCTGTCATCTGCTATTTATAGGATGGGGGTTAATTTATCTTTGCCCATGTTACGCCAAGGCAGTCCACTGATTAAGGCATTAAATTGTTCACGGTTGATGCTGATGCCAGTTTGAGTGGTGGTGAGCGGCTTGGTTAAGCCATGAAATTTATTGTCATCAAGCTGACGGCTACAAAGCCATACGCCAAGACCATCATGAATGAATACTTTTAGGCGTGTGCCTGCTTTGTTGTAAAACAGGTAGGCACAGTGAGGGCGAATGCTTTGATGCTCGGTGGGGATGTGGGCCAGTAGTTTGCCACTACCACATCGCATGTCCATAGGCGTGGTGGATAGCCAGATGTGAGTGATGGGTATCATTGCAGTCCTCGTAGTAGGTCAATCAAGCTTTGGGTGTCAATTTGGGCAATGTTGAGGCTTATCGTCCCAGATGCTCGAGATGTGGTTTGCAGTTTGATGTTTTGTATGACGGATGCTGAGCCTAGATATGTGACTTCAGGTTCAAGATGGATTGGGATAAAGTGCGGGTTTGGATCATGAGGACTGTTTATAGTACCAGGTAATGTGTCAGCTTGAGCATGTGCCCGCTGATACTGGCGTTTCCAGTTATGTAGAAGGTTTTGGTTAATGCCATGCTCTCGAGCGATACTGGCAATTGATCGATCTGAGTCTGTCGCTTCTTTTACTAAAAGCGCTTTAAACTCGGCGCTGTAAGTTCTTCGTTTGGGTGTATTAGGAGATTGTGTTGTCATGTTAGTGTCCACGATTATTTGTTCATGGACACTATCTCGCATTTTTTAATAGAAAAAAAGATGGGATGGTCGGATGCTTACATTAAAGTTGATATCAGTCTTAATAGTAACGGAATTAATCGTGAAATGCTCTCTTAAGTGATTAGCCCGTATTATGAATACGCATCTGTAATACCTGACCGCTCACTAAAGATAATACTTTTTTTAAATTAGCTTGCTGTTCTTTTTTAGACTATACCTCTCATAAAACCGTCAAGCACTTTAAAACTAGTGCTCTGACCTAAAAATGGCTCTATAATTTTTTATCGTAATAAGGTGGAAAGTTAGGATAGAATAGAAGTACCAATAACAGTTAGATTAAAGGAAGCCCTATGTCAGCAACCAAGGAAGAGATAGCTGAGTTCATGAAGTCTGAGTTCCCTCAAGCAAAGTACAAGATTGAAGCAGTAAATAGCAGTGGGTCAATTTTATCCCATGATATTGGTTTAGATGATTTGAGACCTGGAGGTACTGTATCGGGACCTGTAATGATGGGAATTGCTGATGTAGCTCTTTATGTGGCTATCTTAGGTAGAATTGGCATAGTACCATTAGCAGTAACCACGAGTCTAACTATCAATTTCTTACGTAAACCAAATGCAAAATCACGCATTATTGCTGAGTGCAAACTGCTAAAAGTTGGAAGAAGTCTAGTCGTAGGCGAGGTTTCTTTATACTCAGATGGATCGGACGAATTAGTTGCCCATGTTGTGGGAACCTACTCGGTACCACCAGCTAAGAACAAGTCTGAAAATATGTAAGAGATATCAATTTAAAGCCCTTTGCTTAAATCCTAGGGAGTAGATCAGGCGTCTTTACGGGCCTAGTTCCCTAGTGAGGACTTGGATCTTTGGCTGTAAGTTAGCGTTATTTATAGCAGGTCCGTGTAGTTAAATATTATGCTCACAGCTATGCTCCAATTAGTATTAGCATATATTTACTGGATTCAGCCAAAACTTTATATATATTTAGAATATCATTCGAGTTTTGAAAGGATACAAAATCGTGAAAGGTAATAATCAATACGTTTATGAAAAGTCTACAAGCAAGCTCATTATGGGTATGTTTGCTTTGGGCAGCTTAATCGCCATGAGCGGTTGTAATAGCAGTCTTATTAATAGCCAGCCGATGCAGGTAGTGAATAATAAACCTATAGCAAGCAAGACTGAGAACGCTTCGCCCCCAAAGACTGATAAGGATTATGTCGCTGCTGACGACTCTGCTGCGACAGCAGATGGTATCTCTCAAGTGGTTAGTGCCAATAACCAGTTTGCTATTGAGCTATATCAGCAAATAAATAAGCAGCCGAAACAATTAGATAAAAATGCCTTTTTCTCACCCTATAGCTTGTCTACTGCAATGGCAATGCTCTATATCGCAGCAGAAGGGGAAACGAAGCAACAAATTCAAAAGACCTTTCATTATCCGCCACTAGCTATCCTCAATCCTAATAGCGCTGCACTATACAATCAATTCAATAAACCCAATCCAAATTATGATTTAAGCACGGTTAATAACTTATGGATGCGTCAAGGCTTGAGTCCCAATCAGACTTACTTAGATACAGTACAACGCTACTATGGTGGTCAAGTCACCAACCTTGATTTTAAGAACAGTCCAGAATCTTCACGTCAGATTATTAATAAAACCATTGCCAAGCATACCAAGCAGATGATTCCTGAGCTGCTTGCAAAAGGGAGTATCGAGTCATCTACAGCCACTGTACTAACCAACGCAGTGTATTTTAAAAGCGAATGGGCACAGCCACTTGGATTAAGAAATTGGGAACAGCCTTTTTACAATCTTGATGGCACAACGACTAATACAAATTTAATGTATGGCATAGAATACTTCGATTACATGGAAGATGAACAAGTGCAAGTGGTAGAACTGCCTTACAAAGGCGATGATCTATCAATGCTAATCGTATTACCAAAATCAAAAGAGGCAGCTGCTATGCAAAAGCTGGTAGCCAACTTGAGTACCACTCAAATTGATAAATGGACTAAGCAATTAGAGAATAAAGAGGTTTTTCTCATTATGCCTAAATTCAAATTAGAAGAAAACTATCAGATGGAGCCGTTGTTGGCTAAAAAGGGGATGCCCATAGCTTTTGGGAGTCAAGCAGACTACAGCTTATTCAATGATGACCTTTCGTTAGCAGTAGACTCCGTTATTCATAAAGCAGTGGTTGAGGTTGATGAAAAAGGGACGGTTGCGGCAGCTGCTACATCCATTGTTATTAGCGTTGTTTCTGCGTCATACAATGCTGAATTTACAGCCGATCATCCGTTTATCTTTATGATTAAAGACAATAAAACCGATGCGATATTGTTCTTAGGGCAGGTAAATAAACTTTTGTAGGAAACAGCTCAATAAGGGTATACTAATAAGGTCTTAAAAGGAGCTAAAAATGAAACTCGCAGAAGCCCTACTTATTCGTAGCGATATGCAAAAAAAACTTGCTCAAATTAAAGGACGTATTCGTAGTAATGCTAAAGTTCAAGAAGGCGATACGCCAAATGAAGATCCAAGTCATCTAATAATTGAGGCTAGTCAAGTCATTACTGAGCTATCTACTTTGATTGAACGTATTCACCGTACCAATGCAGTTGCTAAGACGGATAAAGGTCAATCAATGCTGACGCTATTGGTTGAACGCGAGGCGTTGGAGATGCGCCACAAACTATTAATTGAAGCAATTGAAGCGACCGACACTGAGGCAGATCGTTATAGTCATCGTGAAATTAAATGGAATATTATGGTCTCAGTAGCTGGGTTACAAAAGCAAGCCGATGACCTGGCGATGAAACTACGCAAAATTAATATTGTCATTCAAGCCAATAACTGGCAAATTAACCTTGTTGAATAAGATTTGTAGACTACTTTATAGTCATAAATGAATAGAACCACCTATTGGAACCGATTGGGCGAGTGTCAGACCCCTTACCTACACAACAGGGGGTTGAAAACATACTGTAGTGTTTGTCATGCGTTGCGGGTAGACGCTTTTTTTACTACTTATGCCCCGAACACATCACAGCTCACAAGGTACTACTTAGACCTTACTACCAGATACTGACAGTCGGTTTCAACTTTACGTTTAATGCCTCTTGATACGCCGATTATCAAGAGCGTCATCTACGAGTACTACGCATTTACCAAACTCAACACCCCGTGTTAAACCTCTCTAATCCACGACTCCATTCAAGTCCTCGCTAGTGAACCGAACCAAGTAAAGCATCTGATTGGTTCTGCTAGGGTATACCCTAGCGGAACCACCTACAAACATCTGATAAAATATTAATAGACACTCAGAAGAAAAACACTCTGTGTCCCGCATGGATTACGACGAACACCTTAATGCCGTTGAAAGTGGGAGGGGATGAAGAAAATTATCTTCACGATAAACTGGCCTTTTTATATGAGTGCAGGTCTAAACAACGATCAGGCTTACTTATCAAGGAATCAGTCGCAGTGACTATGATTATTTAGTTTTTATTGTAAAAAACCTCACCTAAAATCCATACAAAAAGATACATTATTATCATCGCAATATCCCTAACTATATGCCACGATACTAAAGTGGTTATTTTTATAATAAGTATAATTATTAGACAGTTACCTAGAAATAACTTTGCATTCATACAAGATTATATTTCAATAAATACTCTGTTGACAGGTAAAGGGAAAAACCGTGGATTCAGCAAATACTTCTGATTTTATTACCTCTGCTACTTATATCGATCCGGACAAACTTGCTAACTTTTTATCTGACAAAAAGCCTTATTGCTTATTTTTGGATATAGATGGCACCCTTGCTGAGTTTACAGTTGACCCCAAAGACAGCTTTATCCCAACGTCCACCTTAGATCTAATACAAGCTATCCAAGATTATGGAGTTAAGGTTGCTGTCGTCACTGGACGCAGTCTTAATGAAGCTAAGCAAATGTTATCCCTCTTAGAGGTTCCCATTGCCGCGACACATGGCTTACAGTTATCGTGGCTGAACGGCAATATTGTCAATATTAACCTGGCACAACTAACCCAAATCAAAGATACAGTTACTCACTACTGCCTCCCCTACCCCGATCTATATATAGAAAATAAACCCTACTCCTGTACTTTACATTATCGTAAAAATCCTACTTTAGCGGATATCAGCTATGACCTGATGTCAAAAGCAATAGCAAATTTTGATAATTGGAGTGTTAAGCAAGGTAAATATGTCTGGGAAGCTATACCTAAATCGGTAAATAAGGGCTTAGCAATATTAGATTTATTGCAGCATATATCACTTAGCGAGCCACTATGCCCTATTTTTATTGGCGATGATATTACCGATGAAGCGGGATTTGCAGCGGTTCAAAATGTCAGTATTGGATTAGACTCTGATTATAAATCTAAAAAACTGTTAACAGGGATGGGTATTAAAGTAGGTAATGAAGCTACTTGCGCCAACTATTATGTACAGGATATTGATGAAGTCAGAGACTTACTGCATAGCTTTCTAAAAATTGCGATGAGTGACAGCTTATGAGTCGCTTAATCGTCCTCTCAAACCGAGTAAAAATGCCTGACAATAATCCAATGGCTGGTGGACTTGCTGTTGCATTATCTGACGTATTGATTGAAAGTTCAGGAGTTTGGATGGGATGGAATGGCCAAATTGATGATCATAATATTGTGACCGATACTGCTGTCCCTTATAGCTATAATCAGAGTAACGATAATGAGTTTAGTACTAATAATAAAACAACGTTACTAACTGCGGACGCCACTATCTCTGCGCCAAAAATTACTTATATCACTACCTCGTTAACTCCTAAGCAGTACCAACATTATTATTGCGGCTTCGCCAATAATGTGCTGTGGCCCTTAGCGCATGAGCAAACCGATCTCATTGATCAATCACCGTTAGATTATGATAGCTACCAATCGGTTAACTTGCTATTTGCGAAACAACTTAAGCAGTTTATCCAGCCCGATGATGTGATTTGGGTCCATGATTATCATTTTTTGAGTGTCGCCTATTACTGTAGACAATTGAGTATAACCAACCGTATTGGCTTTTTTTTGCACATTCCCTTCGCTCCTCTAAGCTTTTGGCAACAGCTTGATAGAAGCCCAGAGCTGATTAGACATCTAGCTCATTATAATGTCATCGGTACTCAAACCCAGCAGGATAAATCTAATTGCTTACAGGTCATTAGGCATTATTTACAACATAGCACAATAATTCAGCATACTAGTTCGTATCGTTTGACCCTTAATTTTGGTTTAAGCCGTCCTCATTGCTTGTCAATCGATGCCTATCCCATTGGGGTTAATGTGGTTAAAATCCAAAAGTTTGTCAGTAATCTAAATGCCGAGCGCGCCGCAACCTCTTCTACAACTATCAATAGGAAAGCCGCTAACCAGAAGATTATCGCCGTAGATAGGATTGACTATTCTAAAGGTCTGTTAGAACGCTTTTCAGCCTATAGTATATTTTTGCAGCAATATCCGACCTATCAAAATCAATTAAAGCTATTACAAATAGCCTGTCCTAGTCGTTTAGATTTGGGGGTATACCAAAGATTTTATGATAATGTCAGACAATCGGTACGTGACATTAATCAACAGTTTTTGATCAATGACAAAGCTGTAGCGTATGTTAATGCAATTTATAAAGCGCCTTTAGAGAGTCATTGGCAGCCAATCTGCTATTGCGAAAATGTATTAAGTCATGAAGCCTTGATGAAAACTTTTTGGCACAGTGATATCGGCTGGGTAAATTCGCTTAAAGATGGTATGAATTTGGTCGCTAAAGAATATATTGCGGCCCAAAACCCAGACAATCCTGGGGTGTTATTACTCTCACGCTATGCTGGTGCTGCAGAACAAATGCAGGCCGCCGTTATTATTGATCCCCAGAAGCCGGAGAGTATTATTGAAGGACTCAGTACTTCACTTACCATGCCCCTGCAGGAGCGAAAAGAGCGCCATCAAGCTCTATTAAAGGGGTTAAAGCAAGATAACTTACAGTCTTGGCAGCAAGACTTTTTGGATGACTTATATCAAGTGGTTAAATAATTATCTGTCCATTATAGACAGCTTAGGAATTTACTATGTCAATTCTAGAGTCTAGAAACGATTTATTGTCCAATATTAAAGCCAGTGTTGAAGCCCTATTGCCTATCGATAAGGACATGAAACTTAGTAATACTTTTAATATGACCGATGACATCCGCCATAAGGTGTTAAAAGTATTGATAACTTTCTCTGCCAGAATACCTCATCCTGCTCAATCCAACTCAACTAGTAATGGCAATAGAGTTAGTAATGGTAGTATAGCTAGTAATATAAATATAGACAGCATAAGCAACAATAACGACTCGCTTACTTTACTGCGCTGGAAAATATTGGCCTATGTTTCACGGATAGACTTAACCATTGCCAAGTGGTTTGAGTCGCATCTTGACGCCCTAAGTATCTTATATGAGTTAGGTTATGGTGAAACGCAACAAGGGCTTTGGGCGGTATGGGCAGCTGAAGGACACCCTAACCCGGTTCATTATCAAGAGGGCAAAATAAGTGGCTGTAAATCTTGGTGCTCAGGTGCCAATATCGTGGACTATGCACTAATAACTTACCGTGATGACGAGGGTAAGTCGCAGCTAGTGACCGTTGATATGCAACAAAAAGGCATCGACATTGATAATAGAGCTTGGCAAGCGGTAGGCATGCAGGCCACAGACACTGCAACTGTTAGCTTTGATAATGTTTCAGCCCCACAAGTAGGTTCGCCCAATGCTTATCTAGACCGTGTCGGCTTTTGGCATGGTGCCGCAGGAGTGGCTACTTGTTGGTATGGGGCCAGTGCTAGCTTGGCATCGTACCTGGTCGAGTCATATCAGCAAAAGCCTAACGACTATAAAGCCATGTATTTGGGGCAAATAAGTAGTGATTTAGCCGTCTCTCGCCAGTATTTACATCAAGTTGCTCAGTTGATAGACAGTCAACCTGAAAATAATCATGAGCTTTCCATTCGCCAGTTAAGAACAAATATTGAGCAACTGGCACGACAAGTGATAGAGACTGTTGGACAAGCTTTAGGGGCTGCGCCTTTTTGTGGGAATGCGCATTTTGCTACTTTGTCAGCGGATCTAACGGTATTTATTCGTCAAAGTCACGGCGCTTTTGATTTACAAAGCATTGGGCAGTTGACCTGCCTGCAAGTAGGAAGTAATAGATGGCAACTATAAGCTCTGATACCGACATGTCTTTATCAAAATCTCAATGTAGTCACTCAGACAATAAAGACGGCTCTAAAAACACAGAGCATAATCTTCCTATCGTTGGCGACCGTGTCATTGAAGGGGAAGGAACCAGTCAACAAGCTTGGCAGAATTGGCAAGGGTTGCATGACTTACCCAGACTCGATATTAGTAAAGATTTTTCTGCAGATCTGACCTCATCTGAGCCATCCGCTGTATCATCTAATTCCCTTTCCACTATAGCCTCTGCTAACTATAAAACAGCGGGGCAGCCTCCTCGGGTATGTATCTTTGCGCCGCACCCTGATGATGAGATATTGGGCTGTGCTGGATTACTGCAACAGTTAGCTGCTAATGGCAACCCCTTATTATTGGTCTATGTCACCAATGGCACCCAAAGTCATCCGGACTCTGCGATTTACCCGCCCCATAAACTAGCAGTTATCCGTCCTAACGAAAGTCTTGCCGCTTTAGAAGCACTGGGTATAAAGCATCAAGTCACAAGCGTAGCTTTGAATTTGCAGGATGGTCAAGTATTTGAACACCGCCATCTATTACACCAAAAACTCAAAGCTATTATTCAGCCAAACGATATCCTAGTCACGCCTTTTGAGCACGATGGACATCCTGATCACGAAGCCACAGGCCAAGTAGTCACAGCCTATGCTAAGCAGCATAGTTTGGCTTGCTATCAAGCCTTAATATGGGCGTGGCATTGGGCTAAACCAGCTGATAATCGCATACCTTGGCAAAAAGCGGTCAGACTTGAGTTAACTGCCGAGCAATTACAGCGCAAAGTGGATGCCATTCATTGTTTTGAGAGTCAAGTTAGCGCGGATGACAGTACCGGCAATCCCCCCATTTTATCTTGCCAAACTATTGCCCGAGTTAGTCAGCCTTGGGAGGTATACCTATATGAATCATAAAACTAACCCTACAAATGACAGTTCACCGACTAGTAGCCCTACTGATTCAGACTGTCATTCTTATTCAGAATCCTATTTTGATGCGTTATATCAGGACAATACCGACCCTTGGCAATATCAAACCCGTTGGTACGAAGGACGTAAACGCGATATGTGTCTGGCGGTCTTACCCCAAGCCGAATACAGCAGAGCTATTGAATTAGGGTGTGGGAATGGCGTGTTTAGCGAGCTACTCGCTCAGCGCTGTCAGTCTTTACTGAGCATTGATGGCAATAAACAAGCGGTACAACTAGCAAAACAAAGGTTGGCACAATCGCCACATGCCCAAGTGTTACAAGGGGTTATACCTGAGGTATTGTTTACTATTGATAATAAGCTTAATTCACACAAACCACTGGCTACGAAACCGCCTTACGATTTGATTATAATTAGTGAGATTTTATATTATTTAGCAGCTGATGATATAGATAGGGTCATTGCTTGGATTGAGCAAAATCTTGCTACTGGTGGCACCTTACTCTGCTGTCATTGGCGGTATGACATTGAAGGTTTTCAGATGAATGGCGAGAAGGTCCATCAGCGCTTATATCAAGCGTTTAATCAAATAAAACAAGCAAATACTCATGCTCTGACTTTTACCCATCAAAGTAAAGTTGTCGATAGCGATTTTTTATTAGATATTTGGCAAAAATCGTCAAATACAGTCGCTATGAGTGAAAATTTGGTTTAAAGCTATCTTTATAACCGAGTTAGTAGCAATAAGTTTAACCCTCGGATAGAGAGCAGAGCGACAGCATAAGATGGACAGGAAGAGGATTAAAATAACACGCAATGCAAGAGATGAGAGATGTCCACTATAGACAGTAAGCTGAATCCTGATTTTAAAATTGGCATTGTCATTCCGGCTCACAATGAAGGCGACTCCATTGCAGAATGTCTCGCGTCGATTAAGACCGCTATTAAGCAATTGCCTGACTCTATTGAAGCCCTTGCAATCGTGGCACTCGATAGCTGTACAGATGATACCCTCAATAAGGTTAGAGCTGCAGGCATCGATCCTATTAACTGTAACTATCGCTGTGTCGGCCGAGTACGTGATGCCGGTATTCGTCAGGCGATTGATCAAGGGGCTACATGGATTGCCTGTACCGATGCCGACTCTATCGTAACTACAGACTGGCTGGTGCAGCAAGTTACCCATATTTTACAACGCATCGATTCTAAGCCGTCGATAGATATGATTTGCGGGGTGGTGAATATCGATAAATGGGATCATTTAACCCCTAAGACCAAAGCTGACTATCTGGCTCATTATCAAGATAAGATGGGACATCGCCATATCCACGGTGCAAATTTGAGCTTTAGCAGTGAGGCTTATCTCAAGGTAGGCGGGTTCGCTTCCCTACCTTGCCATGAAGATGTGGACTTGGTAAATAGATTTGAGTCCCAATGCTTTAAAATTTTATGGAGTAATAAAGTGCGTGTCATTACTAGTAGCCGATTGCAAGCTCGTGCCAAGGAAGGATTTGCGGCATTCCTGAACAACCTGGAACGGCGCGGTTAATCGACTTTTTGGACTTTGTTTGGCTAGATAATATAATTTTAGAAGCATAGGTATTATTAGAAGTCTTATAAATTAAGTTGCTATCCGAAACAGCAGAAGATGTTTTATTATTAATTATAAGAGCCCCTCCTGAGTTATCTGACCTCGTACACGATGTGGTAAAGCTAATTAAACCGACTAAACTAAATACTGCTTTCCGTGCTCCACCATTATGCTATCCACGTCTGGAGCAATATACCCTAGCAGAACTACCTAAAAGCACCTTATAAGATATTAATAGATACCTAAAACATCCTAAAACCCTTACAAACGATAGCTTGTAAGGGTTTTTCTTATCAATTGAAAGTACTATTAATCTTAAACAGCTTACTTCCTGAGCTTGTGACGCAATATCTTACCAACAGTTGACTTAGGCAGCTCATTAATAAATTCGATTTCACGAGGTCGTTTATAGCCGGCAAGATTTTTCTTACTAAAGGCCATAAGCTCTTCTTTAGTTAGGCTTTTATCATCGGATACCACAAACAATTTTACTGATTGACCTTGCAGCTCATCATCAACGCCTACCACTGAGCATTCTTTAACCTTAGGGTGCATTTCAATAACGCTTTCAATCTCGTTTGGATAGACATTAAAGCCGCTCACAATAAGCATATCTTTTTTTCTATCTAACAGTTTTACATAGCCTTTTTCATCGAGAATTCCCACATCCCCGGTCTTTAAGAAACCATCTTTGGTGAAGAACTTGCTGTTATCTAGGTTATGATAGCCTTTGATAACGTTCATACCTTTAATGCCAATTTCACCTTCTTGATTAACCCCTAGCTCGTTTTCTTCATCATCGAAAATTTTAATATCAATCCCTGGAACCGGCATACCAATGGTGCCATTAAACTCAGTATTGGTTAATGGGTTGGCCGTGCCCACCCCTAGAGTTTCAGACATTCCCCAACCTTCAATAATAGGAAGACCTGTGGCTGCCAACCATCTACGTGCCATTTCAGGGGTTGCAGCCATACCGCCTGCCAATGATAGTTTTAGATTTGAAAAATCAATTGTTTTGAAGTCTTTATGATTTAGTAGGGCTTGGAACAAGGTATTTACTGCAGGCAGCAGATGAAATTGTTCTTTTTTTAGTAGCTTAACAAAGGCGTCAATATCACGAGGATTGGTAACCAGCAAGAAGTGTTGCCCGCTCCGAAAGCCAAGCAAAGAGATGATAAAAGCAAAGATATGATATAACGGCAATGCAATTACGGCCGTTAACTGTCCCTCTTTGTCTCGATCATAGTTTAATGGCTGGAACCATTCGTTATACTGCTGTGTGCCGTAGACCACGTTATGGTGGCTAATCAGAATGCCTTTAGCAACCCCTGTGGTACCGCCTGTGTATTGAATCATCGCTAAGTCATCTGGCTCAATATCAGGACGGGTGTATTTTAAACTTGGACCTTTCTTTAAGACGTTTTTAAAACTAATAACTTTACATTTAGAGCATCTAGATAAATCGTATTTTGGCACGGCTTTCTTAACGTATTTAGCTGCAAAGTTAACAAGGGTGCCTTTCGCTGTGCCGAGCATATCACCGATAGCACTTACCACCACGGTTTCGACAGGGGTCTTATCAATAATGGGCTCTAAAGTGGTACAAAATGGCTCTAAGATAAACAGTAACTTGGCATCAGAGTCATTAAGTTGATGTTTTAATTCTCGTGGGGTGTAAAGTGGGTTAATAAGGGTCAGTACCATGCCGGCACGTAACGTCCCAATAATAGTGGGTAGGTATTGATTGACGTTGGGCATCATTACCCCAACAGTGCTGCCTTTGGGTAATCCCAAGCTTTGAATCCAGGCGGCAATAGCGGTCGACATGTCATCGACTTGTTTATAAGTGTACGACACCCCCATGTTAGTCATGAACTTTTCGTTGGCGAATTCAGTAAGGGTTGAATCAAAGTATTCATTAAGAGATTGATCAAGATAAGGGATATCTTTCGCCACGCTTTCCGGGTAAAACTCAGTCCAAAACTTATTCATAGCCACCTTCCATAGTTATAAATGTCACTTCGGCCTTGAAGTGATTTTGCTGCTTTGTAAAAAATTATCTTAGAAACTTGATTCAAATTAACTCGCTAAACCTAATCCTTAGCAAAGCGAGCTAATTTTTATCAGACATTATCTTTTAAAAGATAAAGTTTGGAGTATATATTTTTAGGGCCCCCATAGATGATATGACTGACTTAAAACAATAGCTTGAAAGTAAAAACAAGCTGTAGACAGTCGCTAAAAACCTAGGCCCTATAAACTACAATAGCACAGTAACTTACCACTACAAATACTTAATGTGCTGTTTAGAGTTGACTTGGCGCTTAACTGACTACTTGCCAACCTGCGGTTGCTCCATACTCATCTTGGTGTGAAAACAGAGGATGAGCTTGAGCTTCTGCAAGCGTAAGCACAGGGGTCACACAAACATCGGTATCAGCAAAGACTTGCTGCCAATGTGATAAGGGCTGGCTTGCAAATTTATCAGCCACTGTCTTCATGGCAGTACGGCTGTTTGGCATGTTCGGTAACACCCCACGTTGCCAATGCCTATTTTTTAAATCTGGCAATTCCAGTGCTTCACAAAGCCCTTGCCAAAACTTAAGCTCAAGTGAGCCGACTGCCATATAGCGCTCATCTGACGTCTTATATAAGCGGTAGCAAGGCAGTAGACCCCCTAAGAAGTCATACTGAGGTACTGGGCTTTTGCCCGTCATTTGCTTGATAAGCTTACCAGTAGACTTTGGCATCACCATATGATGGTAGAGACTGTGGGTCATACTGATATTAATATGACGACCTTTGCCAGTGGATTTGGCCGCAATGACTGCTGACAATAACGCTATCACCGCGGTATCACTACCGCCTGCCAAATCAGCGAATTGGATATTAGGCATGGCTTGCCCACCCTCCGCTGTCTTTAACTGATCGAGCATGCCACTCATCGCCATAAAGTTAATATCATGACCGGCTTTTTGACTCCAGTCATGAGTTACTGACTCGCCATCCGCATGACCATAGCCGGTGATAGACACCATAACCAGCTTAGGATTCAGAGCTTGTAGTGTGCTGAAATTTAAGCCCATAGCCTCAAGTACCCCAGGGCGAAAACTATCGAGCATAACATCCGCTTCTTTTATCTGCTCTTTAATGGCATCGATACCTGCCTCCTCACGGAAATCCACTTTTTGCGTGTCTTTACCATGGTTTAGGGCAGTAAATAATTCACCAAACGCACGAGCGGGATCGCCTTGTGGCGGCTCAATCTTAACCACTTCAGCGCCGAGGTCTGCCAATAGCCTAGTCGCAAAGGGACCAGGCAAATTACGAGATAAATCAACTACCTTAATACCTTGCAGACAGTCAGCCATTTGATCTAGTAATGAACTACTCATCGCTAAACTCCTGACCTTTTTCAGCCATTTCTACTAGAATGTTAGCAGGTTCATAACGCTCACCGTGGGCAGCAGCAAGCTCGCGGCTACGTTCAACAAACTTTTTAACGCCTACTGAGTTAATAAACTGTAGCGTCCCGCCTTGGTTTGGCGCAAAGCCCCAACCGAAGATAGAGCCAACGTTAGCATCGGCCACTGAACGTACCACATTCTCTTCATAGCATTTGGCAGTTTCATTGGCTTGAACGTACAACAAACGGTCAACTAGATCTTGTTGTGAAGGCTGAGCCTCTTTGGTTGGATAAAGATTGGTTAGCTCAGGCCATAAGCGTTTTTCACCATTTTCTGGATAGTCATAGAAGCCTTTACCGACCTTCTTACCTTCACGTCTTAGTTCATTCACCATTTTTTCAACGACTGGCATGGCAGGATGCGCGTTAAAGGTTTTACCTTCAGCTTCTAAAGCACGCTTGGTCTGTTGCATAACATGCAGTGACAAGCTTAGTGAAACCTCATCCTGAAGCGCTAATGGCGGCATTGGCATACCCGCTTTTAGGCCGGCAACTTCGATGCTACGGGGATGAATACCTTCGGCCAACATCGCAATGCCTTCTGAGACATACGTACCAAATACGCGAGAGGTATAGAAGCCGCGACTGTCATTTACTACGATTGGGGTCTTAGCGATTTGACCCACATAATCGAAGCCTTTTGCTAAAGTAGCATCGTCCGTCTCTTCGCCCACAATAATTTCAACCAAAGGCATCTTATCTACCGGAGAGAAGAAATGTAGACCAATGAACTGGTTGGGACGTTTACTGGCTTTGGCCAATTCAGTAATCGGCAATGTCGAGGTATTAGAAGCATAAACGGCCGTTTCTGGAATAACCGCTTCAGCGTTACGAGTACACTCTGCTTTAATATCAATGTCTTCAAATACCGCTTCAATAATTAAGTCGCAGCCTTCTAAGTCATCATAAGACACAGTGGTCTTAATTTTATCTAGTAAAGCTTGTTTCTTCTCAGCCGTTGAACGACCACGACTAATTGCCTTATCCAACAATTTAGCAGAATAGTTTTTACCTTTTTCAGCGCCTTCAATAGAAGTGTCCAAAAGCACCACCTCTATACCCGCTTTGGCTGAAACATACGCAATACCTGCGCCCATCATGCCAGCGCCAAGGATACCCACTTTACTTACTTTAGAGCGCTCAAAGCCTTCAGGGCGTGACTGACCTTTTTTGATGTTATTCAGCTGGGTCCAAAGAGTGTTAATCATGTTTTTAGACACATCAGACAAGGCACAAGCCACAAAATAACGCGACTCAATTTTCAGGCCATTATCGATATCGGTTAAGCAGCCCTCGAACACGCTCGATAGAATATGGGTGATGGCAGGATAGTTGCCATGCGATTTTTGATTGGCCATGGCCGGTGCAATTGAGAAGACCTGAACCACTTTAGGGTGCTTACTATCCCCCCCTGGAATTTTGAAAACTCTTTCATCCCAAGGCTGGCTAGCTTTAGGATTATTGTTGATCCACTCTTTGGCTTTACTGATAAGCTCTTCGTTGTCTTTGGCCGTATCATGAATAACACCAATCTCTACCGCTTGCTGAGGGCGAAGCTCTTTGCCCTGAGTCATTAGCTCAAGTGCTTTTTGAATACCAACTAGACGAGGCAGACGCTGAGTACCCCCACCACCTGGCAATAGACCCAACTTCACTTCAGGTAGACCCAGTTTGGTCTTGGGCGAATCAATAGCAATGCGGTAATGACAGGCCAGAGCCAATTCCAAACCACCACCCAAAGCGGTACCGGTAATGGCGGCTACTACTGGTTTGCCTGAGGTTTCTAACTTACGCAGGCTAGTTTTTAAATCTTCTACCAATTCAAATGCTTGTTCTGCGCTTTCAACCTGGGCCAGTTGATCGATATCGGCACCGACCACAAAAGTTGATTTGCCCGAAGTTAGGATAAGCCCTTTAGCGGCCTCATCATTGATAAAGGCATCGGTTAAAGTGGCAAATGATTCATTGAAACCATCGCCAATTACGTTCATTTTACGATCGCTTTGGTCGATAGTAACGGTGATGATGCCGTTATCAGATTCTGCTGAAAAATTATTTAATGCATTAATGGCGTTTACGCTGTTTGTGCTCATGTTATGTCCTTATTATTTCTACACTTAAGGTAGGGCGTATATTATGTCCGTATCTAGACTTTATAAGATTGTGACCCTGTAATCGATGGCTTGGTAATCGATAGCTTAAGAATTAAACTCGCTCAATAATGGTCGCAATACCCATACCACCACCCACGCATAGTGTGATCATAGCGGTGTTTAAGTCACGACGCTCCAGCTCGTCTAATACAGTGGTCACTAGCATAGCGCCTGTCGCCCCTAACGGATGACCCATGGCGATAGCGCCGCCATTAACGTTCACTTTGTCTAAAGAAACACCAAAGTCAGCAGCAGTATTCATAGGTACCGCAGCAAAGGCTTCGTTAATTTCCCAAAGATCAATATCAGCAGCGGTCATACCCGCTTTATCTAGGGCTTTCTGACAAGCTGGGGTTGGACCGGTTAACATAATAGTTGGCTCTGAACCAATAACTGAGGCCATAGTGATCTTGGCACGTGGCTTCAGACCGGCTTTCTCGCCAGCCGCTTTGCTACCCACTAAGCACAAAGCTGACCCATCAACGATACCTGAAGAGTTACCGGCATGGTGGACATGATTCACCTCTTCAATCGTGGTGTATTTATCTAGGATAACGCTATCAAAGCCCATCTTCCCTGGCATAGCAAATGAGGGGTTTAATTTGGCCAAGGTTTCCACAGAGGTGTTAGGACGAATGGTCTCATCTTTGTCTAATAATAAAAGACCATTGATATCGGTGACAGGCACCACTGACTTATCGTAATAGCCATTTTCCCAAGCAGCAGCTGCTCTTCTGTGCGATTCCGTGGCAAAGGCATCCACATCTTCACGAGTAAAGCCACGCAAGGTTGCAATGGCATCAGCGCCAACGCCTTGTGGCGCAAACTGGGTAGATACGTTGACACGAGGGTCCATATACCAAGCACCGCCATCTGAACCCATTGGCACACGACTCATAGATTCAACACCACCCGCAACCACTAGATCTTCCATACCAGACATGACTTTGGTAGCGGCTAAGTTGATGGACTCCAATCCAGACGCACAAAAGCGCGACAGAGTTAACCCAGCCACGCTCTCATGCCACTCGGCATCGATAGCTGCAATACGGGCAATATCAGAACCCTGTTCACCGACTGGGGTTACACAGCCCAAAACGATATCGTCTACTAAACTGGTATCTAGATTGTGGCGCTGTTGCATCTCTTTTAATAGAGTGCGAACCAGCCAAATTGGAGAAGCTTGATGCAAAGATCCGTCTTTTTTACCTTTGCCGCGAGGGGTACGAATGGCATCATAGATATAGGCAACTTCAGTCATAAAAATCCCTTTTTCATTTTCTAAAATAGTTTTGAACCCATTGACAGTCTATGCACTTTAAAGTTTCAATTTAGCCTTTAAAGCAACGCTGTCTCTGATTCATTATGGCATATTAAGCAGACGCTCAGTGACCCGATTTTATCAACCGTGCTAAAGCCACTGAGATAACTATTTCTCTTTAATAATCGTTTTTAGCAGCCCCTCAAACAAGCCAAGGTGACTGCTAAAAAGTAATCTGAGTATCTATCTAATGAAAGATTACATAAAGCGAGAAGCCAGCTCTTTCATAATCTCGTTAGTACCACCGTAAATCTTCTGTACACGAGCATCTGCGTACATACGGGCGATTGGATACTCGCTCATATAACCATAGCCACCGAATAACTGTAAGCACTCATCGATTACCTTACACTGCTTTTCAGTGACCCAGTATTTGATTAATGAAGCTTGTGGTGCAGTTAGTTTGCCTTCAATCATGGCTTCCACAGCCGAGTCACATAAAGCACGTACCGCTAGGTAATCTGCTTGTACTTCCGCTAATTTAAAGCGGGTGTTTTGGAACTTCCAAATAGGACGACCAAACGCTTCACGCTGTTTAACATAGTCAAGGGTAAGCTCTAACGCCAGCTTAATAGCACCACAACCACTTAGCGCAATAATTAATCGCTCTTGAGGCAGCTCTTGCATCATTTGGATAAAGCCAAGCCCTTCAACACCGCCCAATAGATTTTTCTGCGGAACACGGACATTACTAAAGAATAATTCTGAGGTATCTTGTGCGGACAGACCGGTTTTCTCAAGGTTACGGCCACGCTCGAACCCCTCTAAACCATCGGTTTCAACCACGATTAATGAAACGCCCTGTGCACCCTTTTCACGGTCAGTTTTACAGGCCAATACGATTAAGTTGGCATGCTGACCGTTGGTGATGAAGGTTTTTGAGCCATTAATGATATAGTCGTCACCGTCTTTTACCGCATAGGTCTTAATGGCTTGCAAGTCAGAGCCTGTGGTAGGTTCTGTCATGCCGATGGCACCCACATATTCGCCAGTAGCTAGTTTAGGAATCCAAGCTTTTTTCTGTTCTTCGGTGCCATGCTTTAAGATATACGGCGCAACAATACCCGAGTGGACCATACCTCCAAAGCCTGACTGGTTGGCTTGGGCTTGCGCCAACAGAATAGCGGCTTCGTGACCGAAGTCACCGCCACCACCGCCGTACTCTTCTGGCATTGAGGCACATAAAAAGCCCATCTCACCGGCCTCATTCCAAGCTTCACGGTCAATCTTACCGTTTTTTCGCCACTGCTCATCTTTATCTTCCCAACTTTGGAACATTTTTAAGGCGCTTTCATACACCATTTCATGCTCTTCTGTCATCCAATTACTTTTAAATGCATCAATACTCATATCGTCATTCCTTAACGGGGTTGAGTGATTTAATATATAATGGTAATTATCATTACCGTATCCGAAATATATAAACTAGCAATTTAATCTTGCTATAATAGGGTTTCGGAACTTATGCTACAAAATACTATTTTTATTAGCAACAATTTGATTTAAAATAGTAATTATAATTACCCTTTTTTAGTAGAGAAATATATGAGCAACAAACTGGTTACTTCTGAGGCCAAAACCAACGGTTTAAATGGAACTGATGTGGTAAACAATAAAACATTAGCCCATTTATCTAAAATGCGTCCTGCCACCCTAGACAATATCGAAAAAGCAGTTCATCAACTATTTGCTGGAGAAAATGCACAAGAAGTCACCATGATTCAAATCGCAAAAACTGCAAACGTGTCTTTGCAAACCCTGTATAAATACTTTGGTGATAAACAGACGGTGTTTCATACCATTATGGATAGAGTGCTCGGCCGGCTTGCGGTGCGCATGATGGATCATTTGCAAGGCATTGACAGTGTGGAAGATAGACTTAGAAAGACGTTATGGGTAGTGCTTGACTTTGTGGATAGCAATCCCGATGCGGTAACAGTACTGACCTCGGTATCAGCAACTGATATTCGAAAAATATCGATTTATGAAAATGAAGAGCTCATTGCGGCATTCACCAGTGTTCTAGCAGATGGACAAAGCCGAGGGGTATTAAATGATAAGGTGCCGCTATACGTGCTATTTGATGTGTTTATGGGATTTGTGATGCGTATTGGCACCATGCAGGTAATTAGAAACTCCACTACCCCTTTAACCGATAACTTTGATGATCTGTTTCAAATATTATGGCGGGCTATTTCTAATCCTGAGGTCGAGCCTCTTTCTTCGTCAAAACCTTCTGTTAGATGAGATCCGTAATTTATAGCTGTTATTTTTTAGAAATGGGCTTTTACAAAAAGCAGGTACGCACTCACCCAGCACAGTACTTTATTTAATAAAATAATTGCACTCATCCAATTATAAGTATTTGATTATTAACATATTCTTACATCCTTCTAGTGCCATATAAGATGAATCCTCTAAGTTATTTTAGGGGATTTTTTGTTTTTGGTTGCTTTTAGTAAACCTTATTGACTCCCCCACTTCTAAAAGCTAGTCTTGTTTGAAAACAACTTAAAAAAACTCCCTTTTTTAGAGCAAGGACCTCTCTTATGAATAATAATCAAGCACCTTTATCTTCTACTGATACCAATAGCACCTCAAATTCTTCAGCAGAAACTTCTAATGCTGACTCAATGGCAAAGGTCGAACCCATTAACCCTAGAGCTGCGACTAAAACCAACGAAAACATGCTAAAAAATGTCAGAAAATTTACCCCTCAAAGCACCACAGAATCGGGCAAAAATGTATATAGCGAAGAGGATGAAGAAAAAATTGTCGCTCAGTTTAATGAGTTATTGGATCAAGGTTATAACTTAACCATGACCAAAAAAGCCTTGGCAGTGCACCACAACATCAATACCGGCACCTTAGATGCGCTACGTAAATCTGATGAGGGGCATGACGAGCACGCTGCAGAGAGTCTGAGTACCCATTTGTCTGATCTAGAGCCCAGTGACGCAGAGTATTTTACTATAGTGCAAAAAAAGTTGGACGACATTAACGATGAGTTAAAAGCGTTCGAACAAAAAGTAGCAGATGCCAAAGAATTACTGGCCAATGAAGACAAACTAAGAGCAGAAATCGAGGCGAAGAAAGAATCTTATTTACCGCCAGCTTTTAAGGAAATAATGAATAAAAAATAGCTTATCACTTTTTTATCACCAGTCGCCGTAAAACCACCCTCCCTGCTCTATGCATAGGTATCTACACAACTTAAAAAGAGCAAAAAAGAATGATAGAATCTTCCAGTATGGCATAGATAAAATGGAGCTAGATACGAGGCTCATCAAACGATATCAACAACTCGTACACAATCACACTCACCTAAACGGTTATCTACATGCTGGTATGAAAGCAACTATGGATACTAAAAGCAGTTTTGCTCAGACCCAAGCGTTATGGCGATTTGTGCAT
>NZ_FUGE01000167.1 GCF_900162825.1 Psychrobacter piechaudii
TTTTTGACCTGCTTATCCCGAACTCAGGTTAAAGTTAGCGCGGTGTAGCGGTGTACATATTTTATGGGAATACATTTGGACATAATACAAATATTTAATTTATCCCTATTTTGTTAATCATCTCCCCCAAATATTCCCACTCATCTTATAATAGAGGGATTTTCTATTATTTTATACAGCTGTTTAAACTAGCTATCTATGGATGGGACTTATCTGTGAGTAAACGCGATCTCATAACCTTCTTCATTCTTGCCTTTATGTGGTCGTTGTCCTTTATTTTCTATCGTATCGGGGTGCCCGAGTTTGGCTCACTGGCCTTTGCTTCTATCCGCTTGGAGCTGGCTGGGTTGACCATGTTAATCTTCGTGTTGCTCAATCCAAAAAACCGCCAAGGCATCGTTGCTCAGTGGAAGCTTATGGCGATAGTGGGGTTATGTTCCACTGCCATTCCGTTTGTCTTATTTGGTTTCGCTGCCAAGTCAGTCAATGCTGGGGTACTTGCGGTATTAAATGCTTCTGTACCGATGATGAGCGGGGTGATGGCCAGCTTATTTTTTAATGACAAAATGTCCAAAAAACAACTGCTTGGACTGGCCATCGGTGTGGTAGGGGTTATCATTTTGATGAGTGAAACCCTATTTTCTATGTTCAGTAGTGGGGCGCAAAATAATCTACATACCCAGCTGTGGCCCATGGGGTTTGCCCTTTTTGCTTGTATTGGTTATGCCGCTGGCGCCAATATAACTCGTAATTATTTAGAGCACATCTCCCCCATTGCGATTACGTCAGGCACTCTGATTATTGCCAGTATCGTCATGTTGCCTATTGCCCTCTACAGCTTTCCTTACGGCAAATCGATCAGTATAAAAGCTTGGGGCTCAGTGATTTGTATTGGCATTTTGTCCACGGCCATTGCGCTAATATTTATGAACCAGTTAATCAAAAGTATTGGCCCAGTTCGCGCTACCAGCATCACCCTAGTGATACCAATTTTTGCCATTATTTTTGGCTATATTCTGCTCGGTGAGTCGTTAGATATTTTTGCCATTGTGGGCTCAATCGTGATTTTATTGGGGACTTATCTGTCTTTAGACTTATCTATTACAAAGCTGGCTAAAGCTTAAGTTCCCCCCCATAATGTTTATAGATAGATTAAACTGGTTTCATTGAAAATTATAACCCGTCTAGTAAAGCGATAATAAATCTTAGTTCAAGGATGACTCATGCGTATGCCCTGTAAGCAAAAGACAGCGACCCCCCGCTTAGCCCCCGAACCCTCTAGCCGCTCAAATCAGCCAGCTATAACGCCAACCATAGCCTTGAGGGATAAATTGCCGCAACTGCCCGCCTTGCCGAATCTACCTAGAAGAGCCACGGCCACAATGCGCCGACTGCTACCCAGTCTACCCTTTCGTAAAAAAGAGCCACAACTTGAAGTATTAATTATTGGTGCTGGTATCTCTGGTATAGCTATGGCCACTCATCTAAGCCAAGATAAGCTGCTGTCAAAGTGGCTGAAAAAAGGGCGTGTTGGGCTGGTTGAGAAACGTGCGGCCATGGGGGGCACTTGGGATTTATTTAAATACCCGGGCATACGCTCCGACTCAGATATGACCACTTTTGGCTTTGCGCATCGTCCTTGGATGGGAAAAAAGACTTTGGCAGACGCCGCTTCCATTAAAGCCTATATTGAAGAAGCCGCAAAAGAGGCTGCCATTGAGCCATTAATTGAATTTAATACCGAAGTTACCAAGATTGAATGGTCCAGCTCAGATAAATACTGGACCGCCACTTTAAAAGAGGTAAACACGGGTAAAACTCGCACCGTCACTAGCCGCTTTGTGGTAGGCGCGACGGGTTACTATGATTTCGAGCAAGGCTACCAACCCAAATTTAGCGGTCAGCAACAATTCAAAGGTCAGCTAATTCATCCTCAGCAGTGGCACGATAACATTGATTACGATAACAAACGTGTGGTGGTAATTGGTAGTGGCGCAACAGCAGTAACCCTAGTGCCCGCTTTAATACAGCCGCTAAGCCCTAGCCCAGAGCACAAAACCCAAAGTGCAGCCCATGTCACCATGCTACAGCGCTCGCCTACCTATATCGGCAGTATCCCTAGTGAAGATGACAGTTTAAAGACGCTGACAAACCGCTTTCACCTAAGTACACAGACCGCTTATGGCTTGGTGCGTTGGAGAAATATTCTTCTTCAGCAAGGCTTGTATCGCTTTTCAAAAATAGCGCCCAACGTGATGAAAAAAAGCTTGGTGACACGGGTCAAAAATGAGCTTAAGGGCAGTGATGTGCCTATCGAGCATTTTAAGCCCCACTATGATCCTTGGGATGAAAGACTTTGTGCCGTGCCTGATGGAGATTTATTTAAGGCGTTAAAGACAGACAAGGCTGATATTGTCACCGATACTATAGAAAGTCTGACGCCAACCGGTATTGCGCTCACTTCAGGTCGTCATTTAGAGGCAGATATTATTATTACTGCTACCGGTCTCAAGCTACAAATGCTGGGCGGCGCACAAGTGCTGGTTGATGGACAGGTCATCACTGTGGACCAACGTATGACTTATAAAGCGGTGATGGTAGAAGGAGTTCCTAATTTGGCAGTACTTTTTGGTTATACCAACGCTTCGTGGACCCTAAAAATTGATTTGGCTTGTGACTATATTGTGCGCTTGTTACGCCATATGCAGCAAAATGGACACAATACTGTGCTGCCCAGCTCTATTGCTACCGATGGGGATAAAGCCATCACCCAAGCAGATACGGTTATGGGGTCACTAACCGCAGGCTATATAAGCCGTGCTAAAAATGTGTTGCCCAAGCAAGGAGATCGCTATCCTTGGTATGTTACCAACAACTACCTGACAGATATTGTGATGCTAAAATACCAACGTGTTGCCGATAAATGGCTACGCTTTGGCCGTTAAATTGAAACCTTAATTTATCTATAGGAAAAAGGTTCATAATAAAAAAACTATAACAAAAAAAGAGGATAGCTTTCGCCATCCTCTTTTTTTCATAAGCCATTAACTACGCTTATTTCTTTTTAGCTTTCTTTTCTTTTTTGTCTTTCTTAGCTTTTTCTTTCTTTTTTTGGTCTTTTAGCTTGTCTAGCTCTTTGACCTTTTTATCTACTTTCTTTTTAGCTTTTTTGATGTCTTTCTTCAGCTCTTGTTTTAACTCTTTAATATCAGGCTTAGCCATGATTGACTCCTTTTTTGTTTATTATAGAAAACTTATAATTAAAAAATCTTATCCTTTGACACTTCAGGGCAGTCATCTACCTATTAATCCGCCCAGAGTTATTATTTAGCTCAATTACTATACGCTACACTCAGTAATGCAGTATAACTAGCACTGTAGTCAACAAGGACTTCAAGGCCCGATAGACCACTGATTAAGCAATAGCCAACCCGCTAAATAATGACTTAAGTTAATAGTATCAAACTGGCTTTTTAAAACAAGCATCTACTGTATTTGGATTGTAATATTAAATTGCACTACTTAATTATTGTTACTGTGCTAAATATTTATTATTAGTGAGCCACTGCTAAGCCATTTCCCTAATAAAGACAAGGATTTATCAACGATTACAACCTTAATTGCCATCTAGCACTACCACATTAAGTCATCTGGAATGACATAAGCTGCATACGGATCATCTTCAGCGGGTTCATCTTCCGCCTTGTCATTGGACTCAACAATAAAACCTTCCAGCTTCTCATTGATACGATCTGCCAAAGGCCGAGGCAATAGCGCATAGCCTTCCTCTAGACGAGCAATACTGACGTGACCGGCAACAATTTGATCAAAAAGCTTCTGAGTGATGTTCATTTTCTTAATTTTAGAATCATCTACGAAGCGGTACTCGATATCACCTTGGGTATCAGTGATTTGATGCTGATTAATCATCTGCACGATGTTGGCTCTTAAAGTTTTTTCTTCTAGAGCCTGCTGTCTTTGTTGATTCAGCTCTTGGTCTCTTTTAAGCTTCTCAGCCTGAGCCTCAGCCACAGATTTTTTGATTTCTGCATCGGGAACATTGCCAGTACGTTTGGCGTGCTGGGCTTGTTTGGTTAGCTTTTTCGCTTTTTTAGTATCAACCAGTCCTGCTTTTAATAACTGCTCTTGCAGCGCGTTTTTTGCCACAGTCTTCTTTGCCATAAAAAGTCACCTAAGTCGTAAACATAAATAAAAAATAGTTAGCGCATGGTAGCAAGTTTCAGTAGCACAAACCAATAACTAATAGCCACTAAACATGCAGTATTCATTAAGGTAATTTCATATCGCCGTCTTTAATCCAGCCCGCACGGCGCATTAACCAAGCCACCACACCCGCAATAACTGCTGGTAATACAAACATCAGTAGCCCAATGGCCCACCAAATTTGGCTAGGGCTGAGTACCCCTGCTGACGCCTCTAACACCCCAAATACTCCTACAAAACCAGCTGTTCCCATGCCCGCACCACTGGCTGTACTCATTAGCCCAAAGCCTACTGTGGCAATGGGGCCTACAATGGCACTGGCAATTACTACCGGCAATAAAATAATAGGTTTTTTAAAGATATTAGGAATTTGTAGCATACTGGTGCCCAAGCCTTGAGCAATGACCCCACTCATGCCATTATCTTTATAACTGGCCACAGCAAATCCAATCATATGCGCCGCACAGCCAACCACTGCAGCACCCCCTGCCAATCCGTTAAGCCCAATAGCAATACAGATTGCTGCACTTGAGGTGGGCATAGTCAATAACAGTCCCACCACCACAGAGATGACCACCCCCATCATAAAGGGCTGCAGTTGAGTGGCAATCTGAATACCAGTGCCGATACTATTGACCAAGCTGACCACTGGTGGATTGAGCCAAGCACATACGGCTAGAGCTACCAAACCTACAACCCAAGGTACTAAAATAATATCCAGCTTGGTCTTGCCCTGAATCCAAGTACCGGCACGATAGGCGAACACAGTGGCCAAATAGGCGCCAATAGGGTTGCCGGGTACTGCTAAAAACGTCGGCGGTGCCCCAGTTTGCGCTGTGAACAAATTGCCTGCCATTAACGCTTCAGAGTGAGCGCCCATCATGCCCGCCACCAAACAGGCAAAAACCACTAAGGTTGGGGCTTTGAGATAATAAGCAATACCCACGCCAATCCCAGCTCCCATTAATATTGAAGCCAGCTTTCCCAAATCCATTAGCAATGGCATGTCTAACGCTAAGCCCACTTGGGAGAATATTAATCCTGCAATTAAAGTGACAAATAAACCCAAGGCCATGCCGGTGAAGGCGTCAATAAAATATTTATTAAAAAAATCACGCACAGGGGTGGCGGTAGTGGCAGACTGAGGCATAACCATATCCTACATAAAAGGCAATCGATAAAGACAATCGATTAAAATTATAATAACTATCAGAGTAATAAAGGAGATTTACATGTCTAGTTTAAAGCACCCCTTAATACAAAAACAGCTACAAATAACCGATGCCGAAGGTAAGCCGCATAATGTCACTTTAAAAGTAATCGAAGCCGACATCACGACATTGGCGGTAGATGCCATCGTTAATGCTGCTAATTCCACCTTACTGGGTGGTGGCGGTGTCGACGGCGCCATTCACCGAGCGGCAGGACCCGAATTGGTTAACTATTGTCGTACCCTGCAAGGTTGCCCAACCGGAGAGGCCAAAATAAGCCCCGGCTTTAATCTTCCGGCAAAGTACGTTATTCATACGGTAGGTCCAGTGTGGTATGGAGGAGAGAGAGGTGAGGCGGAATTACTGGCCAATTGCTACCACAATTGTATAAAACTGGCTCAGCAACATAATGTCATCAGCATTGCCTTCCCGGCAATTAGCACCGGTGTCTATGGCTACCCTATTAGTGACGCTACTGATATTGCCATTGGTAGTGTGCTACAGAGCTTAGCTAAGGCCACACCCTCAGGCAGTGTCATCGAAGAGGTTATTTTCTGCTGTTTTTCAGCCTCTGATGCGGCTATCTATCAGCAAAAGCTGCAAGCAATTTAAAACTTATTTCGATTTATAGTGACCAAAATCGTAGCGTATTTTCTGATTGCGAATTTCACCGATTAATAACCGGTGCAGATTGGCATATAGATACTTGCCTCCCGTTTTTAATATGCCATCTTGCTTCAGTCGTCTGGGGTCAAAGGTAAACCCAAGCGGCAACATACGAAACTTAGTGTGGCGACTGGCTCGATTAACATAATCACAGTCTTCACATAAGGTGACACTGATATCAAAGCCATTAATCGTGTTGTGAAGGGATTTGGTGGAGAATAGGCAAGCACCAATCGCCGTAGGAAAAACATACTGGGTTAAGCCTATGCCCATATTAAACAATTTATAGCCTAGGATATAACGTTTGGGCAGCCCTTTAGGAGACAAATAAAATCCAGCCACCTCTAGCTGCTTAGTAGTAAGCTGTTGCAGTGCTTTTTGTATAAAGTTTGGCGGCAAGCGCACATCAGCATCCAAAAAAAGGAGACGCTGATGCTGAGCCAAACTGGCGCCTGTATTGCGGCCTAAACATACCCCTCTTTGCTGCATGCGTTCGACATGTAGACTAGGCAGAAGAGGCGCATAGCTGTGTACGATTGCACAAGTTTCATCTTCACTGTTTGAATCAACGACGATGAGCTCAAAGTCTTGATGGGTTTGTTGCACCAAATCATCCAGCAAACCCCCTATACGCTCGGCTTCATTTAAAGTAATAATGATGATACTAAGTGAGGACACGGGGCCATCCTATATTGCACAAGATAAGTACGCTAAGAGTTATGCCAATCAAACATGGGCATAGCTCATGCTACGACTTAAATATGTCAATATCATTATCACAACCTCGGTTCTCACCGCTTTCCTTAAATGCTTAGGCCTCTACCTCGACAGACCAAATCTTACCCGGGTTTAAGATATTGTTCGGGTCTAAGGCATGCTTAATGGCTTGCATTACTAGTACTGCATCGCCATGCTCATGCTGCATGTATTTTTGTTTCCCTTGACCAATACCATGCTCCCCAGTACAAGTACCGTCCATGTCAATGGCACGTTTCGCCAGACGACCAACCAAGTCTTCTGCGGTCTGCACTTCCTCAGGGTTATTGGTATCTACCAACAATAATACGTGGAAGTTACCATCGCCAACGTGACCAACAATAGGCCCTATCATGCCGGAAGCTTCAATGTCTTTGGCGGTTTCGCTGACACACTCAGCCAGTCTTGAAATCGGCACACAAGCATCCGTAGAGAGTGCTTTGGCTTCAGGACGTAGCGCACAGCTGGCTGGATAAGCATTGTGTCTGGCGTGCCATAACTTCTTGCGCTCCTCTTCATTACTGTCCCAAGCAAAATCTGATCCGCCACATTCTTCAACAATGTCACTAAAGATTTGTGCTTGCTCTTCTACCCCTGTTTCGCTGCCATGAAATTCGACAAACAAAGTGGGCATCTCTTTTAAATTAAGGTTGGAATATTGGTTACACGCTTTGACCTGCAAGGTATCTAGCAGTTCAATACGAGCAATGGGCAGACACATCTGAATGGTCATCATCGTGGCTTCACACGCTGCCTCAACGGTTGGGAAATGACAGATACCACTGCCCACACATTCCGTGATACCAAATAATTTTAGAGTAATTTCGGTGACAATACCCAAAGTGCCCTCTGAGCCGATCATTAAGCGGGTTAAATCATAGCCTGCTGCTGATTTTTTGGCACGGGTACCAGTTTTGATAATTTTGCCTTCTGCTGTGACCACCTCTAATGCCAATACCACATCTTTCATGGTCCCATAGCGCACCGCATTGGTGCCTGAAGCACGAGTCGCCACCATACCTCCGATAGTCGCGTTAGCACCTGGATCAATCGGGAAAAACAATCCAGTATCACGCAAATAATGATTCAGTTGCTCACGGGTAACCCCAGGCTCTACCGTCACCGTTAGGTCTTCATTATTGACCTGAATCACCTCATTCATCTCACTCATATCGATACATAAGCCGCCGTAAGGTGCATTCAGTTGCCCTTCTAATGAGGAGCCAATACCAAAGGCAATCACTGGCATTTGATATTCATTACAAATAGCAACCGCTTTGGCAACGTCTTGCTTGTCACGAGCCATAAGCACGGCATCGGCAGGCTGGTTTTCTAGCCAAGTCATGGTGTGTGCGTGCTGCTGACGAAGGGTTAAGTTGGTACTCAACTGACTGCCAAATAGGGCCTCTAGCTTTTGCAACGCTTCATCATAATCTTTTTTTTCGATATTTTCTAAACCTACATTAAAGTTCTCACTCATGCAATTCACCTATATATTTTTAGTGGTTTATGCCATCGACTGATGGAGTTTATAAGCTATTGTCACATAAAATCTGATTAATTATCGTCTGCCTACGGCTAACTTACAACCGGTAGTTGTTGCTAAGCTTAAGTATATAAGGCATTTTTTCTATAAGTAGCTTTACCCGTTATTTTGGATTTGTAGATTGACTATGTGCTTTAAGTTTTTTAGAATGAAATTATTATTGAAACATTTATTAATAAGTTAGCAGACTTGATATAAAAAATTGTTTCAAATAATAAAGGATAGCTACAGGGACGTTAGACGTATTGGCTGTATAAGAGTTACGCCATTTCTTATAAAGCTTCTACTCACAATTTCCTTTATAACATAGCCTATCCTGTCTAATGTACTTATCGTTAAGTATCCTATTAATCAGTTTGATTATCACTACTATTGTAATTTTCTTTTATACAAGGATGTATCATGAAAAAGACCCTATCCATTGCGTGTGCTGTAGCAGCGCCTATTTTATTAAGTCAATCTGCCACTGCCGCCTTTGATTATTTCAAATCAGGTAATGATGGTTTCAAGCGTTACTCAATCTCTGCTGGCTGGCTACATGCCGAGCCCACCGGTAAAGCTACTCCCGTTAGAAACACCACCGCTATTAAAGATGATACAAAAGCTGACAATGGTAGCGTTACCGTCGGTGCTGTAAAAAATGTGATAGATCCCGCTCAAGGTGAGGCTAGAGTCCAAGAAATTAAGAACGGTCTAGATACTGCAGGTTTTCTCGGAGGTAAAGGAGATGACACTGATTTAGCGAATATAGGACCATTAGGTTTAAATTTTTCTGGTGAAACAACCATTAATGGCTTACAAAGCTTTGCCACTCCAGGTACTGGGCTTGAGTCAGATACTGTTGATACCATAGGGATGCTATTTACTTATTATGTAGATGATCACTGGGGCGTAGAACTCAAAGCCGGTATTCCGCCTAAAGTTGATATCTTAGGTAAAGGTGAAGTCATTGCCCCATTCCAAGGCAAAGTCAGTCCCTCAGGTCTCGCTGCCGGTATACTTGGTGATTTCAATATTAAAGATGACATTCAAATAACTGATATGACTCAAGGAGGGGGAGTGGCTTCCACTGCTCGGGCTTGGTTGCCAGCCGCCTTGGTACAATACCAATTTGGTAAGCCTGGAGTGAATAAATTCCGTCCTTATGTGGGTGCCGGTGTGATGTACGCCTATTTTGATGATATTGAACTTAATAAAGGTATTGAACAAGATTTACAAACTGCAGCAGGCCGCTTACAATTAATTCAAAAGAATCAAGCTGGAGCTGCATTGGGCTCAAAAGAAGAAATTGATAAGAATGAAGCTGCCGGCGTTGCTGATATGCGCGTTAAAGTTGAAGCTGACAGTGCTTGGGCACCTATTATTAACGTTGGTGCCACTTATGACTTCGACGAAAACTGGTTTGCTGTGGGCTCAATTAGCTATGCCAAGCTAGACAGTGACACCACCATTACTGTGAAAAACAAGGAAGGGAATCAGCTAATCGAGGCCAAATCTAATATCGATATCGACCCTTATATTACCTATTTAGGTGTGGGTTACCGCTTCTAAGAAACCGGCCAAACTTTAGTTTATTAGGGCGTGTCCTCAATTTAACTTACAGTGAATAATAGTATAGGCTAGGTAAAGCATAGATTTAAAATTGCGTGCTAGCTTTTCATAGCGTGTTGCTATACTGCGAAAATGCTTTAATCGAGCGAACATATTTTCAACTAGATGGCGTAATTTATAAAGGTAACTGTCAAACTCTGGGTTAGGTTGTTTGGTATTTTTTCTTCTAGGAATAACCGCTTTCATGCCATGTCCTATCGCTTTATCTCTGATTT
>NZ_FUGE01000269.1 GCF_900162825.1 Psychrobacter piechaudii
AGATTAATTAGTGGCTTAATTGTAATAGAGAGGTTATTGCCGTAATACTCGAAATAAACTAGGTTAATTTATTACTAATCACCTAGTTAACTTATTAGTTGTCAACAGATAGCTAACCCTAAATCAGTAAGAGAGTTGTGGATCTTAGACGCCGATATTATAGCAAATTATGACTGTAAATTATCGATAGTTTATGGCTTCGCAATAGTGTGTGGTAGTTGATTTGAGACCATGGGTTCAAGTTTTCAATGCTAACTTGATTATTATTAGCATTTAATTGCCATATCATAGGATTAGACCATAAAAAAAGCCTTAATAGACGGCTGTATCCATTAAGGCAATTAAAAATCGTTCATAATACGAGGTTTAGTCTGTTGAGAGTTAATACGCCAAGTTTCTGCTCAGCCTAATACCTGCCGAATAAAACCAATAACTAATAATTAAAAGGCAATAACTAACAATGAAAATGCAGTAGGTTAGCTTAGCCAGCCAATGACAGCAACGATAGCAATTAAGGAAGCTACAATAAGGGCAATCATCGTTGTTTTCTGTTTGCTGTGAGCTTCTTTTAAACTAATCTCAAGTTCACGGTTACGCATACTCAAAACATTAAGTTGTTGTTGCTGCTCTTCAATACGGGCTTTATAGTCTGGCTTGTTTTGCTCTTTTGCTTCTTCAGCTGTCTCTTTACCTTTGCCTTTAACTGTTTTGATAATCCCTTGGAAAAGACTGGCAATCCCTAACTGTGATAAAAAGTTACGAACTTCACTGACCGTTTCTGTACCACCACGCATGGTGATCTTGTTGATTTGAGTCACATCATTACTAACCAGAGAGTTAATCAACTGATGGCTATAAGCATTGACGACCACGTCAGGCTCTGTAGTAGATGGAGGAAGCTCGCTGTCTAATAAAATGCCTTTATTGGTGAAGGTGGCATAAAACTGAGTGTGGGGCAGGTAACTGCGGACACAGACCACAGTATTTTTTTGAGCCAATGGATAGACTGCTTTACGTAGGCTTGCGTCGAATCTTAAAACAAGCGTAATGGCTGACTCTGCAAATACCAGTACAATATTAAGTAGAGAGTTTGAAATTGAATTTTGACTCATACTAAACCTATTTGAATTTTGTTATACGAAGAGATCACTCATCATATTTATTAAAGTTAGGGAATTCTGCTGACTAATTCTGATTGAGAGCACAAGCTTTAAATCATTCAGAAATTATAACCTTCATTTATGAAAAATTTGATAAATAATAGCATAAAGTAACGTAGTCGCTATAAGTATGATACGGATTATTGACCTCCTCCCCTCGCTAAACCGAGGGGATTCCTACAGCTAGACGGTCAAGCCCGACCGCGAGGATGTTCTTAGCAGCATTGATATCTCTATCATGCCATGTG
>NZ_FUGE01000159.1 GCF_900162825.1 Psychrobacter piechaudii
AATTGCCTCTCAGGCTTGTACGCTCGTGTGGCGTATTATGCAAGCATCTGATAAACAGTCACAAGAGTTTGCTTTGTTTTTAGTGCGCCTCTCAGGTCGACAAATGAAACGCAGCAAACCAATAACCGCACCTGCTGTGATGGCAGGATTGTTCCAGTGGCTTAATTTTACCGAATTGGTAAATCATTATCCCCCTGACAAACTACGTGAATTCGCTGATGCCGCTAGTAAATTTGTGTAGATACCTATGCCCTGAAGTGGGTGGTTTTACGGCGACTGGTGATAAACTCTTTACCTCAATTTTCCTGAAATCTTTTAAGTCTAAAATTTGAGTCTAAAGACAATAAACTAAAGAGGGTTAACTAAAATAGCCCACCAGTGTTGCTGGCAGGCTATAAGAGTCTATCACTTGAAAGACAGGTTATCGCTTAATATTCGTTATCGCAAAGATTAAAGCGTCACTTTATCTAAAACAAAATCTATATCTTTATCTCCGCGACCCGATAAGTTCACTAAAATTGCCTCATCGCTAGACATATCTTTCGCGATTTTCATAGCATAGCCCACAGCGTGAGAAGACTCTAGTGCTGGAATAATTCCTTCCATACGTGATAAGGCCATAAAAGCGTCTAGACATTCTTTATCCGTCACTGCCTCATAAGTGGCTAAATTACTGTCACGTAAATGCGAGTGCTGAGGGCCAACACCAGGATAGTCCAAACCAGAAGCAATAGAGTGGACGGGAGCCGGCTCGCCTTTTTCATCTAGCAAGACATAACACTTGAAGCCTTGAATCTCACCTTTAACCCCTTTGCTCATGGTTGCCGCATGATTGGGCGTATCTAAACCTTAACCTGCCGGCTCCACCCCTACTTTCTCTACACTTTCGTCATCCATAAAGCCACTGAACATGCCCATGGCATTTGAACCACCGCCGACACAAGCCACCACTTTATTGGGCAATTTTCCAGTTGCCTTCAAAAACTGCTCCCGTGCTTCATGTCCGATGACCGACTGAAAATAACCCACCATCTCAGGATAAGGAGCGGGTCCTACTACAGAACCAATAGCAAACATGCTATTTTCGATATCATTTAAGTAGGCTTCAAAAGCACTATCAACGGCTTATTTTAGCGTACCTGCTCCTTGCGATACAGGAACCAGTTTCCCGCCTAAAATCTTCATGCGACTGACATTAGGGTGCTCTTTTTTAATATCTACCACCCCCATGTGAATTTCACACTCTAAGCCCATTAATGCTGCAGCTGTCGCCAGTGCTACCCCGTGCTGCCCTGCGCCGGTTTCTGCAATGACTTTTTTCTTACCGAGTTTTTTTGCCAGCAGCACTTCGCCCAAACAGTGGTTTATCTTATGTGCCCCAGTGTGGTTTAAGTCTTCACGTTTCAGATAAATCTGAGCACCGCCGCAATGCGCTGACAAACGCTTAGCATGATAAATAGGACTCGGTCGACCAACATAGGTCTCACGCAGTCGTTTCATCTCAGCAATAAAATCATCTTCTTTGATAATCTCGTGAAAACCCGCCTCAAGCTCATCCAAAGCTTTGGCCAATTCAGGATGAGCAATTTTCCCGCCAAACTCACCAAATAAGCCCTCTTTGTTAGGTAAAGTTGACGCATGTAACCCATAGCTATTTTTAATTTCGATCATTAGATGCACCCTGTCTTCAATAAGCTTTTCAATAGATCGTTTCTTTGTTCTAGTACAGTGATACAGATTCTAAAATAACTTTTAAATAGGGTCAAGCACTTAATGTAAAAACAGGCTCATTTATTTAACTTATCTGATTCAGTCATTTGACTCTAAAAACTAACTTAAGGTAACTCTGCTTATAACCAATAGGAATAACTAGTTGAAGATTAACTGTTAGACCTTTTATTAAAAATCAGGATAATGGTACGTTTTCTTTCTGCGCGGAGTTCCTCATGCTATTACTATTGCTGGTAGTCATATTTATAGCCTTGCTATACGGATTATGGCGATATCACCGTCAGAGCGACTCACTGAGTCGTAGTGTATTTTTAGGGTTATTTTTAGGAGTAGTCTACGGGCTTATCTTATCGGCGTTAAATGTCGATACTGAAAGCTTCTTACCTTGGGTAAATATCGTTGGTAACGGCTATGTGAATCTATTAAAAATGATTGCTATGCCTTTAGTATTCATCTCGATACTAGCAGCCATCGCTCGCCTTGAGAAAGCTTCCATGATTGGCTCAATGAGCTTTTGGATTATTAGCACCCTACTTATTACAACCGGTATTGCTGCTTTAGATGGTGCTATTATTGCTAATCTATTTCATTTAGATGCCAGCTCAATTGTCGCTGGAGAGATGGAAATTGCGCGTGGTCAAAATATTATTGAGCGTAGTGGAGATGTCGCTGACCTTACTATTCCAGGCCTGATATTAAGCTTCATTCCGACCAGCATGGGGGGCACTTTTGCTGAGCTTGCCAGTACCTCTATGATTTCGGCTGTGGTAGTAGCCAGTTTGATGGGAATTGCGGCACTGACGGTTAATAAAAATGACCCAGAAAAAGGGGCCATTATTATTCGCGGTATTGATGTTCTGCAAAGCTGGATTATGGCTTTAGTACGTTTCATTATTCGCCTTACTCCATACGGTATCTTAGCGTTAATGATTAAGGTTATTGTTACTACGGATGCGGATGCTATTTGGCAGTTGGCTAAGTTCTTAGTGGCGTCTTATGTGGCCTTATTTATCATGCTAATTGTCCACGCCTTCATTATCATGCTAACCGGCAGATCGCCTATTGAACACTTTAAGAAGATTGCGCCAGTATTAACTTTTGCCTTCACCTCTCGCAGTTCAGCAGCAACGATTCCTTTAAGTATCGATGCTCAGGTAAATAAATTAGGCATTGCCAAACCTATAGCTAACTTCTCAGCATCCTTTGGGTCAACCATTGGCCAAAATGGCTGTGCCGGTGTCTACCCTGCTATGTTGGCCATGATGATTGCACCAACCATGGGGATCGATCCCTGGTCTGTCGGCTTTATCGCCTCAGTTGTGGGTGTCTCAATGATTGCCTCATTCGGTGTGGCAGGCGTTGGTGGTGGGGCAACTTTTGCTGCGATTATTGTCTTATCCACCTTAGGTATGCCGTTAGAGCTGGCAGGTTTATTAATCTCTATCGAACCGCTTATTGATATGATGCGTACTTTAGTGAACGTCAGTGGCTCTATTACCTCTGGTGTGGTGGGCAATAAAATATTAGGAGATAAGGTTCATCCCGAAAGCTTTGATAATACTTCAACTCAGCTTAGCTAATTCAATTAGTTAAACTCAAAATCTAACCATGAAAAAGCCCCGTAATTTTAACTTATGGGGCTTTTTCTATTAACAAAGATCAACTTTAGAGTGATATTAATGGGCTATATAACGATTAGGAGACTTTTGCCAGTGACATATCGCCGCTTCCATTTCCTGATAGCCGACATTTAGATAATCTGCTAGGCCAATAGCATGTTCATCGAGCTTAGCATCATCTAACATACCAAATAACAGCTTAGCACCACGCTTAGGTCCGCTAGCTTCAGCGATATAGCAACTGTCTGGCTCTACCTCTGCTAAGTCTATTTTTCCTAACAAGCACAAATACTCAAAAGTAGTCAAGCGCCCGAAGCGATAAACATTTTTGCGGATTAAAGCATATAACTTCTGGAAATAAGCTGTTTTATCTAGTGTTGTTCCCTTAGGCCGAAATAATGCCTGATGACCGCCCTGCTCATTAATAAAATCAATGTAACTGCTAAACGCTAGCGGCAATTGATTTATAGATTCATAGGCACGATGATGACCAAATTTTGGCTTCGGATCACTAAGTGCTAAACTCGAAGACAGTTGCTCTAATAGCGCCATACGCTGATCAAAAGATTTATTAACTTGTTGCCAGGTCAGTGCTGTCTTCAAGTTTAAACCCACTCCCCCATATAGCTTACGCATAAATGCCCAATCAGCTTGTTCACTATCATTGGTATATATCAATAGGATACTTAGCCAACAAGCCTCATCATAATCTTTATCTTTAAGATAAATGATGGCTTTTATTGGATTATACTCTTCTGACTTAGGGTCACAATACTGCTCGCCTATGTTACTTTCTAGAAGGGCTTTAATGGCAGCTTCCTGTTCAATACTATCAATAAGCTGTAACGCTAATATCTCATAGACAATACTGGGTAGGCTTATATTTAAATTTTTTTATTTAAATAATCTTTTATGTCGTTTGTCAGTTTTATCAAATCATTTTCGTTGTCTTGGATTTTCATAATTTTTGACAGTGGTTTAATAAAGAATATTCGCCAGCACTTGATATATGAGAATTATCGACGTACATTCACCTTTTCCCACATCTTATTAAGCCGCTTCTGCGACACAGCCTGGCGAGTCTTCATAGGCTGAGCAAACAGCTGTATACGAAATTCTTCTACTAGCCAGCGATACTCACTAATGGTCTCGTCATCGGCACGTCCTGCCAAACGCTCCATATGAGTATCAAGCTCATATACCGCATCTAAGTCACCATCTAGATTGTGCTCTAGGCGTTCAAGACGAATCTCTAAGGCCTCAAGATAACGAGGATACTGTTGCCAATGCTCATAATCCATACGATACACGAAGTCTGATAGATGCAAGTCATCGAGTTGATCTTCGATATCATCGATAGACTCACCAAATATCTCACGATCTAACATCAACAAACTGCGACGAATACGTTGCCAACGGGTATATACCTCTTTTAGCAACTTAAGAACGGTCTGGCCTTCAAGTAAAAACTGACCGAGTACAGCTTTTGCGGTTTGTTCAAACTCAGTATCATCTAGTGGCAACTGCTCAGCAAGCCTATAGGCCACATCATCAGCATTGTCTGAAAGCTCTTCGTCATGGTTCTTAAATTTAGGCGCATGAACCTCTAAAGCAGCATCTAAGGTAGCATCGACGACAATGGTCTTTAGCTTATCCATATCACCCAAAGGCGCAAATGCTAGCTTAAAGGTTTTATCTATCTGGCTGGTTAATTGCTTTTGTTTGGCCCCTAACTTAGTTCGAAGAAGAGTCAATACGCCTTTGCGATGTGCTTTAAGTGCAGCAGTGACATCGGTAAATTGATGAATGGTCACGGCCTCGCCTGCTTCGTCAGCTACTAATGCAGAAAACTCTTTCATCACAATACCAGCACTGTGACGATTTTTACTGAATCTATAGTGCTCAGGGAAATCGGTATGTACCCCTTGCGAATCCCCGCCTTTTGATACTGCTTGACTGGTCTCGCTGGCATGACGTTGTTGTAGTGCCTTTAAATCACGTCCTTTTTCGATAACCCGTTTTTTATCATCGACCACACAAATCTGTGGCTGTAGATAACGGTCGATGCTTGCAGGGTTAAAATCTTCTGGTTTCACCCCGACCACACCGCGGCGCTGTAAGGCTTGGCACAACTGATTTAGCAAGCCTGCTTGGTGATTTTCTTGTAATTCACCAAACAAATCATCGGCAGTATTTGGAATGGGAACAATTTTGCGGCGAATGTCTTTCGGCAATGACTTAAGAAGTTGCAACACCAGCTCATAACGCCAACCTGGTACCCCCCATAGTAGCTCAATGGCATCAAGCTGCGGCAAAGCAGCTAGCGGCACACGAATGGTTACCCCATCATCTTCTGATGCCGGGTCAAACACATATTTAAGCGGCAACTTAAGATCACCCAGTTGCCAAACCTCAGGGAACTCGCCTGTGGTTGGTGCGGCTTCTTTTAATACATCTTCATCAGTGAAGAACAAGAACTTAGGATCTTCTTTTTCAACTTCCGCTCGCCAATCTTCAAACGCTTTACGACTGGCAATATGCTCAGGGATTTTACGCTCATAAAATTGATAAAGATCTTCTTCATCAACCAATAAATCACGGCGACGCAACTTGTCTTCGATGCGCTCTACGTCTGCGATTTTATCCATATTGTGCTGTAAGAATGGCGCTTGACGACCCAGATTACCAGTAACCAGACCATCACGTAGGAAGATTTCACGTGACTCTTCTAGGTTGATCTGCTCGTAATTGGTCAGCTGTTTAGCAACGACAACCAGTCCAAACAAACTAATTTGAGCATAAGCACGGACACGCCCTGTCTTCTTCGACCAATGTGGTTCAAAGTAATGGTATTTAAGTAAGTTACCACCCGCAGAAATAATCCATTCTGGCTCAATCTTAGCCACAGTCCGCATAAATACTTGCGAGGTTTCTACTATTTCAAAGGCCATTACCCAAGCAGGCGCTTGCTTAAATACAGTGCTGGCTGGAAATATTTTCGCTTTTTGCTGGCGAGCGGCTAAGTACTCCCCGCGTTGATCCGTTTTATGAGCAATCACTGATAATAGCCCCGTCAACAAGGCACGATGCAGATTGGCATATTTAACCGCACGCTGCTCTTGATCGATCTCATTATCACTAGCCTTATCAACAATTAAATCACTAGCAACACGCTTGGCTACTTTAGCGGCTGGATTGGCTTTTCCTTTATTCTTGCCATTTTGAGATTCAGGTTTGTCTTTACGTTCGGTACCAGAGTCGGTCAATAGCTTAAGATCAGTGACCATCTGCTCAAGCTGACGGTAAGTCTTCTCCCATTCACGTAAACGCGGGAAGCTTAAATAATGCTTTTTAGCAAATGACTTGCGCTGACTGTTACTCAGCTTGTTGCTACCACCGCCATATAAGGCGTTCCATAAACTTAAATAAAATAAGAAATCAGAATCTTCTTGACGGAAGATGGCGTGTTTTTGGTCTGCTTGAGCCCGCTTTTCTGCAGGACGCTCACGGGGGTCTTGCACGGCCAAAGCTGCAACGATAATCAGCATCTCTAGCATACAATCAAAATCACTACCGGCCACCAACATACGCGCCAGCCTTGGGTCAATCGGCATACGTGCCATTTTTTGACCAATACGGGTCAGCTTGACTTCGTTTAAAGTTTGTTTCGATAGGGTTTTTTTGCTATTCGGATTTTTGGGAGCGATTGCACCCAATTCATCAAGTAGCTTGCGCCCATCTTTCACCAAACGGCTATCGGGTGGCTCAATAAAATCAAAATTCTCAACCGTACCCAAGCGGAGGCTCGCCATTTGCAAGATAACAGACGCTAAGTTGGTACGTAGAATCTCAGGTTCAGTGTATTCTGGACGACTTTCAAAATCTTCTTCTGAATATAGTCGAATACAAACACCAGGAGCCACACGACCACAGCGGCCTTTACGTTGGTTTGCCGCGGCTTGCGAGATGGCTTCAATCGGTAAACGTTGCACTCGCGAGCGATAGGAATAGCGTGAAATACGGGCGAAGCCTAAATCAATAACGTAGCGGATACCAGGAACGGTTAGCGCCGTCTCTGCAACGTTAGTAGCAATAACAATACGTCTGCCACGACCTGAGGGCTGAAAAATTCGCTGCTGTTCAGCATAAGTCTGACGCGCAAATAAAGGCAATACTTCGGTATGGCGTGGCCCATGCGCAACCAATACCTCTTGCATCTCTCTAATTTCAGCCTCGGTGGCTGCAAATACTAAGATATCTGCATGCTCAGGATGACCTTTGGCGGTAGCATCTTCAAAGCACTCTTCTACTGCCGCTACTAAAGCGCGCGGTAAATTATCTTCAAAGTCATCAAAGCTGTCATCATCAGAGCTGGTCACCGGCGTGTCTGTTAAAGGACGATATCGAACCTCAACCGGATAGCCCCGACCCTCCACATCGATAACCGGTGCAGGCACCATGCGCTTTTTGGCTTTATCATACTGGGCAAAATACTCACTGAAGCGGCCCGTATCAAGGGTCGCTGAAGTGATAATAACTTTTAAATCAGGACGTTTGGGTAGCAGCTGCTTTAGATAGCCCATAATAAAGTCAATGTTTAGACTTCGTTCATGCGCCTCATCAATAATGATGGTGTCATATTTACTTAAAAAGCGATCATGACCCAGTTCAGCCAATAAAATACCGTCTGTCATTAATTTAACGACAGATTTGACTGTACCCTGCTCATTAAAGCGGATTTTGAAACTGACCGTTTCCCCTAGTGGCTCGCCCAATTCTTCAGCAATACGGTTGGCCACACTACGTGCTGCCAATCGTCTGGGCTGGGTATGACCAATTTGACCGGTAATACCACGACCTGCCAGCATCGCAAGCTTTGGTAATTGCGTGGTTTTACCCGAGCCAGTTTCACCCGCCACAATAATAACCTGATGATCATGAATCGCTTGAATGATATCTTCGCTACGTTTACTGACTGGCAATTCTTCATTTAATGTTTCTGCCAAATTAGCACGCATACTGTCCATACGCTCTTGAACCACTTGCTGCGAGCTTGACTTAATTTTATCAAAGGTAGCTTGTTTTTCCGCCAAAGCTTTGGGATTGGTATTTTTTGCAGGACGGCTTAGCTCACGCTGTAAGCGATTTAAAAAATGACGGTCTTTGGCCAATACTGGCAACTCGCCGATTTGTTTTGCCGTTTGCAGATTATTGGAGGCAGTGACAGCAACTTCTGATGCTGTATGAATGTCATTACTGTCTTTAGTCATATATATTTTGGCTTTATTAGAGATATTATAGTTAAGGAAGCTCTAACTGTGATAACTAGCATTAAAACAGTTATAAAAGATAAAAACCTATCAATCAGGATTTTAATAAGAATTTGATATGAAATTAAGCAACAAGGGTCACAAATTCTAGCTTAGGCTATTTATTATAGCGAAATAAGTGACCCTGCATTAGAGGTTTATGAGGGTTTACAAGCAGTTATCAAGTTTTTAAGAGATAACTCAGCTCAATTAACTGTGTATTTCATTGCTTAGAAGTTGGCTCACGAGCCTATAAACCCAAAGCTTGGAGCTTTTTGATACTGAGATAACCAACATAGGCCTTATCCTCGACTGGTTCAATATCTTCAGCCAAGGCCTCTATAAACAACCTTCCTAAGGAAATCAGACCTGACACATCATAAATTTCATCGACATCTACACAAAGTTTATCATCAATGTGTGAGGCGCCATTAAAGGGGGTCTCTTTATCGCTGTAACTAAAGTCTTTATAAAACTTTGTCTTTCGGGCATAGGCTTTGGCCGCTGACTCTGTAGGCGCAACAACCAATAACTTATGATGAAATTCTTCAATACTACCCTGCTGGTAACCCCCTAGATTAATAAAATACAACTTAGGCGATTCTTGCGGCTGTGCTTCTTGATTTTGAGTGTGGTCCGTGTGCTCATCGGCTCTCCAAGATATTTTATAATATTTCTCGTCTACACCGATTACGTGAGTTACCGCTTGGTAAGAATCAATATGCCACTTATTTTTGACCTCTGGCCAATGGGTATTGATAGCAGGAATAAGAGCGCTCAATTTCTCGCCCACTCCAAAGAAAATATCGTGTTGCTCGATTAAACGCCCTTTAGGCCGAGCTCCCAGTTGGACCATAAATAATGTTGGCATATCGTATCCTAATGAAGAATTAAACAAGTTATTGCTTGGTCTATTTTGACTGCTGTAAGAACTGTTTTACGACAGCTACAGTGGCTTTAGGGTCCTCTTCATGGGGCACATGACCTAGATTATCAAATATAACCAATTGACTGTTTGGTATGGCTTCCTTAAATTTATACGCATTATCTATTGGGATTAAATCATCTTTTGCTCCCCAAAGGATAAGCGTCGGCTGTTTTATGTTGCCGATTTGCGCCACCTCATTTCCAGCGAATGATTCACGCATGCGTTGAGTTAAGGCTTTACGGTTCCCCTCACGTCTGGTTAACTCATAATATCTATTTACCAGCTCATCACTCACTTTAGAGTCATCAGCGTAAACGCTCTCAACACTTTTACGGACCAAACTTTTGGGTAATACTTTTGATACTAAAGGGTCCAAAATGGGATACTGCGCCAGTTTAAAACCCACTGGGATGTGTTTTGGTGTAAAAGGAAAGCCTGATGCGTCTACTAAAATAAGACGATTAATTCTATCAGGGTGTCGCAAAGTAGTTAGCCAAGCAATTCCGCCACCCAGCGAGTTGCCCGCAATCGTTGCTTCACCAATTTTCATTTGGTCCATCACACCAATAACCGTATCAACATAATTACCCATAGTATAGCGTTTACTAGAATTGGCATAGGGTCCGGTTAGACCAAAGGCAGGCAAGTCCATGCGTACTACACAATAGTCTTTATCAAGCTCCGACACCCAGCCATTCCAAGTGTGTAAGCTGGCAGATGTACCATGAATTAGGACAATGTTTTCCGGCTTGCTGTTCTCTTTACCTGTCTTATCTTGCGCCTGACATAAGTCTGACTGCGCCACATGAACTTTTAATCCCTCTAAATCCACGTAAGAGCTTGTGGGCAATTCCCAATGTTGCAGCTGAGTTGGGGCTAAATCTGGTTTCCACACGCAGCCCGTTACTAATGCCACTGAAGCCGCTAGCATTCCAGCCTTGGTTAGCATTTTAACTGTTGAATGACTTTCTTTATTAACAACTGACTGAGTACTCATTGATGACCTATCCTTGGTTTATTAATGTTGAAGCATTGCTACTTTTAGCATTTATTTAAATACTTAACTTTTGAATTAAGTCTTTAATGTAACTTAGAATCTAGCCCTTATTGTTTAGAGTTTTGAGTAATAATTCCATAAAAAAAAGCGACCTAAAGGTCGCTCTTATCAAATGCAGCTGAAAAACAATTAACTATCAGGCCATTATAGCGCCTATCTTACTATTCACTTGACCTCCTCCTCTCGCTAAACCGAGGGGATTCCTACAGCTAGACGGCCAAGCCCGACCGCAAGGATGTTCTTAGCAGCATTGATATCTCTATCATGCCATGTGCCACACTCAGCACAAGTCCATCCTCTTATTCGCAAACCTGCTCTACCTTTCGGACTACTGTCACTTATTTTATGGCAGCACGAGCAAGTTTGGGTAGTGTAACTCTCATTTACGATCTCAAGCTGACAACCTGCATACTTGCATTTATATTCCAGTTGTCGTTTAAGCTCAAACCATCCTGCATC
>NZ_FUGE01000162.1 GCF_900162825.1 Psychrobacter piechaudii
CTAAACTGTCAGTGAAACGACGCCGTATTAGGGCTTCTCAAAATCTTGATTATCGTGAGCAGGTTCTATTCGGTAGGGTTTTATAGTGCGATTGCCCTGAAAGGAGTTAAGACCAACCATTAATATAATAGCTACTGAGGTTGGGGTATCGAATAAATAATGAGGATTGAGTGGAGACATTAATATAGATGGCTTGGCCTAAATTGCCACTAGTCTCTCCCTTATTATTCACAGTAGAAGCTGACGAGTGCTTACTGGCATGAACCACATCAAAACCTAGATAGCTTGCAGCCACCACAACATGGCCCTCGAACAATCTAATTTGTCGATACTGTTTTTCAAACTGGGGGTACTCATTACATTGGCTTAAAACGTAGCTGCGCATATGCTGGCATATCTGCTTGGCGGTTAAATTACGATTAATACTCTGACGTGGCTGGCACTGTTTTAGGATGTGTACAGCGGCACTACAGGCCAAAATATCCGTAGTTAGACTATCAACTTCATTATCGAAGCGCTCAGGATATAAGATAGCTTCCCAGCTAGGCGCAAATAAATCATTGATCATCTCTGGCATGGCTGAAAATAAGCTACTAATACTAGTATCGGTTATTGCCGGCTTAGTGCTAATTAATTTTTGAGAGTCACTACTCCTTTTGTCACTACTACTTTTAAAGCCATAGCGAGTCAAAGTTGGATATTTAGCACAAACCTGATAGATATCAGATAGATCCAATAAGGACATCTGAGTCAAAGGAGTTAAAATCTTTGACTCACTATTAGATTTAGGCTCAAAGAACTGATTGGGCAGATTAATTAAACCGCCCAACTGCAATAGATCTAAATGTGAAGCAAGCTCAGGAGAGGCAATGAGAGCCCACATTGAGGCTTCATCGACCTTTTTTTCTTTAGTAGAAACATCATACATCGACAACAACTTACCTAAGCTTTGTTGATAGCGGGGGGCAGGCTCGGGGATATCAGTCAGAGGGCGATCAGGATTTAAAGTCGCCATAGATGATTGAAAATTAGGATGTCTCATTCCGGAATACTCAATTTGATTTTGTAATAAAGACTGAGCGATTAAGTCTTCGTTATCAGTATATTTGAAACTGTCCGTTCGCAAATTACCCTCTTTAATATTATATATATTTCCCGACTATAATACGTGCTTTTTAGACAACGGGATATTGAAAATCACAGCCCTCGGAGTCTATAAAAAAAATAAGCTGTTATCTCACTGCCCGCTATCTCTATTTAGATTGATTTTAAAATATGCATATAGCCACTTTGCCAATCGGGAAATTGTAACCAGTCACGGGGAATATTACTATGCAGGCGCTTACCACTGAGGTTATGGCCATCGGTATCAGGTTTGGCAATCGGTGCAGTACTATTTAATTGCTCAGCCAACCAAGTGGTTATTTCAAAGGAGGTCACAGGCGCATAGTCTGTGGCTAAGTATACCGGCTTTAAGCCATCGTTCTTATCTAGCATCAGCACTTGCACAATGATATTAACCAAATCGCTGTCCATAATTCGATTGGTCCAGTCAGATAGAGGCATGGGCTCTTTTTGCTGCTCTTTTGCTTTACTCACCCGCATCAATCGCTGCTCGCCATAGATACCACTAGGACGGATAATTACCGCTCGCTCGCCATAAGCTTGCTGTAATACCTGCTCTGCTTGTAGGATATATTGAGAAGCTTCCCTTTTGGGAAATTGTGGCTCAACAGTTTCGTCTATCCACTGCCCCTCCTCTTGACCATAGACCCCAGTGGATGAGATAAATACCACCCTTGTGAGTTGTGGTAATTGGCTTTGTAATTCGGCAATGTGCTGCGCGATTCCCAAATAAGTATTTTTATAATTCTTAGCATCATAATTATTAGGGGCCACTATTATTGCAATATGAGTAAAATCTTGAATCTGCTCTGCAGTCAACTTTAGCGCATCGGCTTGTAGAAACTGGGCTTGATTATCCAAATCATATTCGTGACGTTCCCTTCTTGCCAAGCCAGTCACTGGCTTTTGCGCTTTCGTTAGGGTATTGGTCACTTCAAGTCCTATATCACCTTGTCCGATGATTAAGTAATTAGATTTTTTGGGAGAAGAGGAAGTTATCGCTGCAGACTGACTCATTATTTTTATCCTTACCATAATATCTTGTTTTTCTAAAACTCGGTTTTAACTGTATTAAAGGATAACACAATTAGAGGGTGTCATATTTTGACTGCTACTTAACTTTATAACGGTTCTTGTAGCCAGTTAATTGTCTGATCTAAAACCCGTTTATCGCTAAGCAAAGCCAGATGGCCAATGCCATAGAACACTGCTTTGTGCTCCTCGGGCACATCCAAGCTATGATCGCCTATATGCTCACCCAAAGCCGAATGGATATTAACCAAGCCATCTCCTAGCAAATAATTTACTTTAGAAGTATCTCCTTCTTCACTCAAACTTGCTGCCAAAAAATATGCCGCTATATGCTCAGGTAAAGGCGTGAAGTGACGCTCACTGTCTGGCAACACACTGCGTGTAGCGAGCGACTGCCAATCTTCATCACGGATACTGCCATGACGCAAATCTATAATACCCGTACTGCGTATATCTCCGAGTTTACCTAAGGATCCGGCAAAAGGCAGTTTGCTAATGGTTTGCTGAACAGTGTTGCCAATGCGCTCAAGTACCGCACCATGATGTGGTGTGCCTAAAGTGATTAACTTTTTGGTTTTCTTTACCCACGGCTGTTGGGCTTGTTCTCCATAATAAAGGGCACTACGCGATACCAAGCCGCCCATACTATGACCGATTAAAGTAATTTCACTAATGTCTGGATGGGCAACGGTTAATTGCTGTAATAACGCTGAGAATTCACGGCCATTGGTTGAGATGCGTCGTCCGGTATTATAATTAAGATAAAGCACGCTAGTCTCAGGTTGCGCCTTTGCAATTCTCTGACCTAACCCCTGCTCATTAGTCGGTTGCCAATTGACATAACCCATGCATAGGCCATGCAGAATAATAACCACTTTTCCTGACAAAACTTGGGTTTGACTCGCCCGATTTGATTTGGCTATAGGTTGGCCTTCACTGCTATAAAGCATCATTGGCAAGGCAAGCGGGTTTTTTTTATTCTCTAAATGATCGCCCATAACCCCGTTAAGAACATCGACCAATTGATGTAAACTATTTGGCAAGGGCTGCTTAGTTTTAGGACCCAGAAAATGGTTGGATTTATGCATAGCAAAAGCCAAGCCTTGACCCACCAACAAGGTGATGCCTCTGACCATGCCATAGACTCGACTGCTAATACTGTGACGCCAAAAGTCTCCATATTTATGGTTTAGCAGTCCAATAGGACGCAGGACGATTTCACGGTGTATCGCCTCGACAAGAGCGGTGGTCTCTACCACCCCAAGTATGCTAAGTTGACTTATTCCCGCTAAAAAGTCATAAACAGAGAGAGTCTCTGCTAGTAATGACTCATTATCACTCTTAGCTTGGCTATTAGAGGGCATAGTTTGGGTCATAGTAATCACTTCCATATAGGTAGACTTTATACTACTACGTGTCACTGCCTATGCCTATCTTTAAAAAAGTAAGCAAAAGCATGCCTCCTAAAATGGAGACGTCGCTTTAAAAATAGGTCACATAGGCCAGCTGCACATCTTCACGACCATTAATTTTATCTTGGAGCTGATAACTGCCCTTTATCCGAATGGCTTTGTTTTTCTCTAAGTCATATTGCGCGCCTAGACTCAAGACGGGTTGCCAATAACTGCTTTTTATTTGGTCATTATCAGAGCTACCATGATACCAATAAGGCACCTCAACCTCGCCTATTAATCGAGCATCACGGTTCAACTGATAACGGCATCCTAGGTTCACGCCAGCACCGACTCGGTAACCTTTACTTAGCCCCTTACCTACTTGTGCCAAGCCGTTACCAAAGGCATAACATAAATGTGGCGGCAATTGTCCTGAACCTGCTTCAGGATTACCAAAGGCGGCTGATATCCCTTTTTCATAACCAAAGCTACCTACCAAGTGGCTACTATCTGGATCTGAATTACGAGTATCATTGTTCATTTGTGAACCATCTTTGACTTGAATGGCCTGTAGGTTAACTCCCCAACTCGATAATAATGAGTCACCTTTTCGTGCGGTATTTATGGGATTAAAGGAACGTCCTCGAAGTACGGTCAGCTCTTGAAGTTCAAGCCGATTATGGTTGCCTTTGTCTTTTTCATCATCACCATAAGCTCTTAGTTCAACTACCCCTGCCTCTAGATGGAAGTTTTGCGGATAGCCACTGGGACGGTCTAGTGGCCCGTTAAAGCCTCCACGATAAGCCAAGCTTAAATAGCCGGTATCATCTTGGGCGCCAGCACCCACCATAACGCGCTGCAATGAATGAGCATTTAGCGGGTTATTATCAACTGGGGTTAATTGAGTGGGAACCAACTGATGATTGGCATCAATACTACTGCTGGGTAAATCCGTTAGTTGCGGGTTATTGAGCTTCGCCTGCGCTAAAGTAGCATCAGCAGGAAAATAGCTTTGTTGATTAATTAAGCCTTCTTTTTGTAGCAGACGGATCACATCTGAGGGCACCACGGCTAAAGTAAACTCGTCAAGCAAATTACCTTCAGGACGGACCACATCAATATAACGCAATATCTCCGAGGCACAGTTATCAAGCGTAAAGTAGTAAGGCAGCTCTAAGTCTTTGGTCTCATACACGTGACGCATAATTTGCTCAACTTCTGCATCCGTTAGCTTCAGCTCATAAGTCCAAACATCTCGGTTGTCTTGTTGTAGATAATCTGCCAACTTCTGTGGATAAGGCTCAATAGTAATATCGTTGGGATAGCCGCCAAATGCAGAATTAACAGCATACATTATAAAAGAGTCATCTGGGTTGCCAGCCACGGTATCATTAAGGGCATGAGCCTTATCAATGGCTTTGGGGTCAGCAAGGCTTGCTGCCGAATCAATCAACATTAGGGTATGACCAAAGGCTGAGACGGGGCGATCAGGATATTCCTCTGCGAAGACTACTGACAACTTTTTAGGATCAAGCTTTTGGAGCCAAGTGTCAAAATCAGGACAGTCAAATTTTACCTGCTCTAAACCTAGCTGTTGTTTTAACCAATAAGTGCGCGCTGGAAAACGGCAGGCCACACTGTCATTACCATCTTTACCCTGCTCAATTGTGGCTGTAATAAAAGCCTCTAGCTCTGCTTGAGGATCGCTCTTCCCCTCCTTACTAATAAAGAAATCTGGATTGCTAATTTTACTTTTATAGGCTGATGACAGGCTTTGCCCCTGTTTTTTATGACCCGTTTCTTGATAATAATGCAGTCGTAGCCAACTGCGATGATTGGCCAGTTTTTTTTGTGTCGCCAAGGCGATCAGCTGCTGTTTTAATTGATCCTGATCAGTAGCCGCCACCCCTTTATCAGTACTTATGTTTGATTGAAGAGTGCTACTATTAGCCTCTGTGCTTTGCGCAGCCTCAGGCGTTTGAGCATAAGCAGATACCCCTAAGCCTAAGCTGGCCATTACGCTAGCCGTGGCCAAATAATTGGCGGTTTTTTTCACGCCATACCAGGCTGTTTTTGGGATTACAGCAGATTTGTCAGATAACATGGTTTACCCTATTATTAATTGCGTATAATGAACAGGCTCAAGCTAATGTCGCCTAATGACTTTATGATAACACGCCCCCCATTTAAAGCCATTGACTACGACCTATATTAGACTGCTTAATACCGCTTATGACAGCAAATATAGCTGCCCCATTTCTTTCTTTTTATAAAATAATGACTTATGAAAAAAACAATTTCCAAATCTGAAACAGCTCCCAATCCTGAACCATTAAGCATTCAATCAGGGCGCTTAACCCAAGCGACTTGGCTGACCTCTCCCAACTTTAATGCTCGTCCAGAAGAGACTGATATCAGTACTATCGTAATTCACAATATCAGTTTGCCTCCTGATGAGTTTGAAAAGACAGATGCCAGTGGGCTGCATTATGTCAAAGCCTTTTTTACCAACACTTTGGACTGGGAGGCGCATCCCTACTTCAAAACCATTGAAGGTATGGAGGTGTCCGCTCACCTGTTTATTGAGCGTAGTGGCGAAGTCACTCAGTTGGTAAATTTTGAAGACAGAGCTTGGCATGCCGGCCGCTCAAGTTATCTTGGCAATCCTGAATGCAATGACTATAGTATTGGAATTGAGCTAGAAGGCTCCGACTACCAACCTTTTACTGAGCAGCAATACACGGCTTTGTCTAATGTGATCGCTGCTATATATCAAGCATATCCCAAGACACGTCGCCATTTAACAGGACATAGTGATATTGCTCCAGGACGCAAAACTGATCCTGGTGATTTTTTTGAATGGGATAAGTTACGCGACCTGGTTAGCCAAATTACTGCATAAACCTAAGGTCATGCCCCGCTTTTAGTAGATTAATAAGGTTACTTTAGGCTTGTTGTAATAGCCTTTGACACTGCAAAATAACTGGCAAATCAACCATTACCCCCTCAATGGCAAAAATACTGTCACCGGTTTGTTGATAATGCTCAATCACTTTTTTGGCAAAAGCCAGCTGACTCTCACTGGCTTTAAAAGCACGGTTAGCAATATCTACCTGAAGCGGATGGATACATAGCATCCCTGAAAATCCTAAATCAGAGGCATAGCCTGCGGTTGCCTCCATCGCCGCTGTATCCTTAAAGTCAGCATAAATACTTTCTATCGGCGCTGAAAGTTTATAGACCTTACTTATCAGACGCATCTGAATCCGTAGTTGTATAAAAAAATCTTGCTCTGCTTTTGAGCCCCCTGTTAAATCAAGCTCATTACTGATGTCCAACCGGCCATAACTAAGCGCCATCAATCCCTCAGTTTGGGCAATGGCGTCTAGCTGACTGATTCCTACAGCTGATTCTATCTGAGCCACTACAGGTAACTTTAAGGACTGAAACACGGACTCAATTTGTGCAGCCTTAGTTACTTTGGGTAATACAATCCCCTCAATAACATCATAACTAGCCAATGACTCACATAATGCCAAGTCCTCCGCTAGATGCGCATCATTATTAAGTCGCAACCATAAACCACTAGCCCTTACGTTTTCATCTTTAGCAGTAGGCTTAATTCTATCGTTATTAGATTGTGCCACATACTGTGCGATATGATCTCGGGCTTGAGGCTTATCTGCTGACTCTACCGCATCTTCTAAGTCGATAATGACGGCATCAGCCCCACTATTAACCGCTTTATCAAAACGCTCTGGCCTAGTCGCTGGAACAAAAAGCCAACTGCGGGGCATCCCCCAAAGTCCACTCGACTTTTTAAGAGAGGCTTTATCTTGTTCATTCGTCAGCATTGAGGGAGTTGTGTTAGTCATTATCCATTCCTTTGCTATTTAAGTATTAGCTCTCAGTTTAAACTACAGATTATTTATCGCAGTTATAAATTCATATAAGTGCTACTTTCCATCACAATTTCACTGGCCAGTCCCGTTATCTTATCTAGATAATGCTATAATTTGCCAGTTTTTTTGAAACCTTAAAAACCACATTAAAAATATTTTAATATACACAGGTATTGAGATTACATGGCAAAAAGTAAACTGTTTCGCTCGACTATGATTGTCAGCTCAATGACCATGCTCTCACGTATATTAGGCCTTGTACGTGATATGGTGTTGATGGGTGTGTTTGGTGCCGGCGGTCTGATGGACGCTTTCCTAGTCGCCTTCAAGATACCCAACTTCCTGCGTCGCCTTTTTGCTGAAGGGGCCTTTAGCCAAGCATTCGTTCCTGTCTTGTCTGAATACAAGGAGCGTTTCACCCTGCAAGAAGTACAGATTTTAATTAGCCGCACTTCAGGTGCCTTGCTAATGATTTTATCAATGCTAACGGTCGTAGTAATGTTAGCCTCCCCTTGGGTCATTACCTTATTTGCCCCAGGATTTTCAGATGATCCTGAGAAGTTTAACACGGCAACTGAGCTGCTACGGTTAACTTTCCCCTACTTATTATTCATTTCGATGACCGCTTTTGCCGGTAGTATTTTGCAAAGCTATGGCCGTTTTGCTGCCCCTGCAGTGGCTCCCGTTCTACTTAACCTAAGTATGATTGCTGGGGCCTTAATTTTTGCGCCTATGTTTGATAAACCTATTATGGCACTGGGTTACGCCGTTGCTATAGCAGGTCTATTACAGTTCTTTATTCAGCTACCCCAGCTTTATATGCAAAAACTGCTGGTTAAACCAAAAATCGATTTTCAGCACGAAGGGGTACGTCGTATCCTAAAGCTGATGTTGCCTGCCATTTTTGGAGTATCCGTTACCCAAATCAACCTACTGTTAAATACCGTTCTGGCCTCGTTAATGATAACCGGTTCAGTATCTTGGTTATATGCAGCAGAGCGTTTAACTGAGCTGCCTTTGGGTCTAATTGGGGTAGCAATCGGTACTGTTATCTTGCCTAGCTTATCCACCAGTGAAGCCAAAAAAGATGATGTCAGCTTCCGTAAGACTTTAGACTGGGCAGCAAGATTAATTATTGTTGTGGGTATGCCTGCGGCTTGTGCGCTTTTTGTGCTATCTGATGTACTAATGCAGACTTTATTTATGCGTGGAGAGTTCGCGCTTCGAGACGCAAATATGAGTGGCTTTGCACTACGTAGCATGGCTGGAGGCATCTTGGGCTTTATGCTGATTAAGATTTTTGCTCCTGCTTTCTTTGCCCGTCAAGATACCAAGACCCCAGTTAAAATAGGTATTATTACCGTCATAGCCAACATGATATTTAGCTTAATTTTTGTGGGTATTTTCTACTATTTTAAGCTGCCACTACATGGCGGATTGGCTTTAGCAACCACTGCCGCTTCATTCGTTAACGCTGGCTTATTGTACTATCTACTGCACAAGCGTGACTTATTTCGCTTCGGTCCGCAGTGGAAAAAACTGTTCGCTCAGTTTGGTATTTCCAGCGCAGTAATGGTGGCGGCATTATACATGATGCTTCCTTACTTCCCGACTCATGATACGCAGTGGCATCGCGTCTTTGCTTTACTTCTAATCTGTGCCGTGGGCGCAATCGTATACGCCGTAGTGTTATTGGCATCAGGCTTCCGTCCTCGTCAGCTAAAACACGGATAATTAAAGTTTTACTGTTGCCACAATAAAAAACACCAGCTTATTTAGCTGGTGTTTTTTATTACTATTATGTTCCTAGATTTCCTCAGGCATTTCATCTTCTATAGCAGTGGTATTTCGTATAGCTCTTATCTCTTCAGATTCTTTAAACTCTCTTGCTTCTACTTTATCAATAAACTCAACATCAGGCTTTAATTCCCAAACTTTCTGCTTAATTTCCTCCAATGTAACGTTGAAGTACTCTTTTCGATAGTTGACTAAATTTAACCTTCTGTCAGCAAACTCTCGCTGGATTTGAGCTTCTAAGCTTGGTGCATCTTCACTAAAAATCATGGCATGTACATCAAAATAGAATGGCACACTTGCATCGCCCAGCTCTTTAACCCTATCCATTGGTTCAAGCCTTCTGGTCATTCCAATTTTATAGACATTTTCACCAAAAGAACCAATATTAGAAATGACATACACATAACCAAGTTTGGTTTGTTCTGCCATGGCTTTAACTCTATCATGCTTTCTTTGCATTTCCTTGAGCTCATCACCCAGTTTAGCAATTTCTGCTTGTAGTCTTTCAAGCTCAGGACCCTCAGAATGTAGTGCTTTTTCTTGTACCTTATCTAACAGAACCTCAAGCTTTTTCTCTTCTGCTAATGCTCTTTCAGCTTCTTTTCTAAGCTGTTCTTCCTCACGCTCTAATCTACGCAGCTCAGCCTGTTCTTCTTTTTCTATTTGACGTTTTTCTTTATACTCAAACGCCAAGCGTAGTTCATCAAGTTTTAGCTGCAAATAATAGGGAGATATAAAAATTTTATTGGTCTCATTCATTTTGTTAATGGCTTCGTACGCTTTAACAATTCGCTTTTCCATTCGCTCAATATTATTCCAGGATACGTTAGCAATTGCAGCATCACACTCATTATTGAAAGCCCTTGCTGTTAAACGAATTCCCCGATTTGTCATTTTCTGACCTTCAGCTCGGCTACCACTTACCTCCCATTCAATATTACAAGTAATGGCCGTCTTCTCTTTGATCATCTCTTTTTGCTTTGCTCGGACCTCTTTAATTTTGTCTCTAAATGCCTCTGATGTATCAAAATCAAAATGAGGTTCATACATACCCATTTCTGCATACTTTAGAGTTTCATCATAAATAGCGATACGACTTAATAAATCGTCATATACTGATCTTTTTTGTTTATAACTAAGTTGCAACTGTTCAATATCTTTAGTGGTTTTAGCAAGCTTTTCTTTAGCTTCATCTACTGCTAAGTCAATATCTATCACTCTAGAATATCTATTTACAACTTCAGAATGTTGCTCTGAAAGTTCTGAATAATCAGCAACAACTGCCTGATATTTTTGATTTAATTCAGATAACTCTTTGACCTTTTTAGATAGTTGGTACGCTAAATATCCTACTATCAAAACTAATAATTGAGGCGCATATATTGTAATAGCCATTATTCCTAAAGCGGCTATGACTTTAATTACTAAATCTTTATTATTCATATCAGACTACCTTCAAAGTACTTTTGCTTTATATACCCATAAACTTATTTCAAAGAAAACTATAACCTCATAAACCACCGAGCTTTATAAAGTCGATTAT
>NZ_FUGE01000165.1 GCF_900162825.1 Psychrobacter piechaudii
GGGCTATTATCATTAGGCTCAAACATGTGATTCTTGCCTTGTTCATGCTCAGGTTTTGGGTTAAAGTTTCACTAAGTCTGTTAAAGTTTGGCATGGTCTGATTCGTCTTAAAAATTACTATTATGCCTTTGCTTTAACAGACTTTTTTGTTTTTTTTGTCGTGTGCAGAGATAAGGATGTTATAACCCACTGATAACAAGGACCGTATCATGAGTATTATTCACTCAGTTTCTCACTTTAAATCTGCCCGTGACGCTGCCAAGCCCCTAGATAGGGTTGAGGATGTGCGTGCTGCGGCTGAAGATTTTCGCAAAACGATGCTTGCCAACCCAAAAGTTAAATTCTATAAAACTTTTGAGTTAATTCGCATTCCTTATCCTAGCAAGTATGGCTATCTTAATGCTTTTGCGTTGCCGACGCCTTATATTCACATCTGTAATAAGCTGTTTGTTATTCAGTTTGATAGCGAGGAAGGGTTAAAGACACTTTTGGTCAGTCCTTCTGACTGGGAACACCAAAGAGATACCCCTTACTTCTACCAGATGTCAGAAGACATGGGCATGTTCTCAAAGCCTGTCGAAAAAATGATTGTCAAAGAAAGCAATACCGTGCTGGAGGCTATAAAAAGTCTGGGATTGGCACCGGAAGATGTCGATTACATCACCTATGACCACCTACACACTCAGAATCTTACCCGCTGGCTTGGAGGAGCAGGACAAGCTGCTATATTCCCCAATGCCAAATTGTTGGTGATGAGAGAGGAGTGGGAGAGTACCCAAGCCTTACTGCCTTGGCAAAACCAGTGGTATTGTCCTGACGGCATCGAGGGTATTGACGACAGCCGTATTGAATTGCTCGATGGGGATGTGTTGTTAGGCGATGGCTCAGTGGCGCTGATGCGCACTAAAGGTCACACCGAAGGCAATCACTCTATTGTTGCCCACACCGATCAAGGTTTGTTGGTTACCTCAGAAAACGGGGTAAGTATGGACTCATATGCACCGCAGCATTCCCAAATTAAAGGCCTGGCCCGTTACGCCGAATTGACCCAGTCTGAGGTGGTGATGAATGGCAATACCTTGGAGTTTGGGGTAGACCAATATCTGTCTATGATTCAAGAAAAAACCGTGGCGGGGCCTTATCCAAAAGATGAGCGCTTCTTTAATATGGCCCTGTCTTCTGAGTCAGCCGGATACTACTTATTCCCAGGGACCGCACCGACTGCAAGGATGGGCGAGTTAGAGTTCGGAACCTTCACCCCAAAAACTGAAACCAATAGCAAGCGAGGTGGCCTGTGGCGCAAACTTATATCGTAACTGGGGCTGCCTCAGGGATTGGTCTGGCTTTGTGTCAGCGGTTGCTCGATCAAGGACAGCAAGTCTGTGCTTGTGATATTGATTATGAGGCTTTAAAAAGTCACTACACTGAGCATGAGCTGGTCGATGACGGTGGCACCTTAATGTTGTATCCGCTTGATGTACGACGTGTTGAGCAGTGGCAACAGTTAATAAGTAAGGTGTTAACCCAGTGGTCAACCATCGATGTTATGTGTAATGTAGCGGGCGTATTGAAAGACAATTGGGTGACTGATATTGTCATTCCAGATGAAGTGGACTTCCACTTTGACATCAATGTAAAGGGCACCATCTACGGGACTCAAAGCGTCATAGAGCCGATGCGCAACCAGGCAAAGGACATATCATTAATGTGGCTTCTATGGCCGCCTTGTCACCGGTTCCAGGTCTGTCTTTATATAGTGCCAGCAAGTATGCGGTACGCTCTTATTCATTGGCAGCCGGTATAGAATTGGCACCGTATGGTATTGCAGTAACCACAATTTGTCCTGATGCGGTTCAAACCCCCATGCTTGATCAACAAAAAGACAAGGAGCAAGCGGCGTTAACTTTCTCTGGTAACCGTACTTTGACGGTCGATGAGGTGGTAGACGCGATATTGGGGACCGCATTGAAAAGCAGTCCTATGGAAATAATGCTGCCCCAAAGCCGCGGTGTAGTGGCTAAGTTTGCCAATATTTTTCCGCAAACCTCAGGGCGCTTCATTGATATCTTCCAGAAGCAAGGCATTAAGCGTCAGGCCAAAAGTAGATAGCCATATAGTCTTATAGTAATTGTTATAAAAAGCGATCATTATAAAAAGCGATCGTCATAAAAAAGCAGCCCCAGTTTTGGGGCTGCTTTTTTGGTGGTTAGACTTAGTTTAATTTTTAGAGCTAGTCTATTGAATTATTTACCATAAACTTTTAAACGGCTATCGATTGGCGCAAACTCTTTGTCGCCTGCTTTTTGCTCAATACCACCGAATACCATCTGCGCAGTAAGTTTCCAGTTAGAGTCAATGTTCCAAGTTTTGGCCACTTCTTCATCGATTACTGGGTTGTAATGCTGTAAGTTTGCACCGATGTCTAAGCTGGCTAAAGCGGTCCAGATGACATACTGATGCATGGCACTGGTATGCTCTGACCAGACTGGGAAACGGTCAGCATATAAGGCAAAGTTTTCTTGCAAGTTTTTCACAACATTTTGGTCTTCAAAGAAAAGCACCGTACCTGCACCAGCTTTAAAACCATTTAACTTCTGTTCCGTGCTTTTAAATTTCTCGTCATCATTTACGATCTTGCGTAGCGTGTCTTCAGTGATTTGCCATAGTTTTTTATGGTCTTCCTCGAATAAAACCACCAAACGAGTGGATTGAGAGTTAAAAGAAGAAGGGGTATGCAAGATAGCATGCTCGACCAGAGCCACAACTTGGTCTTTGTCTACCGGTAGCTGATTATTTAGAGCATAGATTGAACGACGGGCTTCAGCCAGTGTTTGTAGATTTTGTAAGTTTGACATAATTATTCTCCGATATATTTATAGGGGTGGGGTTAAAACATTAAGGTTTAATTACTGTCAGTAGTGGCTCCTTTTTAAAGCTTTTTTAATAAGACTTTTTTAGGACTACTGTGCTCAGTTAAGGTCTGTGCCTTGCTTAATATTTTGATGAATTAATTGGGATTAATTATAAAATATTAGACCTAAACTGCCATGTAATTTATGTAAAAATTATTTAATAATAAC
>NZ_FUGE01000166.1 GCF_900162825.1 Psychrobacter piechaudii
CATGATAGAGATATCAATGCTGCTAAGAACATCCTCGCGGTCGGGCTTGACCGTCTAGCTGTAGGAATCCCCTCGGTTTAGCGAGGGGAGGAGGTCAATAAAATTAAAGTTTTAATTGTTGCTGTATATTACGATACGCTTGTTTATTTAAGTTGTTATAAATAATCTACGACATAAACATTACATTGAAGTTAATCTGTTGTTAGTTATTAGTTGGAGATTTAGGTATAATACCTTGCCTTAAATCTGCCTTAGAACATGGCGGCTTAACTAATTGCCGATTCACAAGATACGAGTCTAGAATACATGTCCACCGAAATCAGCAAATCCACTGCGAAAAATGTGAAGCGATCATCTCAAGCTGTGATGAGCCCGCTGATATTGGTATTATTTGCGAGCGCAGTATTATTGACTGGCGTTATAGCTACTGCCTTTGGCCATAAATTTGGTTATTATCGAGGCTATCAGGCATCGCAAAATGATACGAAACTAAAAGGTGATGCACAGCAACTATCTGCTGAAGATATCAAAAAACTTAAACAAAACGTTCAAACGTTAACCAGCCAATTAAATACGGCAAAACAAGAACGTGATATTAGTCTTAATAATTTAGGACAAATGCGTCAAGATATTCAAGAGTTAGAGATAAAGAACTTACAACTGATTCAGTTAAATGAAGTCTATGCTGATAGGGTGGTAGAGCAAGGTGGTTTACCGTTACAAGTGATAGGGGCGATGATGGAGCCCTTACCAGAGAATGCCTTTGAGTATCGCTTTGATGTGGCCATGTTGGCCAAAGATGGGAATCAACATCGCCTAAAACCAACTTTAACTTTATTGGATGAAGACAACTTAGTTGATGTCCCTCTAGAGCCAAGTACTTATGATATTAAAGGTGTTGCTCGTATCAGAGGTCGCTTTGTGATGCCAAAAGGATTCAGACCCAAGCAGGCTAAATTAACTCTTGAATCTAATGGACAAGAAGTTGAGCAAATTTATAATTGGCAATTATCTAGTCCAGTAGAGAAGATGCCACTTTCTTTGTCAGAGGTTCCAGAAACCGATCAACGCCCTGTCAAAGAGGGTAAAGGTAATACAGAATAACTCATAGTTACTATTGTTGATTGAACCAAACTTTTTACCTAATAGAGTATTATGAATAAAAGTACTGACATCACCAACATCTCTCAGCAAAATCCGCATAGTTCAGCAGATTGGCATCATCCTGCCACTCTGCCTATTTTGCATCCTGTAAAAACGCTACCCTCTAAATTGATAGATGAGGAAGGGGAAGAAGATGCCGAAGTAGAGGTTATGGTGGCTGATCCTGAGCTTGCTGAGCCGCCTATGTACGCCGTGGTTATGTATAATGACGACTATACCCCCATGGAATTTGTGGTCTATATTCTTCAGTCTGAATTTCGTCATGAAACCCCTAGAGCGGTTGAGATTATGCTAAATATTCATAATCAAGGCCGTGGCATTGCCGGTATTTATCCAAAGGATATTGCGGAAACCAAAGCCAAAAAAGTCAATCAAACCGCTCGCAAGGAAGGGTATCCTTTATTAACCCAGATTGAGCCTCATCAAAGTTAATTTTATAGCTTTCATCATAAATAATAATCTTTTCTAAAGCCTGCTTCTTCAGACCTTCACCTCGCTTAAATCCTCAATAACTCATTGAAATAAAGACCTAAATCTTTGTTTGTTTTGAGTATCCTTGGCCAATATCGCTACTAATACGACTTGATATTTAGGGTGTTCAACCCTATTTACTTAACATGTGGCTAAGATCTAAGTTACAAAAAAACTGTGATATAAACAATATCATATTCATAAACTACCCAAACGCCTTGTTAACTTGTTATAGTTAATTGGCTTTTAAAAAATTCTTATAAAGATCTTAGCAAATGAAAAATTACAATATTGACAGGATACCTCTATGTTAAGTCGTCATCTCGAAGTTTCCTTGCGTCTAGCCATGACGTTGGCTCGACAAAAGTCACACGAGTATCTAACAGTTGAGCACTTATTGCTTGCATTGTTAGAAAACAATAATGCTGCCACAACCTTAAAGGCTTGCGGGGCGGATATTGCAAGCTTACGCTCAGATCTTGAAGCTTATATCGAAAAACACACGCCTACCTTAGATGCTGACTTAGAGCAAACGCCTCAGGCCACTCAAAGTTTTGACCGCATCTTACAGCGTGCTATCTTCCATGTGCAATCTATTGGTTCAGGTAGATTGGTACAAGGATCAGATATCCTAGTATCTATGTTCTCAGAACATGATACTTATGCAGTATATTTACTGAAAAAACAGGGCGTAAGTCGCCTTGAGTTAACTCAGTACTTATCTCATGGCAATGAGGGGGATGAGACTCGAGACTCAGGCCCTGAGTCTGAAGCGGGAGAAGGCAAAGGGGCTAGACTAAAAAAAGATCCTCTGACTGAATTCGCTCAGAACTTAAATAAAAGAGCGGCAGAAGGTAAAACAGATCCATTAATTGGCCGCAGTAGTGAAATTGAGCGTACCGCCCAAGTATTATGTCGTCGCCGTAAAAATAACCCCTTATTAGTGGGCGATCCTGGGGTGGGTAAAACCTCAATTGCTGAAGGCTTAGCTTGGTTGATCATTAATAACAAGGCGCCTAAGCCGCTACAAGGCTGCGTTATTTATAGTCTAGATATAGGCTCTTTAATAGCCGGTACTAAATATCGTGGCGACTTTGAAAAGCGTATGAAAGCGCTTCTTGATGCTTTAAAAGCCAAGCCAAATGCTATTTTATTCATTGATGAAATCCATATGATTATTGGGGCAGGGTCTTCAATGAGCAGCAATATGGATGTGTCTAACTTGATTAAACCGGCGTTGGCCAATGGTGAGTTAAGATGTATCGGTTCTACTACCTTTACAGAGTATCGCCAAGTCTTTGAAAAAGACCATGCCTTATCACGTCGTTTCCAGAAGATTGATGTGAATGAGCCGAGCATTGACGATAGCATCGAAATTCTACGCGGTTTAAAACCACGTTATGAAGAGTTCCATAATGTGGAATATACCGATGCTGCTCTAGTAAGCGCGGTTAAGCTATCTGCTAAACATATTCATGAACGCTTTTTGCCCGATAAAGCCATTGATGTGATTGATGAGGCGGGTGCCTATAAGCGTTTAGGTATTACGCCAGAAGCGTATCAAGTAGAAGATCAAAATCAGCTAATTGATGAGCTTAACAATACTGATAGCTTGGATTTTGAGTCTGACATTGAAGCTGAAAATGAAGCAGATGAGCGTAGTTTGGCTCAGGAATTAGAATCTAATCTTCATAAAGAGGAGTCAGTAGAGACTGAAACCTCAGAGGACTCAGATAGTAGTGAAGAATCGGAAAGCGAAGAGTCGAAGAAAACTTCGCCTGCACCGACGGTCATTGATGTAGAAGATATCGAAGCGATTATCTCTAAATTGGCTCGTATTCCACCTAAGTCTGTGTCTAATGATGATAAGTCATTATTACAGCATCTAGAACGTGACTTAAACCGCTTGGTGTTTGGTCAAGACGAAGCCATTAAGACCTTATCTGACGCTATTAAGTTATCAAGAGCAGGGCTTAAGGCTTCGGACAAACCGATTGGATCCTTCATGTTTGCCGGTCCAACCGGGGTGGGTAAAACGGAAGTTTCTAAGCAGTTGGCTAACTTGATGGGTATTGAGCTGGTTCGCTTTGATATGTCAGAGTATATGGAAGCGCATACTGCATCACGCCTAATTGGTGCTCCTCCAGGTTACGTTGGCTTTGATCAAGGCGGTTTATTAACCGAAAAAATCAATCAGCATCCGCATTGTGTGTTATTGCTTGATGAGATTGAGAAGGCTCATCCAGATGTCTTTAACTTGTTACTACAAGTGATGGATCACGGGTCGCTTACAGATAATAACGGCCGCGTTGCCAGCTTTAAGCAAGTTATCTTGATTATGACCACCAACGTTGGGGCGGAAAACATTAGCCGTGCTTCTATGGGCTTTACTAAGCAGGACCACAGTAAAGACAACACAGAGGCATTAAATAGAGTGTTTACTCCTGAATTCCGTAACCGCTTGGATGCGATTATTCAGTTTAACCCTCTAGATCCGTCCATTGTTATTTCAGTGGTGGATAAGTTCTTAGTGGAGCTTCAAGCTCAGCTGGATGATAAGCAAGTGGTGTTAGAGATTGACGACGCGGTTCGTGAGTACTTAGCAGAAAAAGGTTATGACCGTCTGATGGGGGCTCGCCCAATGCAGCGTTTGATTCAAAATGAAATCAAAAAACCACTGGCCAATATGGTATTGTTTGGTGACTTGTCAGAAGGCGGAGTAGTTCATGTTACCTTGAATGATGAGCCCTTTGAAAGTCCACTTGATAGTGATGATAAAGCTGCTGCTGAAGGTAGCCGTATCCTGCTGACAGTGGTCGAAAAACATGGCCAACGTGGTGTTGAATACGCGGAAGGCTAGGTTTTGATAATATCTTATTGATATAATCGTTGTAACTTTATTGTGGTATTGCAAAAAAGAGGTTAGCCCAAGGTTGACCTCTTTTTTTATCACCAGTCGCCGTAAAACCACCCACTTCAGGGCATAGGTATCTACACAACTTAAAAAGAGCAAAAAAGAATGATAGAATCTTCCAGTATGGCATAGATAAAATGGAGCTAGATACGAGGCTCATCAAACGATATCAACAACTCGTACACAATCACACTCATCCAAATAGTAAAGTACAAGCGGGTATGAAAGCCAGTATTAATACACAAAGTAGTTTAGCTCAAACCCAAGCTTTATGGCGATTTGTTCACAATGACACTATTAGCTATCAAGAGCTTAGTAAGCCGTTACTTGAAAATAGCTTACAAGGATGTCGGGAGGAGTGCAAACGCTATGGACTTGTGATGCATGACTGGTCGCGGATAGCTTTAACTCATAGCAATAAGACAGATACCTATGCAATGAGTCATAAAACAGATGTTGGATATGAACTGCAATCAAGTATCCTAGTAAGTGACATCAATGGTAGCCCAATCGCCACACCGGCTCAAAACCTCATTACAGCAAATAGCGTACATAGCAGCTATCAGAAGACGCCTACCAAACAAACCCACCTCAATGAATTAACGGATCGTATTGAGTATTTAGACCAGCAGGGATTTGATAAGCCCTTGGTTCATATTATTGATAGAGAAGCCGATTCAGCGTTTCATATGCGTCAGTGGGAGGAAGGTAACCATCACTTTATCATCAGATCCAAAGCAGGCTCTTACCTTAGTTATAAAGGCAAATCTCAGCGCTCTAGTCAGATAGCGGAACAACTCGACTTTAAATATGAACGTCAAGTAAGTTATAAGGGCAGACTTGCCCATCAGTACATAGCTAGTGCCAATGTTGTTTTAACACGTCCTGCCAAACCTAAGGCAATTGATCCTAATACAGGCAAAAGAGTGACGCCTATCAAGGGTGAGCCCACCTCGCTAGTGCTTGTTGTTAGCCGGATTTATGATAAAAAAGATAAGCTATTAGCCACTTGGTATCTACTCACCAACCTGCAAGGCGATGAAGTGCCTGCAGGTGAGGTGAGTCAATGGTATTACTGGCGCTGGCAGATCGAGTCGTATTTTAAATTGCTTAAAAGTGCAGGTCAGCATTTAGAGCAGTGGTTACAGCAAAGTGGGGATGCCTTTTTTAAACGCTTATTGATTGCATCACAAGCTTGTACGTTAGTGTGGCGACTTATGCAAGCATCAGATAAACAATCGCGAGAGTTTGTTCTGTTTTTAGTACGTCTGTCAGGTCGGCAAATGAAACGCAGTAAACCCATCACTGCCCCTGCGGTAATGGCTGGTTTGTTCCAATGGCTTAACTTTAACGAGCTCGTTAACCATTACTCCCCTGATGAACTAGAATACTTTGCTGAGGCGGCTAGAAAACTTGTGTAGATACCTATGCTCGCTAAACCGAGGGGATTCCTACAGCTAGACGGTCAAGCCCGACCGCAAGGATGTTCTTAGCAGCATTGGTATCTCTATCATGCCATGTGCCACACTCAGCACAAGTCCATCCTCTTATTCGCAAACCTGCTCTACC
>NZ_FUGE01000205.1 GCF_900162825.1 Psychrobacter piechaudii
AGGCTAGGTAAAGCATAGATTTAAAATTGCGTGCTAGCTTTTCATAGCGTGTTGCTATACTGCGAAAATGCTTTAATCGAGCGAACATATTTTCAACTAGATGGCGTAATTTATAAAGGGGGTGGTGTTTCAAAAAGTATGCTGAAGTAGAAAAGAGTTGTGACAGCCAAAGCAGATGTTATATTTGAGGTTATGAAGACACAAATAGAACTTAACTGCCCCGACTGTCACAGTACAAGTGTAAAGAAAAACGGTAAAAAAAGCTATGGTAAGCAGAACTACCAATGTAAGGACTGTAAACGTCAATTTATTGGTGACCATGCTTTAACCTATCAAGGCTGTCATTCAACCATAGAAAGCAGAATTCGGTTAATGTTAGTCAGAGGCTGTGGCATTCGAGATATCGCTGAAATAGCTACTGTGAGCATAGGTAAGATACTAAACACAATACAAGGTTCAGCATACCAACTAACCCCGAAGCGACAGTACTACCGAAAACTTGAAGTCGATGAGTTTTGGACGTATGTAGGCAAGAAGAAGCGTAAAGTCTGGCTTATCTATGCTTATGACCGCAGCACAGGTGAGATAGTAGCTTATGTATGGGGTAAGCGTAACTTAAAGACAGCTAAGAAGCTTAGAGCACGTCTTAAGCAGCTTAAGGTTGACTATGGGTATATAGCTATGGACAACTGGGACAGCTTTATAACTGCTTTTAAAGCAGACAATAAACAAGTTGGTAAACAACATATTGTCGGTATTGAAGGCAATAACTGTCGAATAAGACAAAGATTAAGACGAGCCTTTAGAAAAACTTGTGGTTTCTCTAAAAAGCTCGATAACCATTTTAAGATCTTTGATATGCTGTTCTTTTACATTAATTATGGGTATGTCTAATGTCAGCATACTTTTTGAACCACCACCTATAAAGGTAACTGTCAAACTCTGGGTTAGGTTGTTTCGTATTTTTTCTTCTAGGAATAACCGCTTTCATGCCATGTTCTATCGCTTTATCTCTGATTT
>NZ_FUGE01000170.1 GCF_900162825.1 Psychrobacter piechaudii
CTTGATATTCAAAAAATCATTGAAGATTCAGGACACACTATTCTATGGTTACCGCCTTATAGTCCTGACTTAAACCCTATTGAGCAAACTTGGGCTTGGATTAAGAAAAAACGTCAAGATTGGGGAATAGATTGTATCGATACGTTATTCTTCTATTTTCTTTGGCTGTGTGACTGTTTTTAAGGGCTATGACTATAGCTACAGTTTTAATTTTAATTGTAGAGAAGCCTAGTCTACCTCACCTGACTTGCCAGCCAGTTTATCATGCCAGTGTTTATAATCCGGCATCGCACGTTGTACTTCCTGCCAAAAGGCAGCACTGTGATTGGCATGGTGTAAATGACACAGCTCATGCACTATCACATATTCGGTACACTCAATCGGAAAAGCTGGCAAATAAACCGAGAGCCAGATTCGCTTAGCCCGAGTATTGCAGCTGCCCCATCGGGTGGTCATCTTTTTTATCCGGGTCTCGGTGGCATAAGCACCGACTATAGGCTGCCATTTGGCAAATAGATCAGGCATGAGTTGCTGTAGCTCACAGCGATACCATTCGATTCGCTCTGCCTCACCCATAATTAATCCCTGCGACTTACCCCACAGCTTAACCGGCTGTAAGGCGGTATCCGATTTGGAGCCTTGAGAGGGCACGCCTTGCTGCTGTTGATGGCGCTTTAATAACTGTGCATGTTGATTAATGGCCCAGTCGAGACGCTTGCTTAGCGCCATGATTAAATCTTTATCACTCACGTAATGGGGTGCTGAGACCGAGAGCTGATAAGGCTTAAGTCGAAAGTTAATATTCTTAACCCGCTTACGCGTTATTTTGAGCTCTATCTGCGCTTCATTCAGTAGAGACTCAATCGCAGAATATAAGCTCGCTGTCGGCTGGGTTTGTGCTCTTTTCTCGAACATAGCTGTGTCGCTTGCATCCTATTAGCTGGGTCGGCTTCTCATAAAGTGCTTTTACTTATCGGGTGTGTATTGTGCTAAATCCTATAGCTGTTGTACTATTTTAGGGAATAATTGCTTAAGGGGATAGTTATAGTCAAAGAACGAATAAAGTGGTACACTAAAACTTATGGCATATTCAAAAGACTACCGACAAATGATTCTTAGCAAACTTGACGAAGGCTACAGCTTTCGGGAGTTAGCCGAAGAGTATCAAATTAGCCCAACCAGTATACAAAACTG
>NZ_FUGE01000014.1 GCF_900162825.1 Psychrobacter piechaudii
CAGGGCAATCGCACTACAAAAAGTCAAAGAAGGAGTAAAATATAGCACCCGATCCATAAGAGGGAGCTATTATGCTCAACGATCCAAGAGAGTTCTTTGCCAAACTCAATGACCCAAGACGCCAAAACAAAAATCTCTATCATCCACTAGAGAACGTCATATTTATTGCGCTAACCGCTTTTATCTGCGGCTATAACGACTGGGTGAGTGTGGAAGACTTTGCCAAAGAGAACAGGTCGTGGTTTGAGAGGGTTCTCGCTATGCCTTATGGTATACCCTCGCATGACACCTTTGGAAATGTCATGAAAATGATAGACAAAGATCACTTTGCCCTATGCTTTGCTCATTGGATGACCGAAAGTGTTAAAGACCATACACACATTGCCATTGATGGTAAATTTCTCCAAGGTGGCTTTAAAGATACAGACTCTATTCATTTAGTGACTGCCTTTGCCAGTGAAACTAAATTGGTATTAGCACAAACGCAAGTAAATAGTAAAGACAACGAGATAACGACACTGCCTAGACTGCTTGATATGATCAATCTTAAGGGCAGTGTTGTGACCGGGGATGCGATGTATTGTCAAAAGGATGTCTGTAAACAGCTTGTTAAAGCTAAAGCCGACTATATCTTGTCCTTGAAAAGAAACCATGAGCTTTTATATGACGACGTTAAGCTTTGGTTAGACACACAATTTGATTCAGGTAATTTACCCATCAATGAAACTATTGATAAAGATCATGGTCGTATAGAAGTAAGACGTTATGCGCTATCTACAAAGATAGATTGGTTAGATAATAAGTCTGATTGGACAGGCTTAAATGCCGTGGCTATGGTTGAGTCTACTCGTAGTATAGGTGAAGATAGCCATACTGAACGGCGTTATTATTTGACCTCTTTGACTGATTTACCTATCGTTGCTCAATATATACGTTCTCATTGGGCAATAGAAAATTCTCAGCACTGGGTGCTTGATGTGACCTTCGGTGAAGACCACTCGGTAAAGCTTGAGAAGAATGCCCGAAGTAATAAAGCCTTACTCACTCGTACAGCTTTAAATCTACTACGTGATAGAGATGATACTAAACTGTCAGTGAAACGACGCCGTATTAGGGCTTCTCAAAATCTTGATTATCGTGAGCAGGTTCTATTCGGTAGGGTTTTATAGTGCGATTGCCCTG
>NZ_FUGE01000126.1 GCF_900162825.1 Psychrobacter piechaudii
CTCTGGTACACTTATCTTGCATGCTCTTAATCGCTTTGTCCCATTTTCGATCAGCTGACGTTCAAATTCTGGTTTGAATGCTTGGTAAAAGTCGTCAATATGGCAGTATAATTCGGTTAGGTTGTCCAAGTAAGAAGTCCTTTTTGTTGAGTTTTTGTTGGTACCTTAACTTTAACAATTTTGGACTTCTTTTTTTTGCTTTTTTTTGACCTGCTTATCCCGAACTCAGGTTATATCTAGTTATCAAGTCTTTAGACCTACTATGTTTTATAAAGAAGTGGACAGCCATGCAAAATGAAAAAAAATTACCAACCTCCCCTGAAAATAAAGGGACATTCAAAAAATGGCTCCCTGCAATAGCGCTTGCTTTAGTCATACACGCCCTTTTACTCATTGTTTTTTTCAATAGTCAGAAAAACGCAGGTATACAAGAGTCAGAGCTCAACACACAGACGACTGAAGCCGCTACCGCTTCTGAAGATTTAACGCATGAAAAAGAATTGCTGCTCACCTTAATAGATGAGCGCACCTTAACTAAAACAGAGGAAGAATCTGCTGAGAAAAGTGCTGAAGATCCTGCCACTGATGAAAGTAACAAGGATGAATCGACTAAATCAGAGAGTGACGCTAATAAAGAAGAGGAAGAGGAAAAGGAAAAAGAAAAGAAAGAGAACGGGAACAGTGACAGCGAAAGCAGTCAAGATAAAAAAGAGACCCAAAAAAACGTGACTCAAAATGAGGGTCAAAAACAACAAAACACAAGCCCTCCTTTGGACAGCAGTGTTTATACTCCTCAACCTGCGATTAACCCAAATGACGCTGTGTTGCTTCCCCGAGATTTACCTCAAGCGGAGCATAACCCTGTTGTTGGCAATAATAACTATGCCAATACTGCTCAGCAATCACAGGATCTTAGTGACCAGCTAAGTAGTGCAGTTAATGAGATAAAGGAACAAAAACTTCGCGAGATTGAGATGCAACAGCAAGCCAGTAGAGCTGCTTACTTAAAAAACCAGCCAACTTCTGCTCAGCCTAAGAACACTGAGCCTGCTACTGACTCAACTGATTAAATACAGATTAATGATTAAAATAGTTGCTGATTATTAGGTAATTACTTTTAATTGATTATTTGACTTAACACTCATAAACGCTACACTTTTGACTTGTCTTGTAATTTACAAAAAAATCGGCCATTAAGGCCGATTTTTTGGTTGTAATAAATTAACTGCTATAAATTGATTTAGTCAAGGCTAGCCTTATGGGCACCTGCGCCTTCTGAAGCTATCTTATGATTTATCTGCTCAAGACGTTCAGCCGTTCCCACATCTACCCAATGCGCCTGCATAACTTCAGCCGTCACTTGCAGCTTTAGCATGGCTCGCTTAAATAGCGGGGCCAAGGGAGCAACCTGTCCCTGAGCTATATCCTTGACGAGACTAGGAGAAATAACACTAACCCCTGCAAAGGTATATTTCTGTGCATCAGCAATAGCCTGTTCACTGGCCATACCATTGTTAATAGCAAAGTCGCCTTTCGAGTTATGCTCAGGATTATCAATCATTAATAAATGAGCTTGCTGATCAGGTGTCATAACATAGTCTGTTAATTGTGCCAGATCATAATCCGTCCACACATCCCCATTAATAAGAATAAAAGGGGACGGTTTAAGATGACCCTCACGCAATGCTTTGGCGATCCCGCCAGCTGTCTCAAGCGGCTCCCCGTCCTCGACCGACCAATGGATTTTTACTCCGTATTGACGACCATCATCAAGCGCCGCCATCAACTTCTCTGATAACCATGAAGTGTTAATAACAATATCATCAATCCCAGCCGCTTTTAATGCTTTGATATGCCACACAATCAAGGGTTGACCCCCGACTTCTACTAAGGGTTTAGGCGTGGTTAGCGTCAAAGGGCGTAGCCGTGTACCCTTGCCGGCAGCCAAAATCATGGCTTGGGTAATCTTAGTACCACTTGAATCTGAGGCTGAGCTTTTGGCTGGATTAGTACTCATGATAGACCTTATTTCTTTTGGTAAATTGCCAATACTAGCAAAACTGGCTTGTAAATGAATTGGCTCATCAATTACGCAAATTTTTGCTTAAATTTGGGTTCGACCTGTTGCTGTAACCACTGTAAAGCTGGTTGAATGAAGGCTTGAGTTTGAGCATCGCCATGCTGATTCAGCCATTTCATTTCAATCATCAAATCTCGCCATACTTTTGGAATATCAGCTAGATAACGGTTTTTACCATCACGCTCCGCCAGTCTAATAAAGATACCAAGCACTTTAAGATGACGCTGTATGCCCATTAGATTTACTTGACTGGTAAACTCTGTCAAAGAGTCAGCGGTAGCTTCATGCACTTTTTTACTTTGTTGCCAATAGTATTCGATCCAAGAGTCAACCTGAGACTCGCTCCAATCCACATAAGCATCTCTTACTAAAGACACCAAATCATAAGTATAGCTACCGATTAAAGCATCTTGGAAATCAATAACGCCTAACTCACTACTATGATATTGATCCTGCATTAAGTTGCGGCTGTGATAGTCTCTATGTACCACTACCGCCGGATGCTGCAAAATTTGCTCAATCAAAGCTTGAGTGAAGTCTTGCCAGATAAGCTGAGTCTCAGAATTTAACTCTTCACCAAGGTAGGGTAAAAACCATTCAGTGAATAATTCCATCTCACGTTGTAAAGTTGCAGCCTCATAGTCAGGCACATCAAAGTCTTTTTTGGCCTGCTCGATATCAAGCGCTTGTAGCTGTAACAAACAGTCAATAGCCCAGCGATACAGCTCATCAACCCGGCCACTATCTTGCTTAACTTTGGCTTCTGCAATTAAATGAGCAAATTCAATACTGCCAAAATCTTGTAGTACTAAAAAACCTTGCTCAACATCTTGAGCCAATAAAGTAGGCACATTAATTTTTGGAGCCATCAAGTTATCTATACGTACAAAGCTTTCGATAGATTCAAGCTGAGGCGGCGCATCCATCACAATATAGCTTGGATCTAATTTCTGCTCTTTACCTTGCGGGTTAGCAGACTGCTCATCCGCTTTACCTTCGAGATACACTCTGTGATAGCGGCGAAAACTGGCATCGCCTGGTAAGCTTTCAATACGCACTGCATGATGAGGAAAAGCGGCTTCAATAAATTGAGTCAGTTGCTCATAACGTTGCTCAGTATGATAGGCTGCAGCTGAGTTTGCGGTTATTGGCGCTGTATTATTAGCCTTAGAGGAGTTTTGTGGATTTGTCATAGTTAAATTGCTTTTATATCGAAGAAAAATACGGGTAATGTGATGCTCATACAAATCTTTAACAGTTGGCCAATAGGATATGAGCGTAAAATTATGAATAATACTCTAGTTTCAATTTGAACCCTATAGTGTAGCTGATTTGCCTTTTTTTGACTATGATAAGATATTGCAGATTTATATACTCACAACGGTGTCACAAGCCTATATAATAAGGGTTATTTCAAAAGCTTATCAATAACAACTTATAATATTAGTTTGATATAAAGTGGATTATATCACCGTAATAAAAGATAATAAGCCTTGGTAGGATATCGTGGTTTATTACCATATTATGTTTTAGTACTATATTGGTTTAACACAAAATTGGTTTGATACAAAACTAGAATGTAGCTGTTGCCCTAAGCAAGCTTTTATTTTCATACATAAAGGTTATTTGGTTAGGGTAAGATCAAAATATTTTTCAACTCAATAAGGTAATCTTTTGCTGTACTCGCAACTCTACCGCAGTATATTGCGTGCTTGCCGTGACTTTTCACGCCAGCCACATTACACCAGTCGCTTGGTCATTAGCTTACCGTTACTGATCAGCGTGCCTAGTGCTTATGGAGCTATTGTTAGCCCACAGGCAGAAGCTGTCTCGTCCTTTAATTCAGCACAGACTGTAAATAGCAGATCCGCTAGTAATCAAAAGCAACAGGTTCCTAATAACGGACAGAAAAATCAAATAACCACTTTATCGGATTCCTCACGAATCACTTATAAAAAAGTATCTGTACCAAACTCAGGGTTAGAGAACCCCAAAGGCAACCCAACCTACTATACCAGTCCCTACTCAGCAGCTGATAACCTACCCCCTACTTCAAATAAAAATGTGGCACAGACCCAAGAAGAGGCTTTAGAAGCGGTTGGATTCGAGACTGAGCAACCTGAGCCTACGCTAGCTTCAGTTGAAAATAACTTAGTTGAAAATACCCTAAGTTATCCTGAAGATGAGTTCATAAATTCAAAGAGTTCCGCCGCGGTAACGGAGCGTAATCCATCCACAGCCTCTGTTGCCAATGATCGTGTAAATAATACTGCTAATAACCAAAATGAGCCTGAGCTTAGAGCACCGACCAATCCAAATCCAGGCAAAGGCTTCTCTGACTCAAACCAAGCGTCAGCCGACTCTTCTACTGCCCCTAAAAACTCAAATATCCGTCAAAGAGTAGACAACTCCAAAGCTTTGGCCTCTACTTTTAAAGAAGACTCGGTGCAAAGAAGCTTAGAACGCTTATCCCAGTTTTATCAGTCGCAATCCGAAGAACTACGTGAACGTATCAATAGTAACGACAACTCGATAACAAACACCCAGGTAGTTGAGGCTCAGACCTTCGCCCCTGTTGCGGCTCCCAATATCTTTAATTATCAGGCTGATGGGGCTTCTGCCTATCGCTGTGAAGGGGTTTGGGTCACGCCAAATACCGCTGGTGCTGATGCCAATTATCAACGAGCCATTGAGCGAGCACAGCAGCAAGATGGGCTGTCTATTGCAAATGGATTGCCACTGCATGCGGTTGCTGATTATGGCTACTATGATAATGACACCTATGTAGAGCTTGCTGGTAATGTGGAGATTATGCAAGACGGCAAGTTGGTTACTGCCGATCAAATTGCTTTAGATCTTAATACTGGAGTTGCTGGCGCAAAAGGCGGTGTACTTCTTGCAGAGTCAGGGGCAAAACAAAAACCCCAAGCTGGGAACCAAAAACAAACCCTGAAAAATAGCAGTGATGGCATGATTGCCGTAGCAGAAGAGCTCGCTTATGATACCAAGAGCAGCAAAGCCACTGCCTATGATGTGGCTTTTGCCAGTGTTCCTATGCAGGCTCATGGCTATGCCCACCGACTAAACAAGCCTAATGATTCACAGTATGAGCTTGAAAAGGTTATGTTCTCTACCTGTCCCCCTACTGATCGTAAGTGGCAGATAGAAGCAGAGCAGATAGATATTGATACTGAAACGGGCCGCGGAGAAGCTTATGATGCTACTTTCCGCCTAGGTAATGTACCAGTATTATATCTGCCCTATTTCAACTTCCCAGTAGATGACCGACGCAGTAGTGGCTTGTTAACCCCCAGTGCTCGTATTGATAGTGACAGTGGTGTAAAAGTAAGTGTGCCTTACTATTTAAACCTAGCTCCTAATTACGATGCCACTATTACCACCGATGTCTATAGCAACCGTAATCCGATGATTACTGGTGAAATGCGTTACTTGACTGAGAACTACGGTCATGGTCAGCTCACCACCGCCTATATGCCAAAAGATAAAAAATACGATGATGAAGATAGAGCCGGCATTTTTTATCGTCATGATTGGGCCTCTGAAACGATTCCTCGTTTAACGGCAGATGCGGTTTATAGTTATGTTTCCGACCCTGACTATATCAATGACTTTGATGACTTTGGCTTAGTGGACAACCGTCTAAACTTACCCAGACGGGGCCGAGTAAAATATTATGATGACTACATTGATGCTGAATTAAAAGTAGAGACCTTCCAAACTCTTAAAGCTGTAGACGCTCAAGGTAATGTAATCGCTGATAAAGACAAGCCTTATTATCGCCTACCTCAATTAACAGTCGATTATCGTCTGCCTAAACTAAACAATGCTTTAGATAACTTTGTCGTTAGCGGGACACACGATTCAGCCTACTTCAAAAAGTCGATCAATGATGGTTCTGAAAGTGAAAAAAGTGGCGTTCGACTCTACAATAAAATCAGTGCCAGCTACCCTGTAGAGAAGACTTGGGGTTACGTCAAACCTGAAGTTAGCTTACAGCATTTGTATACAGCTTTTGATGAAGAAAGCCGTATCGACAATAATGTTTCAAAAGATGATAATGATCAGTCGGTATTCGTGCCTAGCTTCAGTGTAGACTCAGGGCTAAACTTTTATAGTGCTGGCTCACCTTTTGGTTGGTTTGACAATAGTATGGGAGGCTATCAGCTTTTAACTCCCCGTATTAAATATAGCTACTCTCCTTATGAGAATCAAAGCGCCCTCCCTAACTTTGATACCCGTATTGCCTCCTTTGATTATGACCAGTTATTTGCTGATAATTGGTTCTTAGGTCATGATAGAATCGCCGATAATAATAGTGTGGCTTTAGGGCTTAACTATCGTTATATTGATTCGATGGGTGTCACTCGCTTTGATGGCGGTATCGGCGATCAGTTCTTCCTAAACAAACCTAAAGTAGGTTTAGAGGAAACTGAAGGAACTTTAGATGTAAACTCTACAGGGGTTGCTTGGCGCTCAAGCTTACAACCTTATCGTAACCTTTGGTTTGATTTTAATGGCGCATTGGACTCAGACAACCATTTAAACTACATCGCTAGCCAAGTTCGCTATAATCCCACACCCAATAGCTTAATTAACTTTGGCGTGATTGAACGCAAAGAAGACCGTATAACCAACCAATCTGCCTTATCTGCTTTGACTGCTTCGACCATTATTCCAATTAACGAGAATTGGCGATTGTTAGGTCAGGGTCAATTTGATACCGATGATAATAAGTTTGTTGATGCGACTGTTGGTATAGACTATGAAGATTGTTGTTATGGGTTTTCAATCTATGGCCGCAGTTACTATAATGACTTAAACTTAGAAGACAAACCCACGCGCGCCGTCATGGTAGAATTTAGAATTAATGGCTTTGGCGATAGAAGAAGCCGTTTGACTAAGCACTTAGATGACAAGATATTAGGTCTAGAACCTGTAGACTACTTATGGAAAAAATAATTTAAATCGATAGATATCCTATCCCTTAACCCTATAATTTGTTTAAATTAAAATAGGTTTAATAAATTTTTAACGATTTACTGCCTTATAAAAAATTTGATAAGGCAATACTCAAGCTAAAAACAGGCTACTTATGACAGCATTAAATACTCAGCACTATGAATCACAGCATTCTTGCTCACATACCAACGCTTTAGGGACATCAAAATTTCGTCTAAAAAAGCTAACTGATGCATTACTGGTGTCTACTGTACTGGCAAGCCTCAGTTTATCCGCGCAGGCTGCCGATAAAACTGTAGACTCAGCAACTACTGCCAAATCTACTGAAACCGTAGAGGCAGCCAGTGCTCAGGCAGCAATCTCTGCGAGTGAAAGCAGTAATGGTATTATTGCTTTGGTAAATGATACCCCTATTTTAAAAAGCGAGTTAGCGGCAGCCATAGCTGCCGCTCAAACACGCATTAAAGCCAGTGGTCAGCCTGCCCCTAGCCCTCAGCGCTTACAAAATGAGGTACTAAACAGTCTGATTTTACGTGAATTACAATTAGATATGGTGCAAAGAGCAGGTATCAGACCCAGCCCTGATGCGGTCAATGAAAGCTTAGCCCGTCTAGCCCAGGCCCAAGGTTTAAAGTCTTTAACTGAACTACAGCAAGCTCTAGATGCCAGACAGCCAGGACGCTATGCTGCTGTACGCGCTCAAGTTATCGAGGAAGAATCTTTAAACGCACTGCAACAAAGTCAAGTCGCCAGTCGAGTGCGTATTACGGAACAAGACGTTGACGCGTTTTTAGCTTCTCCTGAAGCCCAAAAGCTACAAAGTACTGAATACCGCACCATCCATATTCGCATCCCTTTTAGTGATGACTATAACCGTATTACCGAAAGCGAAAAGAATGCTGCAATGCAAATTGCTCAGCAAACTCAAGAGCTACTTAAAACCAGTAATGATGCCCAAGCTATTTTAAATCAGCTAACTACTGGTATTGCTAAAAACTATGTGGCTCCTGTCCAAGGCGGTGATATGGGCTACCACCCTGCCGCAGGTCTACCAACAGATATCGCTAAGCAAATCACGCCACTTGAAGTAGGGCAAGTGACTGCCCCGCAAATCACGCCTGAAGGCATCGATGTTGTGAAGCTGGTAGATAAGCGTAATAATGATAATATGATTATCCCGCAGTGGAAAGTTCGTCATATCTTAGTAAAAACAGATGAGCGTAACAGTGATGCTCTAGTAGAACAGCGCATCAATGATTTGTATGAACAACTTCGCCGTGATGCTGACTTTGCCTCACTTGCCGCTACCTATTCAGATGATCCAGGCTCTGCAGGCCGTGGTGGTGACTTAGACTGGGTAACAGAAGGTCAAATGGTGCCAGAGTTTGAAGAGATGATGAAACGCACCCCGGAAGGTGACTTCTCTACTCCATTTAAATCACAGTTTGGCTGGCACATCCTAAAAGTTGAAGGCATGCGTGAGAAAGACGTTAGTGATACTATTAAGCGTAATCTGGCCCGTGAAGCGCTGTTCCAACGCTTAGCACCCCAAGCTCAAGAAGACTGGTTACAAGAGCTTCGTGCCAACGCTTACGTAAAAATCATTAATTAATATAGTAATATGGTGTTAAACTGAATTAAGTTTCTACCATAAAAACATAAAAAAACACCCTATCTTGAGATAGTAATGCCAGTCAGTTAAGGCAAAAACTCAATAAAAGTAATAAAATAGCCCATCTAATAAGTAGATGGGCTATTTTACTATGAGACTACAAGACGCTATTAATGAGACGCATAAAAGGATTCCAGACACCCTAGAACAATTTAGTGAATTAATAGATCCTG
>NZ_FUGE01000173.1 GCF_900162825.1 Psychrobacter piechaudii
GTTTTCATATGCTTAGTATGGCAGATTAATTTTAACTTACAACCCTTTAACGGCTTCTTACGACCGTGTGTGTCGCCTTATATCCACCCCCTGAAGTGGATGGTTTTATGGCGACTGGTGATAATACTTATCGTAAAGAGTGGGTTTGATGCAAAAACTCAAATCAGCTTAACTGGCCTTAAAGCTTGATCATTGTTTAAAACTTCAGAATTAGTTAAGGCGTTAAAATGGAGTCGTAATCCCCTTAGAACTAAAACAGGATAACCTGATATTTAGTTAACAGTGAATAGTTACTTTTTGGCACAAATTAGATTTTGAATAAAAAGCATCAAAGCTGCCAATGCCCTATAATAAAGCCCTAACCTTATCTTTTCAGCGAACAACTGTATTACTTTATTGTATTTTATGGCAATATAGCCTTATCATTATTAATAGGTTTGACTAATACTTATGTTACCATCTCGCTTAATGCACTCTTTAAAAAATCGCCTAAAAAAGCAGCGCCAAGCCCAAAAAAAGACTAAGAGCACTGCTTCAAATGCTCAACGCTCTACTTTGAGCTTACAAGAACAGGCGGCTCAAGCCAGTGCCGCTATATCTCGCTCTGGCCGTTCTGTAAACCAGCTTTACCGAAAACTTTCTGGTAAAACGCTAGATTTAGCAGTGAAGCCCAAGGTTATTGGCGACCTACCCACCATCAATACTGAAGAGGGGGCGCTCACCTTTTATGTGTTACGCGAGTACTCGCGCTCTAATAGTATTTTAGTCGACCTGCAGACCAAAGAGCATGACTTTCCCCCTGCTTTGGTAGGGGTTGAGAGCCCTGCTTTTAATATCAATGAAAATGCGGCCATTATTTTTCTAAACCATCCTAATGCAGATGGTCGTAAAGTGTCTCCCCGATTGGCCCGCCTAGTCACAGCTTGTCGTGAAAACCCAGCCATAAAAATTAATCTAGTACCAGTCTCGATTTTATGGGGGCGTGCGCCAGATAATGAAGACTCTTTGTTTAAGCTTTTAATGGCTGATAATTGGGAAGAGCCTTCCATTACAAAGCAGCTGTTTAACATCGGTATGATGGGACGGGATACCTTCGTTCAGTTCCACCCCCCTCAATCTTTGCATGATTTAATAGACTCCTTGTCTGCGCCAAATACCAGTATTCCTACTGAGCAATCACAGCAGCTGACTCAGCAATTATTTGATGCGGTAGATTTAAAAGACAGTGAGCTGTCAAACAGTGACAGAGAGCTGCTACTTCAGGCCAAAAGAAACGTTGAAGCCAATGGTCTATCGACCTCTACCGCCCTAGTTACTGCCTCAGAAGCGAATTTTAGCTTAGTCTTATTGGTGCAGCATAAGCTAAATGCCTATTTAGACAGCCAACGCCAAAGCATGATTGGCCCGGACTTGTCGGATAGACGTAACTTAGTAGACAAACTGATTAACTCCCCTGCGATTAATTATGCTTGCCAAAAAGAGGCAGAAGCTGAAAACATTAGCTTCGATGAGGCTAAAAAACGGGCTCGCGGTTATATCAACGAAATAGCCAATGATTATAATTACTCGGTTATTCGCTTCTTTTACAGATTCTTAACTTGGTTGTGGACTCAGCTTTATGACGGGATCGAGGTACATCACTTCGAGCAAGTTCGTGAATTGGCCACGACTCATGAACTTATTTATGTGCCTTGTCACCGAAGCCATGTCGACTATCTGCTACTGGGTTATGTTATTTTTGAGAAAGGCTTAAGTCTACCTTATGTGGCTGCTGGAAATAACCTAGACGTTCCAGTACTTGGCCCTATATTGCGTAATGCCATTGCCTTCTATATCCGCCGTAGCTTTAAAGATAATGAGTTATATAAAGCGGTCCTGCGTGAATATCTGCACACTCTAATCCAGCGCAATACGCCTATTGAGTACTTCATCGAAGGCGGCCGCTCTCGTTCAGGCCGTCTATTACCGCCTAGATTAGGTATGCTCTCGATGACCGTACACAGCCATTTACGAGGCTCAAACAAGCCTATGGCCTTTATCCCAACCTATATTGGCTATGAGCGCATCATGGAAGGCGGTACTTATATTGGGGAGCTGAAAGGTAAGCCAAAAGAATCAGAGTCGGTACTAGGCTTATTAAAAGTCAGCCGTAAAATTGAACGTATCTTCGGTCACGTCCATTTAAGCTTCGGTACTCCATTGCTGATGGAGGACTTCATGGAGAAGTTTGATGTGCAGCCGAACAGCTTGCCGGCCGATCGCACTGACACACCCCTTAGTAAAAATGCCATGGCTATGGTCGATAACCTTGGCGTTAAAATCATGCAGAATATCAATAAGGCGGCAGTGGTTAACCCCATCGCGCTGCTATCCTTGGTATTACTGTCTACTCCAAAAGCCGCTCTAGATGAAGACAGCTGCCGTGAGCAACTGGCTCTTTATCAAAGAATAGCCCACGGTTCGCCGTATTCTGAAAGCACTATCATTACCGACATGTCGCCACAATCTATCATTGACTACGGTATTAAGCTGAAACTGGTAGAGCGTACGCCGCATATCCTAGGCGATATGATCAAAGTGTTACCGAAGCAGATGGCGATCTTAAGTTACTTTAGAAACAACATTCTACATGTGTTTATCATGTCATCTTTCCTAGCTTCCCTAGTGTATAGGAATGGTCGTATCCAGCGCGAACACTTAGAAAGTATCGTCACTCAGCTTTATCCTTTCTTACAAAGTGAGTTGTTCTTATATCGTGCGGCTCGTAACTTACCAGATATGATTGATGAGAAGTTAAATAACCTGATTGAACAAGGGATGGTGGTTGACTTAGGCAATGGTGTAATTGGTACCCCGGAGAAAAACAGTGAGCAATATCAGCAATTAGATATGCTAGCCACTCCAGTGTCTCAAAGCCTTGAGCGTTACTTTATGTCTTTGGCGTTATTAGCCCAGCAAGGCTCAGGTAATTTAACGGCTGAACAGGTAGTAGACCTATGTCACCTATTGGGTCAACGCCTGTCTGTATTATACGCAGATGATCTCCCTGACTTCTTTGACCGCGCTCTATTTACCAGCTTCTTAAACACTTTAATACGCTTAGACTATGTACAAAATGATCCGGAAACGGGAGTACTGACCTTTGATGAGCGTATTAATAATATCGCTCGCCATGCTCATTACATTCTAAATCCTGACATCATGCAGATTCTGCAACATGTGGCTACGTTAGATGAAGATGAAATTAACCATGCTATCAGTGAAATCAATAATAAAAAACTGAGCAAGTTTAGTCGTAAGCGTTAAAAATTTAGTATAAATAGTAAAAAAGGGGGAAAATCTATATTTTTCCTCTTTTTTATGATTTCAGCAAACAAAAAAACGTCTGATGACGTCTAATTAATTAGATATCATCTAATACAGATAGTTGGGATAAGTAGCAAGTAATATTTATTGCAATACAGTTATAAATATGTAATTATCTGATCATTATAATTGAATCAATTTTTAGATGACGTTAGTTAACGTCATCTATCAAATATCTTAAATGTCAAATGTTATATGGAATATATAATGAATAAAAAAGACGGAAACTTACTTAACGACATAGTAGATAGTTTAGAGCGACATTCGATGCAGTGTCGATGCGGAGATCTAGCTGTACCTATACATCAAAAAGGCCACATATATAAATGCCTATCTTGTGGGAGAACCTAGGACGGAGTTAACTACAACTTTGCTCGTTTAAAACCAATTTTCTCAAATGAAGCCTCCTTATTGACAGTCGCCCCAGTTTATGATGATGTAGTACAAATGGAATCTTTTAATAAAGCTATTCATTTACTTCGAGAAAAAACTCACCAGAAGAAAGTATCTAATACCAATTCTAAAAAATAACACTCAAATCACACCACTCCCGCTGAGTGATAGACCTAATTAAGTTAGTCTCATTACACAATGCATTCCAAGCGTCACATGCCGCATCGACAATCGCATCATAACTCTCAAAACAGCGATTAGATAACCAATGCTGTTTAAGGTACTGCCA
>NZ_FUGE01000230.1 GCF_900162825.1 Psychrobacter piechaudii
AAAGACGAAAGCTTAAGAAACATGGTCGACCCCAGCAAAGTTTGTTTGCTATTGGTTTGGATGTTTTGATTGATGGTTTGCGTGAGTATTTCTTTGCTGGCAATCGACGTGTGTTTGAGGTTCTAATAAGTTATTTGTCTCCTAGTCCACGACCTTTGAGACTTTGAGCATTTTTGTCGTGTACAGAGACAAGTTACTTAGCAGCCACACATTTCACAAATATATACATTTCCTTGCAACTGGTATCTTTTATGGGCGCTACTAAGCTTGTACTGTAGATAGTGAGCGTAAGGAAAGGAGCACATTAAAAAGAAAAAAATAAACAAGAATAAAATAAAAAAATTAAATAATAAAAATAAGTAAGCCAATAATTAAAAAGCATAACGCATAAAAAGAACAATAAGAGACAAGAATAATAAGTGAGAAAATAATAAGTGAAAAAATAATAAGTGAAAAAAAGGTTAAGTAAAGTTTGGCCTCAAAATAATAATGAATAGGCCAATACTCTTAAACCTTACTAGAACAATAAATAATAATAACCATCAATCCAACTAGAACAGAAGTCTAGATACAGCAGTATTTAAAGTCTCAATAATAACGGAGTGTTTAATAATGAGTACTAAAATCGCATTTTTATTAAGTTCATATTTTGAACAATCAGAATATGAAGAAGTGGACCGCTTGTTACGAGACAAAGGCCATGAAACGGTATTAATTACCACTAATGATAAAAAAGAAGTACAAGGCATGAAAGGAGATGTGGATAAAGCAGACACCTTTACTGCCGATCTCTTTCTCAATGAAGCCAATGCAGAGGATTATGCCGCTCTTGTGTTACCAGGTGGGACAGTAAATGCTGATACTATCCGCGTAGACAAAGCAGCTCAAAATTTTGTCAAAAGCTTTTATGACAACAATAAAACTGTAGCCGCTATTTGTCATGCTCCTTGGCTGCTTATTAACTCAGGATTAGCAAAAGGTAAGACTTTAACCGGTTATCACACCCTACAAACAGACATTGAAAATGCGGGCGGTACTTTTGTAGATAAACAAGTACAGCAAGAGGGAAATCTAATTACATCCCGTAATCCTGATGATATTGAAGCCTTTGCTGAGGCTATTGATAAAACTCTAAATCAGTTGTAATCCCTGTTAGAAACATAAAATACAGCATTAAATAAAAGCAATTTACAACTTTATTTACCCATAATTTATCCATCAATAATTTTTATAGCAGTTAAGGAAAACACTATGTCTAATGATAATAAAATTGCACAACAACAATCAGAAGCTGAACTTGCGGGTTTAAAAAACCAAGTTGAAGGTAATTTAGGTAACAATAAAGACAAGAATCAAGACAAAGCGGCAGAAGGCATCGCTGAAAATCTTGAAAAGACACAATCTAAGTAGTTCCCTAAACCGGAGGTTATCATGAGTGACAAGAAACTAAATCAGGATGCAGATAACTTAGAAGAAGCTTTAGAGGATAAGCAGGAGCCTGATACTTTAGCAGAAGCGACTACTGCTCCTGTAGAGGATGAGGCATTAGGTAGGCATGCTACTGAAGCAGACAGACCTAAAAATAAATAAGACAAATCCTGATTCAAAGAAGAGGTAAGATTTAAGGCTCTGCTGAATCTATTTAAAAAAAACTACTCACCTAAGAGTAGTTTTTTGTTATAATAGTAGGCTTACTTAGTCATTTTTTTAGGTCATCTCTAGTAATGCAGGGATGTCCTCAATAAAACTGACTTTATATTATCAATGCATTGCAGGAGAAATTTATGCTAACTAAAACCGATCGCGAACAAATTATTGCTCAATATCAGCGCGCCCCTGGCGATACTGGTTCACCTGAAGTACAAATCGCACTACTAAGTGCCCGTATCAATGATCTACAAGATCACTTCAAAGAGCATAAAGGCGATCACCATAGCCGTCGTGGTTTAATCCGTATGGTTAACCAACGTCGTAAGCTTCTAGATTACTTAAAAGGTAAAGATTTAGCTCGCTACGCAGCACTAATCAGCGAACTGGGTCTGCGTCGTTAATTTTAACGGTGGCTTTAAGTTCATTCTCCCTAATTGGAGCTATGAGTTTATGTCAAAAGTTAAATTAAAGCGCTCATGCCTTAGATAAAAAAAGACGGTGTGAATATTTCACGCCGTTTTTTGTATCTCATTCTTTATCCTCACTTTCTTCAAAGCTGGTCGTTGTCTAGTCGGATAATCCAGTCAGGGTGTCAAATGACTTTTATTGGTCAACTATGGCAAATCCCTGTAAAATAAGAGGCCATCTATTTGATGACAATGGGCTTCTAACGTTTGCCGTGTTTGGTTCAAACCGTCTGCGTCTGTATTACAGGCAGGGGTTTGATTTCTTAAAAAGCAGTCAAACGTTAGAGGCTAAAGTAAGTCTCAATAGATGTGTTACCCCTTTATATTTGCTAATTTATAAAAATAGGAAAAATTAATGTCAATGTTCAATACCATTTCTCGAGAGTTCCAATATGGCAACCAGCAAGTAATCATTGAAACCGGTCGTATCGCTAGACAAGCCAACTCAGTGCTTGTGCATATGGGCGGAGTATCAGTATTGGTGGCGGCTGTGGTTAAAAGTGATGCCAAAGAAGGTCAAAACTTCTTTCCACTAACGGTTAACTATCAAGAAAAAATGTACGCAGCAGGTAAAATCCCTGGTGCTTACGGCAAGCGTGAAGGCCGTCCAACTGAATTTGAAACGCTAACCTCTCGTCTAATTGACCGTCCAATTCGTCCTTTATTCCCAGAAGGCTATGTCAACGAAATCCAAATCACAGCCACTGTGGTATCAAGTGATAAAAAACACTATGCTGATATCGCTGCTATGATTGGTGCTTCTGCGGCACTGGCTATCTCAGATGCGCCTTTCAACGGCCCTGTTGGTGGTGCGCGTGTTGGTTTTATCAATGGTGAATACGTTCTTAACCCTTCTATTGAAGAGTTAGAGACCAGTGATCTTGATCTGGTTGTTGCGGGTACTAAATCTGCGGTATTAATGGTTGAATCAGAAGCAGCTGAGCTGTCTGAAGATCAAATGTTAGGCGCGGTATTATACGGTCATGAGCAGCAACAGATTGTTATCGATAACATCGTTGAGCTGGCCAAAGCAGTTGGTACTGAAAAACAACAGTTTGTTGCTCCAGAGCTAAACGCTGAGTTAAAAGAAAAATTAACCACCCAGTTTGGTAGCCAAGTAGCTGATGCTTATTCAATCAGCGATAAGCAAGACCGTTATACCAAGCTTGATGAAATCAAAGCTGCTGCTATAGAAGCTCTTGCAGGGGATCCTGAAAGCGAAGAGTTTGGCGAGAAAGAAGCGCAAATCAAAGAAATCTACGAAGATCTTAAGTACCGTACGGTTCGTGATGCCATTCTTTCGGGTAAGCCACGTATCGATGGTCGTGACTTAGACACAGTTCGTGCTTTAGATATCCAAGTAGGCGTATTACCTTATACTCATGGTTCTGCTTTATTTACTCGGGGTGAGACTCAGGCCTTAGTTACTACCACTTTAGGTAACTCACGTGATGTAAACCTAATTGATTCATTAGCTGGCACCATCCAAGATCACTTCATGCTGCATTACAACTTCCCACACTTCTCAGTAGGTGAGACAGGTCGTGAAGGGGTGCCTAAGCGCCGTGAAATCGGTCATGGTCGTCTAGCTCGTCGTGGTGTTCAAGCTATGCTTCCAGACAGTGACCGCTTCCCATACGTAATCCGTGTGGTGTCTGAAATTACTGAGTCTAACGGTTCTTCTTCTATGGCGTCAGTTTGTGGTGCTAGCCTTGCCTTAATGGACGCTGGTGTACCAATGAAAGCTCCTGTGGCCGGTATTGCCATGGGTCTGGTTAAAGAAGGCGATCGTTTTGCGGTGTTATCAGACATCTTAGGTGACGAAGATCACTTAGGCGATATGGACTTTAAAGTGGCCGGTACAAAAGACGGTATCACTGCATTACAGATGGATATTAAGATTGAAGGTATCACTCCTGATATTATGGAAAAAGCGCTTGAGCAAGCCCATGCCGGTCGTATCCATATCCTAAACGCAATGAACGAAGTATTGCCAGCCAGCCGTACTGAAATTAATGCCCATGCGCCTAACTATGCGGTTATGGAAATTAACTCAGATAAGATTCGTGATGTAATCGGTAAAGGCGGTGCAACTATCCGTCAACTAACTGAAGACACTGGTGCTGTTATCGATATCGATGACAATGGTACCATCCGTATCTTTGGTGAAAACAAGGCAGCTACTAAAGAGGCGATTCGTCAGATTGAAGCGCTAACTGCAGAAGTTGAAGTAGGTAAGGTCTATAAAGGTACCGTAGCTCGTGTTGTAGACTTTGGTGCATTCGTAACCGTATTGCCAGGTACTGATGGCTTAGTCCATATCTCACAGATCTCAGATGAGCGTGTAGAAAACGTTTCTGATTATCTAAGTGAAGGTCAAGAAATCAATGTATTGGTTCAAGACGTTGATAACCGTGGCCGTATTAAGCTAACCATGAAAGGCGTTGAGCAAGAGCAAGCTTAATTTGCTTATGACTTAACTCTATCTAGTACAAAAAAAGCCGCTTCTTAAAGAAGCGGCTTTTTTTATTGTGCTGTCTAGAATATAGAGACATTCTTTCGAAATAAATCAGCGCCTTCTTTTTATAAAAAGATGCGTTATCATTTTACTGTAAAAAGGCTTATACCAATTCCACAAAATAATATACAATATAATCAACTCAAAAACATAATAGAATCATATGCCGAAAAAGACCCCTAGAAATCATAAACTCACAGACCA
>NZ_FUGE01000174.1 GCF_900162825.1 Psychrobacter piechaudii
TAATTTTAGCTTACAACCCTTTAACGACTTCTTACGACAGTGTGTGTCGCCTTATATCCACCCCCTGAAGTGGGTGGTTTTACGGCGACTGGTGATAAAGCCAACAGCTATCAATTCATTAAAGCACACTCACCTAATAGGAGAAACTACAGTTTGTAAGGGGGTCTTAACCTGAAGCAATAAAGATAGTAAAAATTGAAGCGCCATAAATTTTCACTTTTTATTCATATTTTTATCAAATGTGTGGTATCACATAGCGCCATTTAGACGTAAAATAGCTTAATGATTGCTTCAGGGCGAATGTGCTACACTAATTGCAATTTTTAAACCTACTTTCAAACTTTATACTTAATAAAGAGCCAAGATAACTGCCTAATAGAGGCGAGCATGCGATTACTTTGCTTCAAGAGTCAGTACTACCAACTTTCCCTATTTGCCGTGATTTTATAGGGCACCCGCAAATTTTAAATTAAATGTTAGTTGCGTAGTAAAAAGCACTTGTTATGATAGTCTTAGCTACTATCAAATCTGCTCAAACAAATCCGCTTAAAAAGATTGATGTGACAAATAAACACGCTAATATATTGAAGTAACTTTAGTTAAAAATAACAAGGCAATATTATGAGTAACCCCTATTCTGAATTTAAAACCCAACTACAAGGCTCTATGGTTGCCTTAGTCACTCCTATGCTGACTAATGGAGAGGTAGATTATCCTCGTCTGGCCGAGCTAATTGACTGGCATATCGAACAAGGGACTGACAGCTTAATAGCCGTAGGTACCACGGGTGAGTCTGCTACTTTGTCTATGAAAGAGCACAGTGATGTGATCCGCTTTTTTGTGAAGCATGTTAATGGCCGCATTCCTGTTATCGCTGGAACCGGTGCCAACAACACCCAAGAAGCCATTCATTTAACCTCGGAAGCCAAAGATGCTGGTGCTGATTGTGCCTTGTTGGTAGCCCCTTATTACAATAAGCCCACTCAAGAAGGCTTATTTCAGCACTACAAAGCGATTGCTGAAGCTGTAGATATGCCGCAAATGCTTTATAATGTGCCAGGACGTACTGTGGTAGATATCGCACAAGAGACGGTTGAACGTCTAGCGGATATTGAAAACATTGTCGCTATCAAAGACGCAACCGGCTCTGTAGAACGTGGAAAATTGCTAATTGAAGCTTTAGGCGATCGCATCGTGGTGCTATCAGGGGATGACGGTACGGCGCTAGAGCTTATGAAACATGGTGCTAAAGGTAATATCTCAGTAACGGCGAATATTGTGCCTAAAGCCATGAGCCAAGTGTTCAATGCCGCTTTAAAAGGCGACTTTGAAACCGCTATCCAAGTTCACGATACCATTGCGCCACTGCACAAGTTAATGTTCATTGAATCAAGCCCTATTCCAGTGAAGTATGCTTTGAATAAAATGGGCAAAATTGAAAAAGGCATTCGCTTGCCAATGGTCTGGTTAAGTGAGCAGTACCATGATCAAGTAGATGCAGGCTTACGTGCCGCAGGTTTAATTGACTAATAGCGTCAATTAACTCCCATTACGTTTAACTTCGGTACTTTTGACTATCAGTACTTTTGAATACAAGCTGTATGGCAAAGAGAAATTTATCCCTTTACTTGTACAGCTGACAAAGGATGACCCATGTCTCAAATTGAATTTTCAAATCATTCACAGCCCTCTTTGGCCGCAACTTTGCGCACCGTAACGAAGGTTGCGATTATTGCGGCAAGTAGCGTTGCTTTTTTATCAGGATGCCAAGCGACTAAAGGGGCTTTTGGTAAAATTGGAGATGGCAGCTTGGCTTATCAAAAAGCTGAAAAACTTGATCCTATTCAATTGCCAGCCGATCAAGAGACCGCTCCTTTTGTTCCGCTTTACCCTACTCCGGCTGTAGGCGTGAATACTCTTGATATTGAAAACGAGTCTGGCAAACGCTATGAGTTGCCAGCGCCTCACCGTCAAGTGCCCACAGCCAATCAAGCTAGCAATTAATGGTTAGCTTGATTATTTAGTTGTTTACTTTACTACCGCCACTCTACTTTTAAACCCCCTTTAGGGATACTGACACCTCCGCTCAGTAAACCATATGCATAGGACTTAAATCATGCAGCTTGAAAAAAAAGACCTGCTTTACAAAGGCAAAGCCAAATCTGTTTATGAAACAGAGAACCCAGATTACTTAATCCTTCACTTCCGTGATGATACTTCTGCTTTTAACGGAGAGCGTATCGAGCAGTTAGGTCGTAAAGGACAAGTGAATAACCGCTTCAACGCATTTATTATGCAAAAACTTGATGAAGCCGGTATTGAAACTCACTTTGAAAAGCAGCTTTCTGATGATGAAGTTCTGGTGAAACGCTTAGAGATGATCCCGGTAGAGTGTGTAGTACGTAACTTTGCAGCGGGTAGCCTTGTACGCCGTCTTGGTCTAGAAGAAGGCCAGCCTCTAACTCCTCCTACTTATGAGTTATTCTTTAAAGATGATGCTCTGGGTGATCCTATGGTCAACGAATCGTTGTCAGTGGCATTAGGCTGGGCAACTCCAGAGCAACTGGCTAAAATGAAAGAGCTTACTTTCAAAGTAAATGATGTTCTAAAACAGTTATTCGATGAAGGCGGCCTAATGCTAGTCGACTTCAAACTTGAATTCGGCGTATTCCAAGACCGTATTGTATTAGGTGATGAGTTCTCACCAGATGGCTGCCGTATTTGGGACAAAGAAACCAAGAAAAAACTAGACAAAGACCGCTTCCGTCAGAGCCTAGGTGACGTGATCGAATCTTATGAAGAAGTGGCTCAGCGTATTGGTGTGCCTTTAAACTAAGCACACTTCACTGCCACACTTTGCTTTATCAAAGCCGACTATGATTAAATTATAGTCGGCTTTTTTATATTAAAACGGAAATAAGACTATGTACAAGCTAACTGTATTTATTCCAGAACCAAACTTAGAACCAGTGAAACAAGCTTTGTTTGACGCGGGTGCTGGCCATATTGGCAATTACTCTCACTGCTGCTGGCAGGTTAAAGGTACGGGACAATTCATGCCCAGAGCAGGCAGTCAGCCTCATATCGGTGAACAAGATAGCATTGAGCAAGTGACCGAATGGCGGGTAGAAATGGTGGTGGCTAAAGAGAAAATTTCTGAGGTTATAAAAACATTAAAGCAGGCGCACCCTTACGAGACGCCTGCTTATGATGTGATTGAGATAATAACCTGAGTTCGGGATAAGAGCTTGCGTAAATCATTGAAACAGCTTAGTTTTTTGCAGCTTGTCCATAAGCCGACACGTTTTTGAGTGTCGGCTTAAAGGGAAACCAACAGTAAGCAATGAGTCCT
>NZ_FUGE01000175.1 GCF_900162825.1 Psychrobacter piechaudii
TTTTTCTGCTAAAAGACTCTTTCTGCCTCTGCCAGCTGCGTCATAGACACTAGTGATACCATGCAACCAGTATTTCCTTCTTATGGTATAGACGCTTCTAGGGTTATAGCCAAATTTCTCTGCTACGGTCGCTATAGGATGACCTTGACTCAGTTGATGCAGCATGAGTAGTCTGATTCGCGCTCTGGCATTGCCTTCTGTTTTAGATAGTTGCAGAAAATCGTGGTCTGTGAGTTTATGATTTCTAGGGGTCTTTTTCGGCATGTGATTCTATTATGTTGTTGAGTTGGTTATATTGTACCTTATTTTTTGGAATTGGTATTAGACTCTGCTAGAGCTCGAATGATTTTTGATGAATACGAATATACAAAAATCAAAGAGAAAATGGATCAGGTTTTTCTTAATCAAAGGACACTTAGTTAATTACTAGTATGAGTCTTTTTCACACACCAAGGCCTATAAAAACTATATATATAGTTTTTATAGGCTATCCCGTATTATTTAAACCTAGTCTCTCCTGAGCAAACAGACCCTTAGCCAATGCGTAATACTAATTGGTTTCAAGGGAGTTATAAGTAAGTTTGTTTCTCTCAAAAGCAAATTAAATAACTCGCCTACAAGTCTACCGAATGATCTGCCTTTTTTTCATTTCCAATCCTTTTGATCATTATAATTATTTACCAACAAGCTGTTTAATATAAATTAATTCAAGCACAGCATCGCACGCTCATGCCTATGTTTTACATTGGCATCTGCACTCAATCTGACCTAACTGGTTAGCCCATTCATAAACTAAATATTCCATATTATATAAGCTTCCCTGTCTTGTTTGATAAAGTAACTCATGTGGCTCACCAAAAAACTCAAATAAAGAGCAAAAAATAAAAAGGATACCTACCATGACCCTACTAAAAACCCTAAATCTAACTTACCCTATCGTCCAAGCGCCAATGGCTGGCGGTGCAACCACCCCTGAACTAATTGCAGCGGTCAGTAACTTCGGCGGCTTGGGTAGCCTAGGAGCCGGCACTACCGCACCAGCGAAAATTCAAGAACAAATCCAGCAAATTAGAGCGCTAACTGATAAGCGCTTCGCAGTAAATTTAATGGTGTTGTCAGAAGCGGAATCGACCACCTTTAATGCACCGATACCTGAGTGGCTACAAGTCTATTACGAAGAACAAGGGATTGAGCTGACTTTGCCTAAAAATCCAGCCCAACTATTTGAAGCCCAGTTGCAAGTGCTGTTAGATAACCCGGTACCGGTTGCTAGCTTTACCTTTGGTATTATCAGCAAAGAGCAAGTGGCTGCGCTACAGGTAGTAGGCACTAAAGTTGTGGGCACTGCAAACCACCCAGAAGAAGCCAAAGCTTGGGCCGATATCGGCGCAGATGCAGTGTGCGTACAAGGCGTGGAGGCGGGTGGACACCGAGGCGGGTGGCTCCCCCAAAGCGAACAAGACCCGTTAGGCTTACTAACCTTAATCAGTCAAACCAAAGCAGTTACTGACGTACCTTTAATCGCAGCTGGCGGTATTATGACGGCGCAAGCAATAAACGCTGTACTCAGTGCAGGAGCTGAGATGGCACAACTGGGTACCGCCTTCTTAGCGACAACCGAGAGTGGGGTAAGCAGCGCTTACAAAGCTGAGCTGTTAAAAGCTTCCAGAGGAGAGCGTAGCAGTCGTACATGCCTGACCCGTTTATTTTCAGGGAAACAAGCCCGGGGGCTGGTGAATGATTATTTGATCAAATATGCAGCGTATGATAACGACAGCTTACCTGCCTACCCTCAGCTTAATGCCATGACCCAGCCTATGCGTGGCGCTGCGTCTAAAGCAAACAATACTGACTATATGTCACTTTGGGCCGGACAAGGTGTGACCCTAATTCAAGCTGAGCCAGTGGCAACCTTGATGCAGCGATTGGTATCCCAGTAATAAAAAAGGCTAACAGAAACCCGCTTCTGTTAGCCTTATCCTACATTTGCATATGCCTTATTTTATTGCTACTTTGGCTGTTGCTTTAGCGACTCTCGAAAGGCTTTATAGTCATTTGCCGACTGTTTTACAGCTTCTACCATCGGCGCATGCCCTATCTCTGGCATCATAATAACCTTAGCTTGTGGGATCAGCTTAGCTATGTAATCAGCCGTCTCGGGTTTGATGACTTGGTCTTTCTCGCCCCAGACGACTAAGGTTGGTATTTTATGTTCCGCGATAATCTTAGCCTCGTCTTCCATACTATCTACAACAATTTGTTTTAATATTTTGGCCTCTAACTGTTGGTTGTCTATTCTTTCTTGTGCCATTATCGCTTTAAATGTTTTTGGAAGATAAGGGGGCTTATTCATGACCAACTGCATCATGTTTTCAAAATCTTCAAAGTCTTTTACCAATAATGGGTTGTCATCCAAGGTGCCACTTTGCAGAGCATCAGCTAGACCCACTGACAAAAATCCCCCTGTGTCGATTAGCCATAAGCTTTTAACTTCTTCTGGATACAGGCTTGCATAGGCGGTACTGATGGTTCCCCCCATCGAATTACCACCGACATGTAGGTTGGACGCCATACCTTTGGCTTGCATCAACTCATGCAAACGCTCAGCTTGCGCTTTAGCTTGATAATCTGCATCCATAGGTTTGTCAGACTCACCAAAGCCTAGCAAATCAGGAATAATCACGTGATAGTCTTTAAACTCTTTCGCGATAAAGATAAAGTTGTCTTTATTAGCCCCAAAACCGTGAATCAATAATAAGGGTTCACCCGAGGTGTTTTCATTTTCTGCATAAACCAACGTCTCACCTGTCGACAGCTTATGAGATTTAATCGCTAAGTCAGCCTTGTTGCGTTCGTGCTTTACTAACTTTTGGGTAGTAGCGACCGTTATCGAATTTGGGGTTGTACAGCCGATTACGGACAAAGCCAACACTGCTGCCAGCCCTTTTTTTAATAATGTCATTATTGCCCCTTAGTTAAATAAGTTATTGAGTGATTAGGCTATTTAAAATAATTGCCACGGTCATAAACCCCGCAGACCAAAGGCCAACTAAGAAAGCGACCGTTCTATTAGTTAAAGCTAAGATTAATAATACCACTTTTGATTCATATTATTATTGTAAATTATCAAGGTATCTAGGCGGATCATAAGACAGATCGTAGAGGACAGAAGAGGGTGGAGTAGGCGACCGCCTACCCTGTATAGATTTGATTTGAAGCAATCTAAGAGAGTAAATTCAATTATTTGAAATAACAGTTATATAATGCACAGTATTCACAGTAATCTACCCCCTAAACATTTGTTTTAGCCAGCGATCGAATCTCATTCGCTGTAGGAAGGTCCCATGACAAAGTCTACTAAAGCAGCTCAGAAGCCCGCAAAAATACGCATTAGTATTAAGTTTTACCGTCTGATATTTACCGGACTCATGGCGCTACTCATGTCTTTAATCATCTCAGCAGCGCTGATATTGGTCAAAAAAGGCTATAACGATCTCTTCTTTGACCATCTGCTAAGCTCGTGGAAATTGGCTTTTGTCTTTGCTTGGCCCAGCGCTTACCTCTGTGCCTATCTCATACAAACTCATGTGTTGAGCCGTATTGATTTTTATTAAATAAGACCAGGCATCAATTATTCTGACATTGCTCCGATAAGCTGAATCGGGAAAGTTATCACATCAAAAGCCAAGGCAAAAGGCAGTAACACCAGCTTCTCAGCCGCATTATTACCCCTGCGTGCTGCGCTTTGAGACTGAGTATAAATAGTGACCGGATAAGGCTTCGTTAAAGCGTTGTACTTAGATTGAATCAAACTTAGATTACTGACTGCTGGATAAACCGCCCCTTTAATAGGCACAGTAAAGCAGAAACGCTGAGCCCCAATTCGCTGGTCACTGGCATCGGTACATTCTTTGCCGCCATTTTGTAAAAAGAATTGGAAGTCACTGCGCTTAAACTCATCCTTTAGTTTGGCATACGACATTTTCATTTCACCCTGAAAATAACCATCGTTACGGGGTGAATAGAAATTCATATCACTGTCCACTTGGATATTTTTTGGGGTCAAATTGGTCAAGATATTGACCATTTCAGGACCGCCTTGGCTAAGCACATAGCTATTCTTTTCACCGACAATAACCACACTACTCGCTGGCATATTGGGCAGCGCTTGAGCGGGACGACCAAAGGCTACCAACTGATCTTCAACCAACACTTGTTTGGCTGAGTTGCGGCTATTTTGACTGCTTTTGGATTCCATTAACTCAGTAGTGGCACACCCTGAAGTTAGCAGTAATATCGCTAAGCCTGTGGCTCCCAGTGCGGTTTTTGCCATACTCAAGCTTAAAACACTGCTCTGTTGATATTTATTAAGTTTTTTCATAGAAGCTTCCTTGTTTCAATCAAACTTTTTTGATAGTGAGTCTAATCTCTAGCTTAGGGGTTAATTTAGGACCAAACTCAGTCTCTAAATTAAGGCTTTTTAGTTAATCTAATATCTATCTTAATCGTTTACTCTTCTTTTGACTATATTTATTCAGTGCCCGTTTATTTACAGCGACTACCTATAATAAGTTATAAATTACTTCTCTGCACACGACAAAAAAATCATCCCCACCCGATTTTCATAGGTTTAGGGGTTAAAAAGCTAACTAACTGTCGAAAGACAGTCTTATCATTGTTAA
>NZ_FUGE01000180.1 GCF_900162825.1 Psychrobacter piechaudii
TAACCATACTACTAAACTATCATTATTTTCAACCTTGAGAGTATCAATAATCTTATTTTTTTCATTTAATGATAGCAACTTGAATAAAATATCATTTCGTGGCAACCCCGTAGGTAAAACTTGATTTTTGGATAAACCAAAAGCTTGAGCCATGAGTGTTCTATAGTACTCAGATGTTGCTATAGAATAGTCGGAATATGTAAAGTTCTTTTTAAGCTCCTTATCTAGATGACCAATAGCTTTAATAGGCATTCCATGCCATAAATTGACAATTGTGGGTGATAGAATAGAAGGACCTATAAAAAAGTAAGATCCATGAGTATGAAAGACAAATTTCGAACTGCAGAATGCGTTTAGACCTCTTAGACTCCATCTGTTGAGTATTTTAACGGAGTTATGGTTTGGTGACTTTTCTGCCTCACTTAATATTTTATTCTTGATCTCGTGAGAATTTGAGTCAACAAGCCAGATAAGCTCAAAATTCTCTAATTCTTTTAGAGCATGTTTGTACAAGTACCAACTATTATCACTTGCAGGTGGAAAACTCACAAATATTATGCGATCTTTTTTTCTCATATGGGTTAAGTTTAATGCAGTATAAGCTAAATAGGCACTTTTACCTACAGCCAGTCTGATTATCTTTTTCATGGATGTTATCATCCCTATTAGATGCAGATGTTAAAGTGTATGGTAATTTAAATTAATCAGTTGCTTTGATTTCTATTATTTTAATCTGTTTTTGAGGGTCAGGCTAAATTTGTAATTTATATTATTCTTATTATATATAGTTACTTTTAAATAATATAAGAGCAATACAGACTAATTACGTAAGAATAGTGTACTAACCTTTAATATCACTTTTAATCTGCGAGGTTGATATCTCGGGAGTCCTAGGTAAGTAGATAACTTCACAAGATTCTTTCAAGAAGTCGAACTTACCTTGCCAGTCATCTCCCATCACAAACTTATCAATATGATATATACCTATATCCTCTTTCTTCTGCTCCCAACTATTCTCTGGAATAACAAGATCCACATATCGGATAGCTTCTAATAAATGTTTTCTCTTCTCATAACTAAAGTAGCATTTTTTGTTTTTAGAATCCCAGTTGAACTCATCAGTTGATAAAGCGACAATCAGGTAGTCGCCTTGCTGCTTAGCTCGCCTTAATAAATTTATATGTCCATAGTGTAATAAATCGAAAGTTCCATATGTTATAACGCGTATCATATACTGTTCCTTCTATAATTATTTAATAAAAAGCCGAGCAACAGCTCAGCTTTTTGGTAACTGAAATCTAAATTAGATTAGCAATTAGTCTTTTAAAACTTCCGCCATAGCATTGGCCACATAGTCGATGTTGCTGCTATTTAGACCGGCCACACACATACGTGAGTTTGACACCATGTAGATACCGAACTCAGTTTTTAGGCGTTCTACTTGTTCAGGGGTTAAACCTGTGAAGCTGAACATACCGTTTTGAGTGGTTAGGTAATCGAAGTTACGGCCCGGTACTTTTGATTCAAGTACAGACTTTAACTTTAAGCGCATAGCTTTGATGCGATCACGCATAGCATAAACCTCGCTAACCCATTGTTCATGAAGCTCATCATCATTCATCACGATATCTACTACGCGGCCGCCATGTGACGGTGGGCTTGAGTAGATACGGCGTACGGTGAACTTAAGCTGACCAAATACGCGGTCTGCCTCTTCTTCTGTTGGACAAACCACAGATAGGCCACCAACACGCTCACCATAAAGCGATAGGTTTTTCGAGAATGAGTTACTGACAAATAAAGGCAGACCCATATCAACGGCTTTACGAATGGCATAAGCATCGCTGTCCATGTCTTCGCCGAAGCCTTGGTAAGCGATGTCCATGAATGGGATTAGCTCACGTTCTTTAACCACTTGTAGTAGCCCATCCCACTGGGCTTGAGTTAAATCCACGCCAGTTGGATTGTGGCAGCAAGGGTGTAATAGCACTACGTCATTTTTGTTTAGGGTTTTGAAGAAAGCGATAAGCTCGTCAAACTTCACAGAACCCGTGGCTTTGTCATAGTAAGGGTATTTACCCACCTCCATGCCGCTGCCTTCAAAGATAGCAATGTGGTTTCCCCAAGTCGGGTCACTCACGTAGCATTTGGCTTGTGGGAACCATTTGCTGATAAAGTCAGCACCTACTTTTAGGGCACCAGAACCACCGATAGTAGCGACAGTCGCTACACGGTTTTGTTGTAATACAGGGGCGTCTTTACCAAATAATAGGTTTTGACAGCCTTTACGATGACCAGGTAAGCCTTCCATAGGTAAGTAGGGGCGGGCAGCGAAAGGATCTGCGATGCGCTGTTCGGCGGTCTTCACACACTCAAGTACCGGCAATACGCCATCTTCATCATAATAAACGCCAACGCCAAGGTTTACTTTATTAGGATTGGTATCATTCGCAAATTCAACCATCAGTCCTAAGATTGGGTCACCAGCATAGAATTCGACACGTTCAAACATTTTATTTCCTTAAAGAAGGGGGGGGGTCAAGCAGTCTTTTAGATTGACTTCCTCCTCTCGCTAAACCGAGGGGATTCCTACAGCTAGACGGTCAAGCCCGACCGCGAGGATGTTCTTAGCAGCATTGATATCTCTATCATGCCATGTGCCACACTCAGCACAAGTCCATCTTCTTATTCCAAGTCCTGCTCTACCTTTCGGACTACTGTCACTTATTTTGTGGCAGCACGAGCAGGTTTGGGTAGTGTAACTCTCATTTACTATTTCAAACTGACAACCTGCATACTTGCATTTATAGTCCAATTGTCGTTTGAGTTCAAACCAACCTGCATCGTATGTCGATTTAGCGAGATTGGTTTTCTTGTTTGTAAATGAGCGTGATTTAACATCACCGACCACAATTAAGCTGTTATCTTTAACAAGCTTGGTGGTGAATTTATGAATTAAGTCTAACCTTGTATTTTTTATTTTGGCGTGGATTGCTTTGACACGCTCTTTATTATTTGCACGTTGAGCATTAGCAAGCTTTTTAGCCCACTTTTGGGTCTGTTTAATCGCTAATTTATCACCCATTGAGGTAGTAGCAGACTCTTTTAAACCTAAATCAATACCAACACTACCATTGCCGACCACTTGCTTAGGAAAGTCTTTGACGGTGATACAGGCATACCAACGATTACGACTGTCTTGCACTATCTCAAGCGTATTAATTTGATATAGGCTTAGGTTGTAGCTATCAAATACATCTATGATGAGCTTTTGACCTTTAGATAGTGATAACTGAATAGTTGATTTTAGTGCCTTTTTGCCTGTCTGTCTTGTGCTTAAATACTTAATAGCAGACTTTTTAAAAGGTATCCATCCTAGTGATTTACGTTTGGCATCAGGTCTGTTTGTGCGCCAATGAAGTTTGGCTTTTTTAAACTGCTTACGTGATTTGGCATGAGTTTCATTAATGGCTTGCAGTGTTTGACTGTGTAATCCTAAATACTCACCGCTGCCCTTAGTATATTGACTTAAATCATAGGCACTAAAAAACTTACCAGTACGCTTTAAATGCTCAAAGCACAGTGCATTGACATAGTTCCACACGAAGTTTACTGAACTGCTTAGCTGATTCAGCTCTTTTATGTGTTTGTCTTTAATGCGTAGCTTGAGTGTTTTCATAGTGTCAGGGTGGCAAACTTAGTTCGAATTAACAAGTTTTTTAAGTTGATTTACGACACGTAATACAGAGTATAGCCTTATATAAATACTATCATAAGAGGCAGTGTTTAATACTTACTAAGAATAAACCAGATTTACGGTGAACTCAATGCTAGATTGTAGTACAACTCAATGTTTTAACCGCTTTGACGGCCAAAACTTATCTAAAATGTAAAAAAATTGTTATCATGGTCCGATTATTTATCCTGACCAAAAAAACGGATGACCTATGTCGACTGATTCTCCCACCCACTCCTCGCAACTTAATCCCAAACTCGCTTTTTTGATGGCCGGTATTGTGCTACTGATTATGGGCGTAACCATGATCAGCTTTGGTTGGGTTCCGCACCTCTCTTTGCTGTTGGCGATTTGCTTTTTGTTATTGATGGGAATGATGCGAGGGTTAAGCTTTAATCACTTGCAGTCTGAAATGGCGGCTGGGGTGGTCAGTGGTAGTGGGGCGATTTATCTGTTCTTCTTTATTGGTTTAATGGTCGCGGCGTTGATGATGTCGGGTGCTATTCCTACTTTAATGTACTTTGGCTTTGAGCTGATATCTCCTAGATTTTATTACATCTCAGCTTTTGTGCTGACTTCTATTATCGGCATTGCTTTAGGCAGTAGCTTGACCACAGTAGCAACCCTCGGTGTCGCTTTTATCGGTATGAGTAATGCCTTTGATGCCAATGTGGCAATTGCAGCAGGCGCGGTGGTCTCTGGTGCTTTCTTCGGCGATAAAATGTCACCGTTATCGGATACGGGAACCATTGCTTCTTCGGTCGTAGGTATTGATCTGTTTGAGCACTTACGCAATATGATGTATACCACGGTGCCGGCTTGGATTATCACTGTGCTTCTGTTTTGGATGTTGTCTGGTGAGACTCATGCTGGGAACTTATACCAAGTAACGGTGCTGCAAGGGCAGTTGATTGAAAGTGGCTTGGTACACAGCTATGCGGTATTACCTTTTGTGGTGTTGGTGGTATTGGCTTTGCTGCGAGTGAATGCTATTTATACCATTATTTGTACTATTATCAGTGCGTTGATTATTACTTATATCCATAGTTCGCCAAGTATTGAGCAATTGGATGGTTATTTATTTTCTGGATATGCCCCAGCTGAGGACTTAGATCTGGGTGAAGTGGGCGGTATGCTGTCGCGTGGTGGTATTCAGAGTATGTTCTTTACCCAGACTATTGTGATCTTGGCGTTAAGTTTGGGTGGGTTGTTAAAAACTTTGGGTGTTTTGCCTGCGTTATTGGCTGGTATACGGGATAAGCTGACCACGGCAGGGCAGGCCATCTTTGCAGCAGCCATGTCTGCGCTAAGTATCAACGTGCTTATTGGTGAGCAGTATTTAAGTATTTTATTATCAGGCACCGCATTTCGCCCTACCTTTGAGCGTTTAAATTTACATCCTAAGAATTTGTCACGTACCATTGAAGATGCCGGTACGGTGATTAACCCGTTAGTGCCTTGGAGTGTGTGTGGGGTGTTTATTAGCCAAGCGCTTGAGGTGCCAGTTTTAGAGTATCTGCCGTATGCTTTCTTCTGTTATTTATCGCTGCTGCTGACTATTTTGTTTGGATTTAGTGGGGTCACTATTAGTCGGTTGGACAATAAGGCTTAGTTAGAATTGAAATGTCGAGTAGTCCTATACTAAGCCTATAAAAAAAAGCTCTAAACCGTTTTGAACTGACCCCCAAATGTTGGACGGTTTAGTTTAGATCAAGGACTGAGTTCTGTATTGCACAGGACTCAGTCCTTTTAGTTTAAGTTGAATACGTTCATTATTGTAATAATGAATATACTCATGAATTTGTTGTTCTAACTGCTCAATCGATTTTGGCTTCTCAATATAAATTGTCTCGCACTTAAGTGTTCCGAAGAACCCCTCCATTAATGCATTATCCAAGCAGTTTCCTTTTCTACTCATGCTTTGCTTAATACCGTGCTGTTTAAGCGTTGTACTAAACGGTCTCATTTGATAGTGCCACCCTTGATCTGAATGCAGCATTAACCCGTTTTTCTGATGCATATCTATCTTATCTAACGCCTTATCTAGCATCTTACTAACCAAGTCATAAGTCGGTCTCTTTGAAAGCGTATAACTGATGATCTCATTGTTATAGCAATCAAGTATGGGTGATAAATACAGCTTATGATTACCCACCTTAAACTCAGTAATATCAGTAAGCCAGCGTGTGTTTGGTTGATCTGCATTAAACTGGCGCTTTAAATAGTTCTTTGCAATCTTGCCTTGTACGCCTTTATAAGAGCGATACCTTTGTCGTCTAATCCGTGCGCTTAAGTTTAAATGACGCATCAGCTTGGCAATGAGCTTGTGATTGTAATGGCTACCTAACTGCTTTAGCGCTGCTGTTATTCTACGATAGCCGTACCTGCCTTTATGCTGGTGATATAGCGTGGCGATACGCTGTTTTAAGTCAGTATATTTATCGCCACTATCAAGCTTTGCTCTATGGTAGTAAAAAACGCTTTTGGGCATCTTAGCGATGTCTAGCAAAGCTGATAAAGGATAATCTTGCCTTAGTCCTTCGATAAGCCTTGCTTTTTGCTTGCTTGTTCCTGCTTCCTGAGCAAGGCATCCAGCTTTTTTAGATAGGCAACCTCCGCACGAAGATATTCATTCTCACGCTTAAGCTCCGCTAGTGTCTTTTCATCATCTGGCTTGTCTGTGATATAGGGTTTACTCATGGCGGTTCTACCTTGACGTTTAGAAGTGAGTCCAGACAAGCCTTGTAGCCGATATGCTTTGTGCCAGTGGCTTATTAATGCCGGTGGGCTGATGTTGAATCTCAGTGCCACCTCAGATTGACTTAAGCCTTGGCTAAGCATCGTTGTAATCACTTCGTGTTTAAACTTGCGACTATAGCAGGCTTTACTGATCTTTGGCTTTATTGCATCTATACCACCGCTTTGATATTGCTTCACCCATTTATGTACAAATTGTGGGTTTACATTAAACTTCTTAGCTGTGGCAGCTCCTGTATGTCCTTGCCTATAGTATGGTAAGCATCCGACCAACCCCTATTGCGGTGGCACCCAGCGATGAGGTAACAACTCATCCAGATCCTCTTGAGTAGGCAGGCGTCTTAGCACGTCTGTCAAATAAGCAGACACATCCAAGCCATTTAAGC
>NZ_FUGE01000238.1 GCF_900162825.1 Psychrobacter piechaudii
AGTTCCACACGAAGTTTACTGAACCGCTTAGACGATTCAGCTCTTTTATGTGTTTGTCTTTAATGCGTAGCTTGAGTGTTTTCATATGCTTAGTATGGCGAGGTTAATTTTAACTTACAACCCTTTAACGACTTCTTACGACAGTGTGTGTCGCCTTATATCCACCCCCCTGAAGTGGGTGGTTTTACGGCGACTGGTGATAAAAAGCCAGCTTGAAGCTGGCTTTTTTATATTTAATAGTCTTTAATTAATTTGTAGTCTTTAATTTGTGAGAGTTGTTTATGGTTAATAGGTTAAGGTCAAAAAGCTTTAAAGTACTTTCTAGCTTTTTTAATAACCAAATCTTAATTAGATAACTGCATTATTGCGTAGGATAATTAGCAGTAAAATGACCACCATGGCTAATAACACTCTGTGTAATAGAGTCGAGTCAAACAAGCTTGTTATAGTGCCATTAGAGTCTTGTACCACATTATAGCTGCCAGGCTGTGAGTCATAGCTTTGATTAATATTATCAAAATTCTGCATGGTCTCTAGAAAATACTCCATGAACCATTCCGACCACTCTAAAGGCTTAAAGGGTATAAACTTTCGTAACTCAGGAGACTTGGCTTGAAGAGAATCTTTAAGCCATAGCCTATCATCTAGGTTAAGACTACGCATACGCCAATCATCAAAACTATAGTGTTCAATAGGCTTAAGCAACTTTACTTTAATTTTACTATGTCTGTCATCCTGGAAAATATTATCCATCAGTGGCAGTAGTGCTTGCTTAGTCCCTTCAAGACACTGTAAAAAATAGGTCTGGTTATTACAAAGCATCCCTTTGATATTGTTTTTTTGGTTATAGTCCTCTGCATGACTACGGATATGTTCGAACAGTGAGGGATCTAATTTACTTTTTTTGCTAATATTGCTGACATAGACCAATCTAATTAAGGCCTCATCCTCGAAATCATCTAAGGCTTTTTTTAAGTGGTTATAACTTGAAATAATCATTTGATAGAACTCCGCTATGACTCACTGACAAAAATTGTGACTGCTAGCTTGGCGATGGTAATTGAATTAATAATAGGCAGATAAATAACTTCGTTAGAAACTATAGTAATGTAGTTAAATCACTTAAAAGCTTGATATTATAATCAATTGTAAAGATTTATATTTAAGAATTAATTGACTAATACGTTCATTTAAACACTGTAGGTTTACAATATCTCCTCTTTTAAATGTATTGAGCGCTTTATAATTACAAAAAACAGGGTAAAAAATTTTATGCAAGTATATATTGTTGGTGGCGCAGTGCGCGATAAGCTGCTTAACCGAGCTTACACAGATAAAGACTTCGTGATGGTTGGGGCTACTCCTGAACAGATGTTACAAGCGGGCTTTATACAAGTGGGTGAAGATTTCCCAGTTTTTTTACATCCTAAGACCAAAGAAGAGTACGCTTTAGCCCGTACTGAACGTAAATCAGGTAAAGGCTATAAAGGCTTTGAGGTATATGCCTCACCCGAAGTGACTATTGAAGAAGACTTATTGCGTCGTGATTTGACAATCAACGCTATGGCAATAGAAGTCAGAGGATTGATGGATGATACTCCAATCACTGGAGAAGTCATTGACCCTTATAATGGTCAACAAGACATCAAAGACAAAGTCTTGCGCCATGTCTCTGAAGCTTTTAGTGAAGACCCACTAAGGGTATTAAGAATTGCTCGTTTTTATGGTAGATTTTATGACCCTAATATTGAGCACAACTTTATTATTGCGCCTGAAACGATTGTCTTGATTGGGAACATAAATGACAGCAACGAGCTTAAACATTTAACCGCTGAGCGAGTGTGGCAGGAGACCAGCCGGGCTCTATTGCAAAAATCACCTCAAGCTTATATCGACTGTCTAATGAATGTAGGCTCCCTACCCTATGTCATGCCTAAATTGGCTCAGGCGTTGGCCATTGAGCCTCTTAAAGACTTGGTATTTAATGCTTTGCAGGTAGCAGGACAGCAGAACCTTACCTTAGCTCAACGCTGGACTATTTTAATGCTAGCCTTCTCAGCAGAGACTATGACACAACTGACAAATCCGGATGAGTTAACACAGGATATTGATAGTATTAATAGTCTTGATACTAATACTAAAAACTTGGAAAGTTGCCAGTCTTGGCTTAACCAATCAAAAGCTTTGGCACAGTTATTAAAAGTACCAAAGAAAATTACCCAATTCACTCAGGCCTATATCACTTGTTTTCCATATTTAACTCACTACGCTCAGCTTAGCGCAGAGGATATTGCCAAGCTTATTACCATTACCAAAGCGGATAAAAGCGAGGTTGAATTTGGTGAGCTGTTACAGGTACATAAGCTGGTTGAGTTGAGCTATCAGCAGCTTCAATTTAGCAAGTATGTTCAAGCCTTTAAGGCCATCACTATTAATGAAGTAGATGACAGTTTGAAAGGTAGCGCCATTGGTGAGGCCATACATGAAGCTAGAGTGAAGGCGATTGCTCAACTAAAATAAAAAAACTGCCATAAATTAGCGGGTTACGCTTGCAAATTTATAATTTTCAGGTAATATAATGCGTCTAATAAAGCTGATTAAACAGCTTGTTATCAGGGCTCATAGCTCAGTTGGTTAGAGCAGAGGACTCATAATCCTTTGGTCGCTGGTTCGAGTCCAGCTGGGCCCACCATATTTTAATTCAAGGCTTACCGTCATATTCGGTAGGCCTTTTTTTATGGACGTTTGAGGGGTTTAGTGAACACCCCAAACCATAGCAGGCATTATAGAATGTTGGTATTATACCAATTCCACAAAATAATATACAATATAACCAACTCAACAACATAATAGAATCATATGCCGAAAAAGACCCCTAGAAATCATTTGACCCCTGCCGTCAAATCCGTACACTTAAACTTGGGAGATTTTAGTTACGCAGCCTGACGGTAGAAATCAACCCAAACCTGTCTTGGCGATCTCATACCTAAATCTTGCTGAATCCTCGTTTGGTTGTAATCTAACTCAATATATTTGATGATACTGTTAATAGCCTCAAATCGAGTTCTATAATTATGATGATATACCAACTCATTCTTTAAGACGCCCCAGAAGCTCTCTATTGGCGCGTTATCATAACAGTTGCCATTAGCACTCATAGATCCTTTCAAACCGTGTTTACTGATGATTGTGCGATAATCATCGCTACAGTACTGACTACCTCTATCTGAATGCACAATAAGACCTTGGCTAGGTCGTTTATCCTTGATTGCTTTATTTAAGGCTCTACAGACTAAATCTGCTTTCATGCGTTTATCGATAGCGTAGCCAACCAATTCTTTGGTATACAAGTCTTTAACACCTGCCAAATAAAGCCAACCCTCATCTGTCCAAATATAGGTTATATCACTGACCCATGCACAATTAGGACGATTGACGCCAAATTGTTGTTTAAGCAAATTAGGATAGATTCGCTTGTTATGGTCTGAGTCCGTTGTCACTTTAAAGCGCTTATGACGTCTACATTTGATGTCATGTTCTTCCTTGATACTACGTACCATATACTTGCTGACATCGTGCCCTTGTTCACTTAAGTGTGCGTGTAGACGCTGATAACCATATCGCTCTTTAGTCTCACTGTGAGCAGCTTTAACAAGTAGCTCACAGTGATTACGATGTATTTGCTGAGTACTGATATCACGCTTCGTCCAGTCATAGTAGCTTGATGGTTTGATATCAAGGATTTTACACATGCTGGTAATGCTAAATTCATATTTGTGATGGTCAATAAAGGCGTACCTTACTGACCGTTCCTTGCAAAGTACGCCGTGGCCCCACTCGAGCCTAGCTCTCGTCTTGCGTCGGGGCGAAGCAGTGCTTCGCTTCATCCCTCCTCATTTAATATTTCACGCTCTTCTTGTGCAATCTTTAACTCTCGCTTTAAACGCTTATTCTCTTCAATAACGGCCATTAATTCAGAATCAAACTGTTTAGTACCTTTGAGCTTACCTTGATTAGCTTTCCGTTGCCAATTAGCTAGCGTTTGCATTGGTAGCCCTAACTGCCTTGCTGTGGCACTGACATTGCCACCATTATTTTCTATTGCTTTGACCGCTTCTGCTTTAAATTCTTCACTATATCTCTTAACTTTCTTAGTCATGGTAAACTCCTATTTGTCTTCTTTAGTTTACCAAGCTTTTGTCTACGGTTTTTTCAGCATACATCACTTGCCAAAATTTGAGCCATAGATATCCTGTTAGGCGTAGTCAAAATTACAGCACTGTTATAACCATACTTACTTAAAATACTTTTGATATCACCGTACTTACCACTACCGAAATACACGTTATGTGGTAGCGCTTCATATATAAAAGCGTCCATAGTTATATCCATCCTCTAACAGAGTAACTAATACATAAATAGCCTACTTCTTCATCTTGTACTTTTATAAGGTATTAATATACCTCAGTTAAAATAAAAGTCTCACCTTTACGGTGAGACCTTTATAGAGGCATACCTATTAACCTTAAGATGCTTCTATGGCTTCAATTACTTGCTTATTAGACTCGACTGCTGAATTTAGGTTAACCAACATAATAGAAACAGCAGCAATTACTCCAGGAACAGCGATTGCTAAGAAGTTCATTGCATGAGGTAATTCTAAGGTTAGTAAAGCACCCGTTAAAACAGGACCTACAATCGCACCTATACGCCCAATACCAGAAGCCCAGCCCATAGCCGTAGAACGAACTGTGGTTGGGTAGTACTGCGCCACAAATGTATACAATAAAATCTGCGAGCCAATAGTAGTAGCCCCTGCAATTGCAATCAGTGTATATAGCACAGCCTGAGGACTGTTATACCCTAATAAAATTAATGCAACAGCACCACAAGAAAACATTATTGTTAATACAGGCTTAATATGGAAACGATCAGCTAAAGCACCACCACCAATAGCACCAATCATTCCACCAATATTCAAAGCAAATAAGAAGATCATACTTGCTCCAAGCGAGTAACCTGCTTGAATCATAAGCTTTGGTAGCCAGCTAGCTAGCGCATATACCATTAGTAAGCACATAAAGAAGGCAACCCAAAACATTACCGTACTAAATCCACGATTTCTTAGAAACAGAGCTCGAATAGGAGCATCATCCCCTTTAATAGGTTCATCTAAGGTTAAAGTACTAGTAGGTAAAATTGAAGTATTAGGTGACAGCTTCTGTAATACTACTTTAGCCTCATCAGTACGACCTGCTTTAGTCAAAAACATTAATGACTCTGGTAACATAACCCATATAATTGGTAGTAGTAGCATTGGTATCCCAGCGATATAAAACATGATCTCCCAACCATAATCTGCTACCAACCATGCTCCCAAAATAGCTGACATCATACCTCCAATTGCATAACCACTAAACATAATGGCTACCAACGTACTACGCATACGCTTGGGTGCATACTCAGAAGTAAGTGCAACACAAATCGGCATGACACCCCCTATTCCAAGACCAGCAACGAATCTTAATAAAGCAAATTGGGTAGGGCTATCTGCAAAAGCGCCCATGAAAGTAAAACCACTAAATAAAGAAACACAAATCATAATCGTTTTCTTTCTGCCCAATTTGTCAGAAAGTGTGCCAAATATCATTGCACCGAACATCATGCCAAACAAAGCAGCACTTGCAAGCATTCCAGCTTGAATTGCTGTTAAAGACCACTCTTCCATTAATAACGGTAAAGCAACCCCATAAATAATCAGATCGTAACCGTCAAAGATAATAATTAATAAGCACCAAAATAACACCTTAAAATGAAATGGTGTAAATTTAGCTTCGTCGACTATACGATTCACGTTGAGTGTTGAAGAGTCCATTCTTAGCTCCAAATGATGATAATATGCCAAAATACTAAGCTTTTTATTTCAAAAATTAGTATCTAGCTCCTTTTTACCACTTACTATCTATAGAGTTAGCAAGTTGCAGATATACTTTCCATAAACGTGATGTTCTCATGCTATATATAGGTAAGTAATTTTTAAAAACTGCTGGAGTGTTCAAAAAATTCACTTAAGTCCTAGAAACGGTGTTGTTATCACTGACTTCTTTAGACGTTTTAAGATTTAATATATGATAGGCAGTCATCCCTATAGCGACTCCCCAAAAAACTGAACTGATTCCTAAAAACTGCATTCCAGATGCAGTCGCTAAAAAGGTAATTAATGCAGCATCTTTTTGAGTTTCCTGACTCATTGAAATAGAAACATTACTGCTAATAGCTCCCAGCAAGGCAAGGCCTGCAAGTGCAGCAACTAGTTCGTCAGGTAATAAGCTAAATAAAGCCACTATACTGCCTGCAAACATGCCTCCTAAGATATAAAAAATCCCATTAGACACCCCGGCAATATACCGCTTATCTTTTGATTCATGAGCATCCTTACTGGTGCAAAGAGAAGCTGTTATAGCTGCAAGTACTATGGTTATTCCTCCCACTATTGATACGGCTAGGGAAGCTAAACTAGTTACCGAAATAATTGGCTTTGCTTCAGTGTCATATCCATTTAGGTGTAGTATTGACATACCCGGCAGAAACTGGCCTGTCAAGCTAACTATCACAAGTGGAACAGCAAGGTTAAAGACAGCACTCCAAGTCCACTCTGGGGCAATAAAAATAGGTACAGTTAATGCTAGATCTACATCTACTTGATTAACTTTACCTAAGAGTAAGCTTAGCGATACTCCGCATAACAATACCCATAGCATCGTATATCTAGGAGAGAATCTCTTAGCAAGCAAATAGATTAAGAACATACTTAACACTATAAATGGCATGCTATCTGTAGCTAAAAATAGCCCTATGCCAAACTGGAATAGAATTCCTGCCATCATCCCAGCAGCAATACCTTTTGGTATTAACTTCAAAAGCTTATCGAAAGAGCCTGATATTCCTACTAGAAATATTGCTACCGCAGAAATAATGTATCCAGCAACCGCTTCGTTTAGGCTCATACTTGGGAATAAGGTAACCAGTAGAGCTGTACCTGGAGCAGACCAAGCAGTTATGATTGGAGCTTTATATTTTATAGATAAGAAAATTCCTGAAATGGCTGCTCCTATAGAGACTCCCCATATCCAAGAGGCCATCATAGAGCTTGAAACGCCAGCCTGCTGGGCTGCCTGGAAGAAAATAATTAAGGGCCCAGCAAAAGAGATAAGAACAGCTAAAAAACCTGAAACAGTGGCTGAAACTGACCAATCCTCCTTTAAGTCCTGCCACAAACTTGCCATTTTGCCTCCTTGCAAAATTAAATGGTTTAAGCTTCCCTGCTCAACCTAAGTATTATTAATATCTAGTCAATCTAGCAAAAACTGCTTAACTAATTGCGTAAACCCATCTGCAGATTCAATGTTAGCTATATGAGATGCTGAAATTGTTTTAATGACTGCGTTAGTCCCTATCTTATCTCCTAGCCACTTCGCGTCATCAACAGTAGTAACAGGATCAAGCTCTCCACCTACAACTAAGGTCGGAACTGTTATTTTTGATACATCTTCACGTAAATCAGCATCTGCTAAAGCCTCACAACATCGGGCATATCCCTCAGCACTCCCTGCTTTCATCTTAGCGATGAAGCTATTAACGACGGCAGGATTCGAGTTAATAAAATCGGTACTAAACCATCGCCCAGGGGCAGAGTCTGCTAAATCACTTAGACCTTGCTCGCGTACTTGCTCTGCTCTGGTGTCCCAAGCTTCCTTGTTTCCAATTCTAGCAGCGGTATTACTGACTACTATTTTATTAAATCGATCTGGTGCATTTATCCCAAGCCACTGACCCGTCATACCACCCATTGAAATACCACAAAAACTCGCCTTATCCACATTAAGAAAATCTAATATGGTAACGACGTCTTGACCTAAATCATCGATTGCCCATCGATTACTACCTGTACTGCTAGAATCGCCATGGCCTCTAGTGTCATAACAAATAATAAAAAACTTTGACTTAAGTGCCTCAACTTGAGGTTGCCACATCGATAAATTAGTACCTAATGAATTTGAGAATATTAAGGCTGGATTACTTGAATCTCCATAAGCCTGGACATTCAACTCAACACCATCATGACTGGTTACTTTGTAGTTGGTCATTACTTTAATTCCTTAGTAAATTTATAATTATTAGACTCTTTCAATAATTATTGCGATGCCTTGCCCAACACCAATACACATGGTGCACAGGGCATACCGCCCACCCGTTCGAATCAACTCATACATTGCTGTAGTTACAAGACGAGCTCCCGAAGCACCCAGGGGATGTCCCAAGGCGATAGCTCCCCCATTAGGATTGACACGAGGATCATCATCATCTAATCCTAAATCTCTCATAACAGCTAAACCTTGAGACGCAAAAGCTTCATTGAGCTCTATCACATCCATTTGCTCAAGAGTTAAGCCTGCTATTTCTAATACTTTTTTCGTTGCAGGTGCTGGAGCAAACCCCATAATTCTAGGCTCCACCCCTGCTGTTGCCATAGCAACTATTCTTGCTTTTGGTACAAGACCATTTTTTTCAGCCGCCTCTTTTGAAGCAATTAATAAAGCACACGCACCATCATTTACCCCAGAAGCATTTCCTGCCGTAATAGTACCATCGGCTTTAACAAATGGTTTTAGTTTGCTTAAAGCTTCAATTGTCGTAGAAGGACGAGGGTGTTCATCGGCGGTAATTACTAAATCCTCACCTTTACGCTGAGGTACTGTAACGGAAGTGATTTCAATATCTAGAAAGCCAGCATCTATTGCTCTAGCTGCTCTCTGCTGGCTCAGTAGTGCAAACTTATCCTGATCCTCTCTACTGATATTGAATTGTTCTGCAACATTTTCAGCCGTTTGCGGCATACTATCAACCCCATACATTTTCTCCATTTTAGGGTTAATGAACCGCCAGCCGATCGTTGTATCTTCAACTTTATTATCTCTACTAAAAGCTGCTGTCGCTTTAGGCATGACAAAGGGTGAGCGCGACATACTCTCCACACCCCCTGCTATTAAAAGTTCTTGTTCACCTGACTTAATAGCTCGAGCGGCTATACCAATACTATCCATACCAGAGCCACAAAGCCTATTAATTGTATTACCCGTTACTTCAACAGGTAGACCAGCTAACAAGCCTGACATACGTGCAATATTTCTATTATCCTCCCCTGCTTGGTTAGCGCAGCCGTAAATGACATCATCAACACTAACCCAGTTAACTTGTGGATTGCGCTTGAGAAGTGCTTTAATCGGAATTGCACCTAAATCATCAGTTCGAATGCTGGATAAACTTCCTCCATATCTACCAAAAGGAGTACGGATTGCATCACAGATATAAGCATCGGTGAGTGTAGTATTGAGGCGTAACTGAGTCATATGAACATCCCTGTTTGAACCATAGTTAACTGTAGAATTACTTAGTGATATGTTTAGGTATTACCCTAACTTAATAGGTGCTTCAGTCATGGCTTGAAGATCATCAATGGTCATACCCTCTACCATATCAATGACTTTTAATCCATCGGGGGTCACATCAATAGTGGCATATTCGGTGTAAATACGATCAATACATTTTAACCCAGTAACTGGAAAGGTTAGATTTTTGACAATTTTAGGGTCACCCTTTCTAGTTTGATGAGTCATCATTACATATACTTTTTTAGCACCTACTGCTAAATCCATCGCCCCACCAACTGCAGGAATAGCTCCCTTTTTACCAGTACTCCAGTTTGCTAAATCACCATTTTCAGCTACTTGGTAAGCACCCAACACACATAAATCAATATGCCCACCACGCATCATTGCAAATGAGTCTGCATGATGAAAGTAGCTGCCTCCACGCAGTAAAGTGACATACTGCTTTCCTGCATTAATTAAGTCTTCATCTTCTTCAATTTCAATAGGAGCAGGCCCCATACCCAATAGCCCATTTTCACTATGTAAGAAGAAGTCTTTATCTGTGGGTAAGAAGTTTGCAATTTGTGTGGGTTGTCCGATTCCTAAGTTCACATACCAACCTTCAGGTATATCCTTAGCGATAGCTTTAGCCATCTCTTCTTGGCTTCTGGCAGTAAAACTCATTTAATAACTCCTTTTATTAACTTTGTGCCGACTAAGTCTAACAAGCGTGTGTACAAGTTATACCTTGCTCTATTAATATTTCGTTGGGCTACACCTCAACAACATGCTGTACAAATATACCTGGTGTAATAATATGTTCTGGGTCAAGGTCACCCAATAAAACGGTTTCATTAACTTGTGCGATTGTTAAATCAGCAGCCATCGCCATAATTGGACCAAAATTTCTTCCAGTTTTACGATAAACTAAATTTCCCCAACGATCTCCTTTATACGCTTTGATTAAGGCCACATTCGCTTTTAATGGATATTCGAGCACATAATTCTTACCATCTATCTCTCTGGTTTCTTTATCTTCAGCCAATAAAGTCCCATAGCCTGTAGGTGTAAAAATTGCACCCAATCCTGAACCTGCAGCTTGTATACGGCAAGCAAGATTGCCCTGCGGCACTAGCTCTAGCTCAATTTTTCCCGCAAGGTATAGCTCATCAAAAACATATGAGTCACTTTGTCTAGGAAATGAACAAATCATCTTATCCACTTGACCCGCCTTTAGTAGCGCCGCTAAACCATGGTAGCCATTTCCTGCATTATTACTAATAATAGTTAAGTTTTTAGCCCCATGCTCTATAAGAGCGTCAATTAATTGAGAGGGCTGACCTGCATTACCGAAGCCACCAATCATGACTGTATCGCCATCTTTAATATGACTAATCGCTTGCTGTAAACTTTGTGAGGTTTTATCAATCATCACTAAATCCCTTTATCATATAAAATATTTAGCAGAATCAGGCACCCATACCCTTATCCCCGCCACCTACTGGAAGAATTGTTCCTGTAATATAACTAGCCTCATCTGAAGCTAGAAACAATATTGCATTAACTTGTTCTTCTATAGTTCCATAGCGCTTCATCAAAGTTGAATCAATAGTTTGATCGACTATTTGCTGATACCAAACTTTTTCATCCTCGGTCATTGGATTACTATTTCTTGGGATTTTCCTAGGTGGAGCTTCTGTACCCCCGGTTGCAATAGCATTAACTCTAATGTTTTCAGATGCATGTTCCATTGCAAGACTCACAGTGATAGCATTAACACCACCTTTTGCTGCAGAGTATGGAATTCTGTTAACTCCCCGTGTTGCAATAGAAGATATATTAACTATACTCCCACCACCTTGAGATATCATTTGAGGTAAAACTGCTCTACAGCCCCATAAAGTTGGATACAAAGACCGATTTATTTCTTTAATAATCTCATCCTCTTGATATTGTTCAAAAGGCTTAGCCCATATAGTTCCACCGACATTATGAATGGCAACATCTACTCGACCAAAGTGCTCTACTGCCTTGTCAACAACACTCTTAGCCCCACCAAACGACTCTAAGTCAGATGTAACTACTAAGACTTGACTCCCATTAGACTCAAGTTCATTTGCTACTTGATAGACCAACTCACTACGATCCGCCAGTACCATCATGCCCCCTTCCTTAGCTATAGCACGAGCAACGCCTTCACCGATACCTTGAGCTGCACCCGTAACAATGCAAACTTTGCCTTCAAATCTATTGTTATTCATTTTTTAGCCTATAACTTGAGTCTAATATGGGTTATAAAGTTAATTATCTTATTGCTCACTTGGTGTAAATTTTTCGTAATAGAAGTTAGCAGGCTTAATTCCTTGATTATCAAGCCATCCACTGACGGCATCCACCATTGGCATAGGGCCACATAGATACACGTCTAAGTCACCATTGTTTAGCCAACTATCTTCAATATGCGAAGTCACATAACCTTTACGCTCATGTGAGCTACTCTCATTAACAACACAGGTCCTATAATCAAACCAACTATGGCTATCTTTGACTTTATCTAGCATTTCAACTTCTACTAAATCTTCATCATTAGTAACACCATAAATAAGATTTACAGGATGATGTGCGCCTGATACCTCTAAGCTCTTTAACATTGATAGAAAAGGAGCTATTCCAGTTCCTCCTGCTAAAAATAGAGTAGGACGAATCACAGGCCTCAAATAAAAACTTCCAAATGGTCCTACAAAGCTCATATCCTGACCTGGCTCAGCCACTTCTGATAAGAAAGAGCTCATCTTTCCACCCGGTATATTTCTAACTACAAACTCCGCATTCTCGCTATTAGGTACTGAGCTAAAAGAATAAGATCTTGTTTCATTTGTTCCAGGTATCGTCACATTGACATACTGGCCTGGAAGAAAAACCATGTCCTGTGGGTTGTTTACTTTTATAGAAAAGTGAATAGTTGAGTCAGATAGTTTATTTATCTCACTTAAACTACCTCCAAAATCAGACTTATTAACTTTACAAGCCTCTGAAGAGCTTGGCACTTGAATAACACAGTCTGACTCTGGAATCATTTGACAGGTAAGAACATATCCTTCATCGGCTTCTTCCTGCGTCAAAGCTTCATCAATATACATATCTGGATGCATATCATACTCACCAGATTCACAATGACAGCGGCAAGTTCCACAGGCGCCATCAAGACAGTCTACTGGCAAGTTAAATTTTTGACGATAGGCTGCCTCAGCAACTGTTTCATCATCCCCACACTTGATAAAACCAGTAACGCCATCTTCAAATTGCAATGCAATGTTGTATTCCATGACTAAACTCCTATCCTTGATTCATTGCAGTGATTTCTTTTAAATGTGATATACATCTATCAATTGATGTACGTAGTCATTTTTAAGAACAACATACTTATCCAGGATCTTAGGAGTCTCACCACTCATATCAATCTTATATTTAGAGAAGCCCCAGTAACTATTTGTTTGATTATATCTGAATGACTTATTCAACCAGTTAAACCTCACTAGCACCACTCCCTTATCCTGTTCTAAAATCTCAATATTCGAGAGATTATGTGATGTTCTAGTGTCAGGAATCGTTGCCGCTGATCTTTCAGTTTCAATACGGAAAACACGATCTTCTAATCCTCCACGATCAGGGTAATAGATTAATGAGATCTCTCGTTGAGGATCTGTAACTAATTCACCATCATCATCCCAACTTGGCATCCAAAAAGGACAGTTTTCATCGTAACAATCCAGCCACTCTTCCCATTTTTTTTCATCGAGTAGTCTCGCTTCGCGATATAAAAACTGACGAACATTTTCAATATTAATATTTCCACTTTCCATGTTATGTTCCTTTATTCACACTTTTATCTCTATTTGAGAATTCTTGATATTGATGGCAGCCTTTAAGACTCAGTACTATGCTCTTTACTCAAAGCATCTTTCATCACATCATGCCAATAGCGATGCTGGATAGTGTATAGACCCTCATCCTCAGTCTTAACTCCACTTAATATTGGCTTTAAGTTAATTGATTCAGCTGCTTCATCTGCACCCGTTATCCAGTGCTCAGAGCCTCGACACATATCATTCCATTCAAGATTAATACCGTTGTACCCTTCCTGACATGAACGGAACTCTTCTAAATCATCAGGTGTTGCCATGCCACTAACGTTAAAGAAATCTTCATATTGACGAATACGTCTTGAACGAGCCTCATCACTCTCACCTTTTGGAGCAATACACCAAATAGTTACTTCTGTCTTATCAACAGATAGCGGTCTAAGCATACGAATTTGAGAACTAAACTGATCCATTAAATAAACGTTAGGATATAAGCATAGATTTCGTGAACGCCCGATCATCCAGTCTGCCATCGCTTCGCCATACTGTTTAATATATTCATCTCGATAGATGTAATTAGGTCTATCTTGTGGATTTTCCCACTGAGTCCATAAAAGCATGTGTCCATTCTCAAATGAATAGAAACCACCTCCTTGACGTCCCCATTTCCCAGCGTTCATCGCCTTAATCTTGTCTTCTTTAACAGCTTCTTGCTCTTTACGACGAGCGGTCGTCGCTGCATAGTTCCAATGAACAGCGGAGACATGGTAGCCATCTGCACCATTTTCTGCTTGTAGCTTCCAGTTTCCATCAAATGTATAAGTTGATGTACCTCTTAGTACTTCAAGCCCTTCTTCAGATTGGTTGACAATGATATCTATAATCTTTGCAGCTTCACCCAACCACTCTTCAATTGGTTGAACATCATCATTTAAACTTGCAAATAAAAAGCCTTTATAGTTAGCAAGCTTCACCTTCTTAAGATCATGAGAGCCTTCTTTATTAAAGCACTCTGGATATCCTGCATTTCTTGGATCTTTTACTTTTAATAGCTTACCTGAGTTATTAAACGTCCAACCGTGGAAAGGACAAGTATATGTAGCCTTGTTACCTTTTTTATGGCGACATAACTGAGCACCTCTATGAGAGCACGCATTAATCATACAATTCAGTTCACCATCTTTATTCCTTGCAACGATGACAGGCTGTCTGCCAATATAAGAAGTGTAATAATCATTATTGTTAGGAATTTGACTTTCGTGTGCTAGATAAACCCAGTTGCCTTCGAAAATATGCTTCATTTCTAGCTCAAACAGCTCTTCATTCGTAAAAGCACTACGATGCAGGCGATAAATTCCTGATTCATGATCTTCAACTAGGAAGTCATCAATACTGATTTCTGATCCTTCAGGGACAATATTAATACGCTGTTGCATAATCTAATTCCTTTGTTATGGCTGCCAAAAGCTAATGTTAGGTAGCTTCAGGACAAACTTTTAAATTACTAAAATAGTTAAGAGAGTCATATATCTCTAAAGCCTAATAACCTTTAGCTATCAGGCTTTTTACATTTCTTGAATAACTTGTAAATTATAGTTGTGCGCGACGACGCTCAACTTCAGAACCTTGTACTGGCTTATCGATGTCTTTAACTAAGTGAAAGTCAAAGTCAATACTAGCGTATGCTTTATCTAAGCCCTTTTCTTTCAGTTGAGCAGCATCGTCTACCATCTTCACTTCTGGTACTAGACCTTCTCGACTAGCAAAAGCAAAGTCATCCCATAAATACTCATCACCATCGATATTAATTTGAGTAGTTACTTTTCTGTATCCTTCCGCACTAGCAAAGAAATGGATATGCGCTGGGCGATGACCATGGCGCCCTAAAGCGTCTAACAGCTTTTTAACCATGCCATCATCTGGCACTGAATATCCAAGCGGGACAATACTGCGGAAGCCATAATTGCCATTCTCATCGGTTATGATCGTGCGGCGTAAATTAAACTCTGATTGTGACTCATCAAAGAAAGAGTAGTTACCTAGACTATTCGCATGCCAAACCTCTACTTGAGCATTTGGAATTGGCTTGCCTGCTTCGTCATATACAGTACCTTGCATAAACAGTACAGTCCCATTCTCAAGATCTGTGCCGTCATCTAGTCGAGCAAATCCTTTTTCTACTGGTGCGCCCGCAACATATAGCGGACCTTCAATAGTTCGGACTGTTCCTCCATCAAGCCCTGCAGCCTGTAGGTCTTCTTCAATCATCAAGTCCATAAAATGATCTAAGCCTAAGCCTGGTGATAGTAGACCTGCCTCTTTACCAAGATCAGCAAAGTACTCAACCCCAGCCCAATACTCATCAGCCGTGATATGTAGATCATTAATGGCTTGCATAAGGTCTGTTAATAAACGCAAGGTAATCTCTTGTACACGAGGATTGACCTTTTCCGGATAGTCAATTTTTCCTTTGATAAATTTTTCAGCTAACTGTTCAATTTGTTTACGTTCCATGTCTACTTCTCCTTGTTAAGTTGCCAGGCTATTTCAATTTAATTCTCATAGCCAAGTACTGTTGTTAAGTAAATATTTATTAAATTTTGGCAATACTAAGCCCTTGGCTATAAGTACACCAATTTTTAGTAAAAGAGTTGGGTTGTTTGATTCATACTTAGAGCTTTCTATGAACTCCAGTATTTATCTAGCTATCATCTTCTCGAATTGATGATGGGTGACGTAATAAGGGTGTGACCTCTACTTTCATGAAAGGGTATAAAGGCAAGGACATCATAATTTCATGTAGCTCTTGGTTACTTTCAACATCAAAAATACTAAAGTTCGAATACTCTCCAGCTAAGCGCCAAATATGTCTCCACTTACCTTGTTGCTGCAGTTTTTGAGAAATAGCCTTTTCTTCTGCCTTAAGTTTATCCACTACAGCTGGATCCATCGTTGTAGGAATAAGTACATCCATGCGTACGTGAAATAACATTACGATCTCCTTTTCATTAATCTATTTTTTGATGGTTTGGTTCCTATAATTAAAAGTGTTACTAGGCTATATTTTTGACTCCTTAGCCAATAGATATACTTTTTCTTTATCTACTTCTATTCCTAGACCTGGCTTATTAGGAATAACCAGTCCAAAATCTTTATACTCTAAAGGTTGTTTTAGGATTGTATCTGTTAATAATAGTGGCCCAAACAGCTCTGTATCATAAGCTAAGGTTGGAAATGTTGAAAAAGCATGCGCAGAAGCAATGGTTCCAATAGGCCCCTCCAACATCGTTCCACCGTATAGATCTACTCCTGCTAATGCAGCAATTTTTCCAATCAAACAAGCGTTAGTTAATCCTCCTGCTTGATTGATCTTAACCGCAAATACATCAGCGCAGTGCTCAGCTGCTAACCAAAAAGCATTTTGAGGGTCTTGAACAATTTCATCTGCCATAATCGCTACATTAAACCGGTCTGTAAGACGCTTTAACCCAGCTTTGTTTCTTTGGCTTATTGGCTGTTCAATAAGAGCAACCCCTCCTTCTTGAAGTCTTGATATGCCATCTAGGCACTGTAACTCAGTCCAAGCCTGGTTAATGTCCACAATAACTCGATATTCACCTAGAGCTTTTTTAATCTCTAAAACGTGTGCAACATCTTGGTCAACTGAGTTAGACCCTATCTTAAGCTTGAAAATTCTGTGCTTTCTTTCATTAATTACTCTTTTAGCTTCAGCAATATCTGTCTCAGTATCTCCACTTGCAAGAGTCCATGCTACTTCAACTCTGTCTCTTACTCGGCCACCTAATAGCTCACTGATCGGTAGTCCTAAGCGCTTACCTTGAATATCTAACAAAGCCGTTTCTACAGCAGACTTTGCAAAACGGTTACCATGAATATTTTTATTGAGTAATTTCATAGCTTCTGCTACGTTTGAAGGTTGCTCTTGCAAGAGTAGTGGCGTGAAGTAGGCATCTATATTAGTTTTAATACTATGAGGACTTTCTTCAGCATAACTAAGCCCACCAATAGTTGTTGCCTCCCCCCAACCTTCTAGGCCATCATTAGTTTCAATATGGACTAAAACCAAAACCTGCTCATTCATTACAGTGCAAGATAGCTTATGAGCTCGGATAGTTGGTACGGGTACTAATAAGGTATTGATAGATTTGATATTCACTACGGCATCCTTGTAGCTTGTATGGTGTCATGTGATTTCCTTGACTTGCATATACTATATTTAGTATCTGTCTTATTGTCTAAGACTTAATTTAGTAGCTAACTATACCTTTTTGGTATATCTATTATAAAATACCACTAAAACTCATCAGGACTATATAGATGGAACTACGACATTTAAGATATTTTGTTGCTGTTGCTGAGTGTAAAAGCTTTAATGCAGCGGCGAAAAGGCTTTTTATTTCACAACCACCGCTGAGCCGACAAATCAAACAGCTTGAAGATGAAATGGGTATAGAGCTTATAAACCGTAATCAGCGACCTTTACAACTGACAGAAGCTGGTGAATTTTTCTATGAGCATGCTGTTCAAATCTTATCTAAAGCTGATAATCTCAAGAACATGACTTTGCGTATGGCAAGCTTTGATGACACAATATCAATAGGATTTGTTTCTTCAATTCTTTCAGGGTTTTTACCCAGAATCATTGCTTCTTTTAGAGAAACTCATCCTAATGTTAAAGTAAAGCTGCATGATCTTAATTCTTTTGAACAAACTGAAGCGTTAAAAGAAGGTAGAATTGATGTTGGTTATGGAAGGTTAAGGCTCGAAGACACTTCAGTTAGAAGAATTGTGTTACGTGAAGAAAAACTAGTAGCTGCTATTCCTATTACTCATCACTTAGCGAACAATCCTGATAGAAAGCTTGAGCTATTAGAGCTCGTTAATGATGATCTATTACTATACCCCAGAAGACCACGACCTAGCTTTCTGGATCAGGTTCTAGAACTATTTGAGCAAAGAAATATACATCCAAAGTCTTATCAAGAAGTTAGGGAGTTGCAAGTTGTTTTAGGTCTAGTTGCAGCTGGAGAAGGGATAAGCATAGTTCCTGAAACAGTGAGCCATGTTCGAAGCAATGAGATTGTATATATGTCTTTTTCAGATGAAGAAATTACCTCCCCTATCATTATGAATATCCGTAATTTTGATAAGTCAGACTTACTCTCAACATTACTCAAAGTTACCTATGAAAACTATGACAAATTTGGATTTTCTTATAAAAAGCAATATCTTTAGTATATTAGAGACCAAATATACCTGCTCATAATATACCCATTGAGTTTACAAGCTACTATCAGATTATAATCCAGCTTTGATGAGCTTTTTAGATGAGACTAGCTAGCCCATAGAATACTGGCTTTAATTATCCGCCAAAGTATTAAGTATGCCGCACGATTCGGCTCGTGACTCCGTTGTACATTTTTGACGTAGCTCTGTTAAATGCTGCCTTAGTTGATTTAGCTGTGCAATCTGCTGCTCAACCGCAAGGATATGCTTATCTAATAAGTTATTTACCTCACTGCATTCCTTATTTGGCGCATCCCAATATCCAAGCAGGGTTCTTACTTCCTCTAATGTCATATCAAGTGTGCGGCAACGAAGTATAAAGTTCAGCCTTTCCACATGACTGTCATTATATAAACGGTAGTTGGACTGACTTCGAAATGGCTCTGGTAAAAGCCCCTCTTTTTCATAATAACGAATCGTCTCTACCGTCGCACCTGTCTTTTCTGAAAGAACACCAATTCTTATTGGTTCAGGTTTTATTGACTCAGCACTTACCATGACCACTCTCCTCATTTATAACTAACAACAATGGCCTTGACCCTATAGCCACTTCAGGGTTCATAATATCATTAATTATAGGGGAGTATTGTATGCAATATCATGTTGATGGTATGGACTGTGCTAGCTGTGTCGGTAAAATTGAATCTGCATTGAGCCGTATGTCTGGCGTGTCTGATGTTAAGTTAAACTTTGCTACTAGAAAGCTTGATTTAACCTTAGACCCTGAGTCTAAAACAACAGCCAAAGATGTCGAAAAAACAATTAAAAGCTTAGGCTTTGACATCACTGAAGTTTCAGAGTCGCACGATGCCTCTAGTATGTCTGACGACTCACTAGAAGCTCAGCACTGGTGGCAGTCTAAAAAAGGAAAGCAGGTGGTTGTTCTCGGTACTTTGATGAGTGCTGCCTACGTGTTTTCACTTATCTTCCCAAGCTATGGTACTTGGGTTTTTGCGCTTGCCGTTATTATGGGCGTTACTCCCTTTGTCCGCACAGCATGGGCATTAGCTAGGACAGGCACACCTTTTTCAATTGAAATGTTAATGTCAGTGGCTGCTATTGGCGCCCTGATTATTGGTGAAGCAGAAGAAGCCGCCGCCGTTGTCTTTTTATTCTCTGTGGGTGAGCTGTTTGAAAGTGTGGCAGCAGATCGCGCTCGTGCCGGCATCAAGGCGTTAACGAATCTAATCCCTAAAAATGCCATTAGAATTGATTCAGAAGGCAGACAGCATGAAGTTGCTGCCTCATCCCTAAAGGTGAATGACCTTATCTTGATACGTCCTGGCGACAGAGTATCCGCTGATGGTGAAATCACGCAGGGTGAATCAAGCATTGACGACTCCCCTATTACGGGTGAATCAGTGCCTATTCATAAAACAGTTGGCGATACAGTATTTGCAGGCTCTGTAAACCTTGATGGTGTCATTCAGGTTAAAGTTGAGAAAGCTGCTAAGGACAATACCATCTCGCGCATCATTGAGCTTGTCGAACAGGCTCAAGCCTCTAAAGCGCCAACAGCTCGTTTCATTGAGAAGTTTAGCCAGTACTACACCCCTATCGTCATGGGCATCGCTGCTCTAATCATTATTGCTCCGCCATTATTTATGGGCGGGGAATGGATGACCTGGCTGTACCGTGGTCTTGCTCTATTACTTATTGCCTGTCCCTGTGCGCTGGTACTGTCTACTCCAGCAGCTATTGCTTCAGGACTTGCTGTGGGTGCTCGGCGCGGTTTACTGATTAAGGGCGGCAGTGCTCTAGAAGTTATTGGTCAAGTCGATACCATTGCCTTTGATAAGACAGGCACTCTAACCGAAGGCGAGCCTAAGGTCACCAACGTTGTTGGATTGACTGAACGATATTTAAGCACTGAGGGCAAGCGTGAGCTACTTGGATTATTTGCTGCTGTTGAATATGGGTCAAGCCATCCCCTAGCCAAAGCTATTGTCGATCATGCAAAGACCTCTAATGTCGCTATACCCGCTGCTTCAAACTCATACGCAACTGCCGGTAAAGCGGTCCATGCAACGGTAAACCAGAACACTCTCGCTATCGGCTCTCCTGTTTATGCTGCTGACGAGACCGTTATTTCTGCATCACAGCAAGCACAGATTGAAACACTCCAAAATGAAGGTAAGACCGTTTCTGTTTTAATTGATGAAGGTAGCCATGAAGTATTGGGGCTAGTTGCCTTACGTGATGAGCTACGAGCAGACTCTAAAACCGCAATAGCCGAACTTAAAACATTAGGAATACGCTCTGTCATGCTAACAGGTGACAATAAGCTTACCGCTAAAGCACTGGCAAGTGATTTACAAGTAGATTGGGAAGCCGAACTATTGCCAGAAGATAAGCTTGACCTGCTTAGTCGTATGAGAAGCAATAATAAAATAGCCATGGTTGGCGATGGAATTAATGATGCCCCTGCTCTGGCAACTGCTGATGTTGGTATTGCAATGGGTGGTGGTACAGATGTCGCGATGGAAACTGCAGACATTGCACTACTAAAAAGTCGTGTTATCGATGTCGTTCATCTAATAAAGCTTTCACGAGCGACTATGAGAAACATCCATCAAAACGTTGTGTTTGCGCTAGGCTTAAAAGGTGTGTTTTTGATTACGACCATATTCGGTATCACAGGATTATGGATCGCTGTTTTGGCCGATACAGGGGCTACGGTTTTGGTAACTCTTAATGCGTTGCGCCTACTTAGGTTTAAGGGCTCGGATGAGTAAATGAAACATAAGCAGGTCAAAAAAACCTCTTATAAAAACCAAAAAAACTGCGTTGCCTTTATAGTAAAAGACAACGCAATTTCATAACAATTAGAGCTTTATTTATCAAAAATTAATTTAATTTACTTCTGGCTTTTTAAGTACTCTAACATAGTATCTGCATCTGACACTCCAAACGGGTCAGTTGGACAGTTGTCGTCGAAACCAGGCTCGCTAAATAATTTTTTGATTTCTTTATTATCGACATACATCGAATAACGCCATGAGCGCATACCGAAGCCAAGGTTGCTTTTATCAACTAACATCCCCATTTTACGAGTGAACTCACCGTTACCGTCAGGAAGTAAGAATACGTTTTCACGGCCTTGTTTTAAGCCCCACTGGTACATAACAAAGGCATCGTTAACAGAAACACAAACAACTTCATCAACACCTAACGCTTTAAACTCATTGTAAAGCTCTTCATAGCGAGGTAAGTGACTGGTTGAACAGGTTGGTGTAAAGGCACCAGGTAGTGAGAACACAACTACTTTTTTATTGGCAAATAACTCATCTGTGGTTAGATCATACCATTTGAATGGGTTTTCACCACCGATAGATTCGTCACGAACACGAGTTTTAAAAGTTACATCAGGTACATGGGTAATCATTTTTTTCTCCGAGTTAGGTTATTGTGTTTTTGTACTCTACTTTTTTCAGATATATATTAACAGCTATACCAATCCTTGTTCAAATCTTTAAGAGCCCATCCCAGATTCTGTGTAACTGCAAGCTTGTCATAACTATACTGGCGATATTGATGAAGCCGGTGCTAGGTATGGTTATAACGTAAAAGATTAGTTAGTCCAAAAAACAACAACCCATTACTGCAAAAGAGGAAACTGAGAAAGATTGGCATAAATGGCGGTAGCGACAAGCACAATTAGGACACTAAACCACACAAAATAAACCCGAGAACTTGACCAAGTAACCTCCCAGTTAATTTTATCTTTTGCAGTGAGCCACTCCATCACGCTAATGGCTACCGTCAGCCATAAAGTTCCGACTAGGTAGCCGCCCATCACATCACTTAAATAGTGCTCGTTTAACACAATCCGGCTTAGACCAATCAAAACACATAAAAAAACAGTCAGTGCCACAATGCGTATTTGAGTAATAAACTGCTTACCAAAACGAACCGCTAAATAAGCAACAAAACCATATAACGCAATTGAAATTGTCGCGTGACCACTAGGAAATGAGTAGGTTTGCTCAAGCAGTAGAATGTCTAACGGTCTGTCTCGTTGAAACAACAATTTACTTAAGTAAGTAAATGCTGTACTGCCAATCGTAGCGATGAGCAGACCCACAATTAAGTAACGTTGAGCGATCATCCAACATAATATTGAGGTTAATAGTATGACTAACACAGTGGTCGGTGTAGACCCTAAGCTGGTAATTAAGATAAAAAAGTCGATGACCACAGAATCACTCAGCACACTCATCTGCTGCGAGACAAAGTGATCTATCGCCACGATAGAGTCTGAGATAACCACATCTTCGACCAGTCCGATAAATAGCGATAATACATAGCCCATCACCAAAACTAGGGCGGTTAGCGGCAGTCCATAAAAATGCTCAATATGCAGTCGCTGCCAGAAGAAGTGATATAGCTTAGGGTGGCTCACTTTAAATCTAGCCAGCCGCTGTTTTATCTCAAACCTTGTTGCTAACGCTCTACCGTACTCCAACAGACGTGCCTGCAGTTTATTCCCATATGCAATGGCTGAGTGCTGCAATATCCATAAAAACACCATGACGAATACAATCAAGCTTATTAACAAAGTCAGCTGCTGATTGTCTTGAATTAAGGTGAGCATGAGTAATAGGTTGCCTTTTTAGGTGCTTCTTTAGGTGTCTTTTTAGGGGCTTGTCGCTTGTATTTATCCATCCACTTTAGGGTAAAGTTAGTCTATTTCATATTAGCTTTTCGCTACTTTTTATCAAGTATTCTTTGATTGAAGTGATTAAATCTTCTTCATTTAGAGGTAGTGGCAGCTTCCTTTAAGCATAAATATAAATTAAAAAACCCCGCAAGCCTGACTTACGGGGTTTTTACTATCTACAAATTATACTTAATGCTTAGATTTAGATTACGCTTTGCATATCAACATCAATCATGAATACAGCATCAGTGCCATTTGTGATGTTATCCGCTCTCGTGTATTCAGCAAACTCATAAGTAACACCGTTGATTTCCTTGGTTTCCGTGTTGCCTGTCGCTTCCAACGAAGGAGAAGCAAGGCTTTTGTCTATAGAGTCGTCTGCATCACCGATTAGGTAGATTGATTTGCCATTGGAGTCGCTTCTACCTCCAAGATGGAAGGTATTGGCATCATCAGCACCGCCTTTACCCAAGTCGATAACTTCCATTTCCACTAGGTCACCGATTTTAATGTTATGACCACTACCTTCTATAACAAGCGTATCAAAGCCTGAACCACCATTGATAGTGCCACCGCCTTTACCGTCTTTAAGTGTCAGCACATCATCACCGCCACCTAAGTTAACAGTACCGCTAGTCATAGCAAGCAAGGTTAAACTGTCATCTGAAGCTGATAAGTTGATTGTACCGCCCTTCAAATCCAAGAACTGATTATCAGGATTGGTTTCAGTCAAGTTAACAACTTTATCCCCCTCGCCTACATTTAGCGTAACACCATTCATCAAACGAATGTCGATAGTATCAACAGCACCATCTTCATTGTTGTTCTTGTGACCTGTGTAAACAGTACCGCCTGAGAACTCACCGATAGTTATCGTATCGGCATTTGCACCAGGCTCTACCTCACCACCACTCATCTTAGCGATATGCACGTTATCAACACCATTACCACAGGGGTCAATCGCTTGATAGGACTCAATCTAAAATAAGTAGGTTTAGGATCACTTAGGTAGAGGTAGTTTAACGCTAATTTTAATCCAATTATCTTCAACTAAAGCTGTGACGGTGCCTCTATGTGCTTTTACAATCGATTTAACTATAGATAATCCAAGCCCCGTTCCCGAATACGAAGTGCCCTCTGCCTTGCTGTCTTGATCATTAGCCTGTCGATAAAAGCGCTCAAATAGCCGACTGGCCTCTTTTTGAGTCATAGGCTGTGCGGTTTGGTTTTCTATGACAATATTAAGCTGTGATTGATCCGTCACGCCTGCAGATATCTTAATTGTGCTGTCGTTTTTTGAATAATAAATGGCATTTGAAATTAAATTAGAAAACAGGCGCTGAAGCAGGCTCTTATCTCCTTTTATAACCGCAAACTCCCCCGACTTAACCAGATTAATGCCTCTATCATCAGCCAGCAACTCATAATACTCTATGAGCTGAGTGATCAAGCTTTCCATATCCACATCTTTTAGCTGCTCCTGACTAAGACCTTTTTGAGTTTTTGCCAGAAGCAGCATGTTATTAGTTACCTCCGACAAATGTTCTAGTGTTTCGTGTTGATGATGCAGCTGTTCGATATATTCACTAATCTGCCTAGGTTTACTTAACATGACCTGAGTTTGAGTGCTTAACGTGGCAATTGGGGTACGTAGCTCATGAGCAATATTGTCAGAATAGCGAGACAGTGACTCAAAGTTATCCTCAAGCTTACTCATCATAATATTATAAGACTCAGCAAGCGGACGCAGCTCGCTTGGCATATCCGCGACTGTAATCCGCTCACCCAGCTGCTCAGAGTTTATGGTTTTCATTTTTTGGATAAAAGTGGTTAACGGAGAGAATCCCCAGTAGACACTAAAGGCGGCGATAAACAGCAGCAGCAAAGTCATGGCCACTAAGATAACTTTGAGCTGCAAAGAGAACTGATGCAAGTAAAGATGATGCACATCAATCGGGAGTGCCAGTAAATAAATCTGGTTATTGCTTGTGATAATAACACTTCGATAAGGTCGATTATCTAGCTGTAATTCAAACTGCTTATCTCCATGCTCACTCATCAAATCAAGGATATTGATTGAATCTTTGCCATAACTTTCTAAATTAAAAGCGCGAAAATCACTTTGATTATCCCTAGCAGTTTGATTGCCAACAGCAATTTGACTATCACTAGCAATAGCTTGCCCATCTGATGTAAACCCAAATACTTGAACCCCATAACCTAATCCTTTTTTATTATTGTAAATAGGGTTCAGGTATTCCGAACTGTGCTCTATACCGTAGGTGGATTTACGTAGATTAAAAGCAGCGTGGGTTAACATCTCAGAATCCATCACTTCAAAGTGATCAGTTACTGAGCGCTTAATCCAAAAGTACACCGTAATCTGCGACAGCACCACAAATATGGTGAGTAATATGAGGGTACGCCAAAGTAAAGAGAGTCGAATATTCATAGTGCTAAGGCTTTTTAATTGATACTTTTATAATGGATACTTTTATAATATTAAGGGCTACTGATGCTTAAGCCCGCTTTCATCTTCAAGCTTATAACCCATACCTCGCACCGTGTGAATGAGTTTTGGCTCAAAATCTTCATCAATTTTTACTCTCAAACGTCGTATGGCCACATCAATGACATTGGTATCACTGTCAAAATTCATATCCCATACCTGTGAGGCAATAACCGAACGTGGTAACACCTCACCCTTACGCTCTAACATAAACTGCAATAAGGCAAACTCTTTTGAGGTCAGCTGAATGGCAGTATTGCCTCTATGCACAGTGCGTTTGGCAAGATCTAGTGTTAAGTCGGCTATTTTAAGTTGAGTGCTTAAATATTCTGATTGATTGGCCCGTCGTAGCAAGTTTTTAAGACGCACCACCAACTCTGCAAAGGCAAAAGGCTTGGTCAGATAATCATCACCACCAATCTCAATGCCTTTAATACGGTCTTCTAAATCATCTTTGGCGGTTAAAAATAGAACTGGGGTTGTTTGACCACTTTGGCGATAGTTTTTCACAATCTCAAAGCCGCTTATATCCGGTAGCATGACATCCATTATCACAACGTTATAATCTTCTGACATTAGCGCATGATAGCCATCTAGACCATTAACTTTGTGATCTACTAAAAACCCTGATTCGGTCAGACCTTTTTGAATGTATTCTCCGAGTTTTACCTCATCTTCTACCAACAAAACCTTCATTCACACCTCAAAATTGCTACTGAGTAATTATTATATTTAATGGGCTATTAGCTTTTGACTTCACCTGAGACCATACTAGATTAATATCGCCAGCTTGAACATCCCTAGTCTCAAGATGACAAATTTGTAATGTTTACGTCATGTTCATGTCATTTGCTAGGCGGTAATATGGGTATAAACCCCTCTCTTTATCTAATATTCTCTCTTTATCTAATATTAGAGCCAGTGCATACAATTAGAGCCCATAACCAGATAAAACGGTAGTTTAAGTATAAAGGTGCCCCTATGAAATCAAACCACTTTTTAAAAACTTTATCCTCTAAATCTTCTGCTTATTATATCTCACTGCATAAGCTTAGCAGTCCAATGACTAAAGGCTCCGCTCTTTTGGCTTTGGCCACCACTTTATCGGCTTGCGGCTCACCCAATCAAAGCCAAACCGCAGCGCTTGACTCTGCTACGGATTCAACCGCACAAGTTTCGCAGTCTTCAGGTACACAAGCGAATGCACCGCTTAATCAAACCCAGATAAATCAGCCTGCCTCTACTCTTCTACAAGGGGTTTCAGCCACAGTTTATAAAGACGCCAACTGCGGCTGCTGTACCGAGTGGATCAGCTATGCTGATAAAGCAGGACTGCAGTCTACTTATCAGCATCCACAAACCCTCTCTGCTGTGAAAGACAGATACGAGGTGCCTGAACAAATGCGCTCATGTCACACTACCGTAACTAGTGATGGCTTTGTCTTTGAGGGACATATTCCTGCTAAATTTATGGCACAGTTCCTAGAGAATCCGCCAAATGATGCAATCGGTCTGGCTGTACCCAGTATGCCTGTGGGTAGCCCAGGTATGGAATATGACGATAAATTCATGCCATATAAAGTTTTTCAATTAAATAAAGACGGCTCATATGACGTGTACGCTAGTGTAGATACACCTCAGCAGCAGTTATAACCCGTTTATTATTAAAATTAAGAGGTAGTCTCATGAACCATGACCATTCAAATAAAAATCATATTGTAAATAAGGCAAAAGCTGAGGGTATGGATAACGGTTCAGCTTCTGCCACACCAGCTTCTAATAAATACGATTTAGTCCCCGAAAACTACGAGGGGGTTGTTTATATCTGCCCAATGCACCCTGAGGTCAGAGACATTACCGAGAGTCGCTGTCCACTCTGTGATATGTTTTTGAAACCTCAAGAGGAAGTTGTAAACTCTGAACACTCTCATCATCACTGCCATCACCAGCACGATGAAAGTCATCCTGCCAGCACCACCCCTGACCCTAAGCAGATAAAAAACAGCCCCTATAATAAGATACCTGATGGCTATGAAGGGACTGTTTATACCTGCCCGATGCACCCTGAAGTTCGTGATATTAAAAACAGTGGTTGTCCAATATGTGGCATGGCACTTGAGCCTGAAACTATCACGCTAGAGGAAGAAGATACCACTGAACTTGATGACATGACCCGCCGCTTTTGGATATGTACGGTGCTGACTATCCCGCTATTTATCATCGCCATGGGTGACATGCTCGGTCTTGATATAAATGGCCTGATGAACCGTTATGGCATCTCAACTCAGTGGCTAAATATTATCCAGCTTATACTGGCAACCCCCGTGGTACTTTGGGGAGCCAAACCCTTCTTCGTCAGAGGTTGGCAGTCCCTTAAGACCATGAACCTTAATATGTTCACCTTGATTGCGATTGGTACGGGCGCTGCCTATCTATTTAGTATTGTGGCGACCTTCTTCCCTGATATCTTCCCGCCAAGCTTTAAGGATCACTCAGGTCAGGTGGGCGTCTATTTTGAAGCCGCTGCGGTGATTACCACCTTGGTACTGTTAGGACAAGTATTAGAACTAAGAGCTCGAAGTCAGACTTCAGGTGCCATTCGTGCCCTGCTTGAGCTTGCTCCGCCCACAGCCAGACGTGTCGATGAAGACGGACAAGAAATTGAGGTGTCACTTGAAGAGGTTAATACCGGAGACATTCTACGTATCAGACCTGGTGAAAAAGTGCCCGTTGATGGCCTAGTCATTGAAGGCGAAAGCCGCGTAGACGAATCCATGGTTACGGGTGAGCCTATGCCAGTAGCCAAAAAGAATGATGACAGCGTCACAGGCGGTACCGTTAATGGCACAGGGTCGCTGTTAATTAAAGCGGTGAACGTTGGCGACAATACGGTCTTATCAAAAATCGTAAAAATGGTCAGTGAGGCTCAGCGCAGCCAAGCTCCCATTCAAAAGCAGGTCGATAAGGTGTCTAGCTGGTTTGTGCCGACAGTCATTATCACCGCCGTTATCACCTTTATTGTGTGGGCGATATTTGGCCCAGACCCTGCCCTAGCATATGCTCTTGTCAATGCGATAGCGGTGCTTATCATTGCCTGCCCTTGTGCTTTAGGCCTAGCCACCCCCATGTCTATTATGGTCGGAACTGGCAAGGGCGCTCAAAACGGAGTGTTGATTAAAAACGCTGAAGTATTAGAGCGCATGGAGAAGGTAGATACCATCGTTGTTGATAAAACAGGCACCTTAACCGAAGGCAAACCTAAGCTAACTTCTATTGACGTAAGCTCAGGCTGGCAACCAAACGAAGTACTTGCCTTAGTCGCTGCCGTTGAGCAATCCAGTGAGCACCCTCTGGCTGAGGCCATTGTGGAAGCGGCCAAAGAGCGTAACCTTACTCTATCTGCTGTCAGCAACTTTGAGTCTGTTACCGGTGAAGGGGTAAAAGCGGTTGTCAATAATAAGCTGGTCGCCATTGGTAATGACAAGCTAATGAAGGGGCTAAATAGCTACGATCCTCAGCTGTCTGAGCAAGCCAATAAGCGACGCAGTGAGGGTGAAACGGTTATGTTTGTGGCCATCGATAATACGCCTGCCGGCCTTATTTCTGTCTCAGATCCGATTAAAGCCAGTACCAAAGAAGCCATTGATCGACTGCACAATGAAAACCTAAAAGTTATCATGCTTACCGGAGACAATGCGGTTACCGCCCAAGCAGTCGCTAGCCAGCTAAACATCGATGAGGTACAAGCAGACGTCTCACCAGAAGACAAGAACCGCATCGTAAAAGAGCTTCAACAGCAAGGACGTATCGTGGCCATGGCCGGTGACGGCATTAATGATGCGCCCGCCCTCGCCCAAGCCACGGTAGGTATTGCGATGGGTACAGGTACTGATGTGGCCATTGAAAGTGCTGGCATCACCTTGGTCAAAGGCGACTTAATGGGTATTACCAAAGCACATAAACTGAGCCAAGCTACTATGAAAAACATCAGACAAAACTTGTTTTTCGCTTTTGTTTATAACGCTTTAGGTATCCCTGTGGCAGCAGGCCTGCTCTACCCATTCTTTGGGCTATTGCTAAGTCCGATGATTGCCGCTGCAGCCATGAGTCTATCCTCTGTGTCAGTGATTTTTAACTCACTTAGATTACGCGGTTTAAAGTTATAAAAAAGCAGCCACTAAACCTCTACGCCAAAGAAACGGCCAATAAGTGAAGTTGCAATCATAGCCAGCGTGCCCCAAACCACTACTCGGGTCACTGCTGGCACGACTGGCGCACCCCCCAAGCGTGCTGAAGCAATGCCCAATAGCACCAGACCTGCTATGGTCAATCCCATTAAGGCATATACTAAATTAAAGGAAGGGAAAATAAATAAGCCTAAAATAGGAACCACCCCACCAATTATAAAGGCGATAGCAGAAGCTATGGCTGCTTCAAAAGGCTTAGCTTGAGCAATTTCTGTAACCCCAATCTCATCTCTAGCATGCGCACCCAAAGCATCTTTTTCAGTTAAAGCCACAGCCACTTGGTGAGCAAGATCGCTATCAAGCCCACGGCTTTCATAAATCCGAGTCAATTCTAGAAGCTCACGCTCAGGGTTATTATCTAGCTCATATTGCTCTTTGGCTAAATCGGCCGCTTCAGTATCTGCTTGAGAAGATACTGAGATATACTCCCCTGCCGCCATCGAAAACGCACCGGCGGTTAATGCGGCCAAACCGGTAAGCAACAGAGTTTGGCTACTTTGGTTGGCAGCCGCTACCCCGACCAAAAGACTTGCGGTAGATATAAGACCGTCGTTGGCACCTAACACAGCCGCTCGAAGCCAGTTATTACGTTCACTTAAGTGCTTTTCTTCATGTATCGACCTTGGCATGTCGCCTCCTGAATTTACGCTACATTAGCGCTCAACTCACCCATTTTTTATATTTTATTATCATAGAGTTAAGTTTCATTATAGCAGTGTAAAAAATAATAGCGTTACGCTCTAAGAACTTGTCAGTTTAAAAATTCTTTGCTAATCTTAAAGCAATGACAAAGAGGTAGCTTTTTTAGTCATTAGCTGTTAGCACCTTTTACTTAACAGTTATATTTCTTATTTTTATTTATCAAGTCTCATTTTCATTAAAGAGTCAATTAATTAACTTCATTAAGACAGTCTCTCCTTATGTAAAGGAGCGCTTTGACTGGCCTATTTTCGACTTCAAAAAATAGCTTTTTAGCTGTTTGATAAGTCCTATTTAGTGCATCTAAGTGGCTTTGTCTGCTGTTAATTCGATTGAAACTTAATAGAAACAAAACAAAAAAAGTGAGACGATGATGAATGACTATAGCTACGACGAAAAATTAGAAATTAGTGATTTTTTCGACGATACAGTTCCCACCTTCCCCTTTACAGTCCACGCCCCTCCCTTTTATAGAGTGGATGCAGATAACTTAATGAGTATAAAAACTCTGTGCAAGCACCTAGTAGACCCCTATTCCTACGAGGGTGAGATCTCGCCTGAACTCGATAGATTCTTAACCAATATAGCCACCACTAAGCCGTCGTCATACTGTGCTTTTGAGCATGACGTTATACAGAGTCAAGGGTATATTTCCTTGATGTATATCTATGATGCCTCTCGTGCCAGCTTAGAGGATACTTTAGTACAATATACAACTCAGTACTTGCTTATTAATGGCTACCTAGATAAACCTGCGGATATTGAGCACTTTTGTATCCTGCCAGTGATGATCACACCCCCAAGTATGGCTGAATATGAACGGGTGATTACTAACTGCTCGTATCGTTTCATAAAGACCATTAAACATGCCTATTTGCATAAGGTGGCGGTAGTGATTGATGACAAACAGCTGATATTTTCTTTATCTGAGATATTAACCTTAAGCTACTTTGGCTATGAAATTAATCCGCCGCCAGACGACCCAAGCAGAAAACGCTCTACGTCTTATATGGACGTTGATGAGTTTCTGAATGCCGTTGAAGTTTGGGGGCTTGAGCGGCTTATCCTGCCCGCCTTCGTATTTGAAGCCCCTACTAAGTGTTAGATGCCTTAAGGTTTAGTCCGCTATATTAACGGCTTTAACTGAATTTCCAGTATTAACTAACAGTATTGCCACTGCTACTGATACAAAAAGCCTCTCATATCGTATGAGAGGCTTTTTAAAATATTGAGCTGCTTAAAGTTATTAAAGGCTTATAACAAGCTGCTTACAAGCATCTTCCTTTAATCCATTTTCCTGCCATTTTTCCTCTAGCACATTGAACCTGCTCACCATACTGCACCCAATTCCAGGTTGCCGCTGACGTACCACCGTCTTCTAGTTGAAAGCTAACCCGATATCTAATAGCTCTAACACTATCGTTCATTAAACCTGATTGCTGCGCTATAACTACTGCGGTTTTGGCTTGATCGGTGTTAGGATAATAAAAAACTTGTACTAAATCATAGTCACCATCAATACTGAACGCCGGTTCATTAATTACCTCTAGTTTTTTTAGAGCACAATTAATTATTCCATCAGAGATAGGACAAGGTACTGACGCCATTGAAACGACTCTACCATTAATCAGAATCCTTTTAAAATTATCAGGGTTTGCAGCCTCTGATCGGTTAGGATACTGTGAGCTATTTTTCGCTTGTGCGGGAGCACTCAAGATCATTAGGCTTAGCAGTACAATGATAGCGGTCAATATGATTTGTAAATAACTGGCTGACTTCCTGTCTAAAGCAGCATTTGTATCAAAAGTTGACCTCCTCCCCCTCGCTAAACCGAGGGGATTCCTACAGCTAGACGGTCAAGCCCGACCGCGAGGATGTTCTTAGCAGCATTGATATCTCTATCATGCCATGTGCCACA
>NZ_FUGE01000172.1 GCF_900162825.1 Psychrobacter piechaudii
TGCTCAAAACTTAACGCATTGACATAGTTCCACACGAAGTTTACCGAACCGCTTAGACGATTCAGCTCTTTTATGTGGTTGTCTTTAATGCGTAGCTTGAGTGTTTTCATGCCTTTAGTATGGCAAGTTTAATTTTGACTTACAACCCTTTAACGACTTCTTACGACAGTGTGTGTCGCCTTATATCCACCCCCTGAAGTGGGTGGTTTTACGGCGACTGGTGATAAAAAATAATAAATTTTTATTAAAATTCTGGGTCTGTTGCCCTTGCATTCATTCGAAAAATGCTTATAATAGTCAACCTATTGGAGTCGTGGCAGAGCGGTTGAATGCACCGGTCTTGAAAACCGGCAAGGGTTCATAGCCCTTCGAGAGTTCGAATCTCTCCGACTCCGCCAGATATTAAAAGGGCCAACTTAGTGATAAGTTGGCCCTTTTTTATGGTCTAGATTTTAGCAATCATTGTCATTAAAGAACGTTTCTTTTTTAGAGCGTAAGCAAACTTGAACCCAACCCTATTTCGTCCGCTATTTAGCCTGATGTAAGTACAAACACATGTCTAGCAGACGATTGGCATAACCCCACTCATTATCATACCAAGCAAACACTTTCACCTGCGATCCGACTTGCATCAACTGCTGACCATCTACAATGAGCGACTCAGGCTGGTGTATAAAGTCACTAGAGACCAACGGCAGGTCGGTATAGCCCATAATGCCATAAAGAGAGCTTTCTGGCTCACAGGCAGCTTTTAATACCGCTCTTACTTGCTCTAAAGTGACCTGCTTTTCAAAAAGAAAGTTAACATCGATTGCGGCCACATCGATGGTCGGCACTCTAATCGAATGACCATTAATTTTGCCCATCATATTGGGCAAGGTGCGCTCTGTGGCAGCGATACTACTGGAAGTAGTGGGAATGATATTATGACCTGAAGCTCGCGCCCTACGCTTATCTCGGTGTGGTTGGTCCAGCACATTTTGGTCAGCAGTTACCGCATGAATCTCGGTCATCATCACTGACTGAGTACCAAAGGCCTTATCCAGCACATAAATCAGCGGTACCAGTGCCTGTGTGGTACAGGAGACACTGGAGATAATAGGCAGGTTTCGAGTCAAGAAGTCATCGTTGACGCCCATGACGATACTGGCATCGACTTTATCAAAGGGGGCAGCGCCAATGATAACCTGCTTGGCACCGGCACTAAGGTGACGACTGGCATCCTCATAAGATCTAAAATGACCGGTACACTCAAGCACCACGTCTACCTTCAAAGCTTGCCAAGGCAGCTGTTCTGGAGCCGATAGCCCCAGTAAATCTATGCAGTAGGTCTCACCCTCTTTAGTTAGACACAGTTGAGCCGTACCTGACTCAGTTGACTGTAAGCTTGCTTCTACCCCTAGCCTACTGAGTCTGCCATGGGTACTGTCAAACCTCAGCAAATGTAGCAAGGTATCGGCATCTGCAATATCATTAATGGCCACAATATGTACCAAGGTACCTAGCACTTCAAAACGCTCAATTAGAGCCCGAAGCACATTACGCCCAATACGTCCAAAGCCATTGATGGCAACGCGTAAAGGCGCTTTTTTATTAGTAAGGTTAACCGCTGATACTGCAGAAAATGACATAGAAGCTACTTAAAATTAAGAAGTAAACAAAACAACAAAGCCATGAAACACTGAGAATTAATCAATAAAAATTAGAGCCAGGCGAATAGTATTATAGTCTATTTGCTCTTTTAAATATTCATAGATAGGACGAAGCTTAATTCTGTCTTTACTAAACGGATTGATATCCTGCTTACGGTCAGCAGTAGCGCTACTGTCTTCAGAACCTTCTTGAAAGTCATTGGGATCAGCGGCGGCTACAATCGCTTCTACGGCCTCACTCACTTTATCTAAGGTCAGCACATCAGGACGTAAGTGTTCACAGTTTAACTCTGGATATTGACGCTTTAAGCGAGCAACATGTCCCATAATGGTCGCCTGAGCCAGACCTCTAGCTTCAGCAATCTCAGCAATAGTTAAACTCTCCTCTAACAACAGCTTGGTAGCCATTAAGGTACTGTCTGAGTGATCATTTAACTGATTACTCAGTTTGTCTTTTTGTGCCAGCATTTGAGCTTGTTTCTTTTTACGGCTTTTCAAACTCTTCTCAAAAGCTTCAATATAAGCTTTATTCAAAGTACCACCTGATACCAAGACAAATCGCTCATGTGACTCTTCTAACACTTCCGACTTAATTTTCTCAAAAGTTTGCTCCGCCTCGCAAGAGAGTACTTTAAATCTTGCATCTGCTCCTCGAGCCAGAGGATCTAAACGCAAACTTAAATCATTCATGCCCAACAGTTTTAACCCTTCCAAAGATTTAAGACGGGACAGGGCTACATAGCCTTGGCCCAGTTCAAAAGTCTTAGACAAATCAATTTCAGCGGCATCCAAGGTCATCCCTTGAGACTTATGAATGGTAATCGCCCAAGCCAGTGTCAGCGGTATTTGGGTATAGCTGGCTAAAATCTCGCCATTTTCATCCTCTACTACCCACTCCTCTCCTTCAGCGATAACTTGCCGGCCATTGTTGAGCTTAATAACAGGATAGCGATCTGTAGAGACCAAAGCCGTGCTCTCTGACTCATCCTCGCCATCGATCGCAACTATCGTCTCGTCTGTCTCTTCAATATCAATATCCGTAGTCTCAGCTTCTAGGTCATCAGACTCTGAGTCCTCACTTATGGCGCTATGGTCATTACTAGACTTCAACGGCTTTATGGTGGTAAATCCTACCAACTCCCCCATGGTACCGTTAGAGACGCCAAGCTCGTTGTTATTTTTGATAAACATAACTTTAGCGCCCACCTTTAAGGTCAGCTCATCACTAGTTCGCACTGACTTCTTAAGGGTTTCGACCAGCTTATTATCCCCATGAGCTATCGCATTATAGGTAACCGTCTCTCCGTTTAATAAAGCCAGCTCATGCTCATTAATCTTATTGACGTTAACGTTGTGGGTGAATAGTCGAGTTCTATTGATGTCCACGTCCTGATAAAAGGTATTTTGTAGAGCTTCAATGGCTTCAAAGCTTACCCCTTCCTCACCTCGTATTTGATTCAAGATATTATCTAGACTAATGGCATTTTCTTCTTCATCAGTATTTTGACGATGCTGCTCACTCAGATAGCAAATTTTAAACCCCGCCTCTAACCAAGCCTCAGACATGAAGGCAAACTTTTCACGGTTGGTCTCGCCGCGATTGCCCACAGGAGGTAACTGAAAGAAGTCTCCCGCGACGACCAACTGAATACCGCCAAAAGGCTCTTCGCTTTGGCGCATATGCTTCAACACTTGATTGACCGCATTCAATTGCTTGGCATGCAGCATGGAGATTTCATCTATGATAAGCACCGCTGTCTCTCTCAAGCGGTCTTTTAGAATCTTCTTACGTGATAGATTGGCAAGATCTCGCTCACTTAGCTCATCTTTAATACCAATACCCGACCAGCTGTGAATAGTGATTCCGTTCATGTGCGTGGCAGCAATACCGGTACTCGCTGTTGTGGCTACTGGCACACGTCGGGCGCGTAGATAATGGATGTACTCATTTAGCGTATAGGTTTTTCCGGAGCCTGCAGAACCTGTCAAGAATACGTTTTTACCGGTTTTTAAGATATCGAGTGCGGTCGCTTGTTTCATGAGTACGATCTTATGTTATGGGGTATAAAATATTTCTACTTGACCTCCCTCTCAAAAGTGAGGATTTCGCCGACAACGTATAGCGCCAAGGGCTAGGTTATAAGGGCCTAGTAGTCAATGATAGGTTTTAGGGAAAAGTCCATTTTAAAGCACTAAGTCTAAAGTACAAGCTATAAAGCCAAATCTTTAAATCGTTATAAAGCTTATAACACTAACCTCATAGGCTTTATATATTGGCCGGTACTGTTGGCCTTTGCTAAGGCAATAACTGTCTAAAAGTTAAAAAACAGTTATCACCTTCTCCATCGATACACCAACGCATTTTATTTTTTTCTGGCTGATAATCAACGTAAGCAATGATAGATTCACCCTTTTGATCCACCTGCATGCCAGAGCAATCAGGTTCATTATTATCATAAGTGGTGGTAATGGCAATAATGGGTAGGCCCTCTTCTTGATGGTGATATACATACTTACCATAAGTCCACTCGTCACCGCTGGTAGTCAGTACCACATTATCGGCCCCAAAATTATAACGCTCACGGCACTGTGTATTTTGGGCAGTGCTGTTAATTTCATCCACCCTATCCTCAACATCACCCTCCTGGTAACCACTCATAGCCTCTGCCTCATCAGCGGCCGCTTGAGCCTCATAGGCAATACGACTGGACTCTTGAATGGCCAGTATTAGATTTTCTAAATCTTCATTTTTAGCATTGCTTTTATTATCTTGACTCTTAATGGTGGGATTAGGCAAAGCAAAATCAGGCGCGGCCGTAAGATCCAATTCCCACACCCCTGCAATTTCCGGACTTACATGAGTGCTAATAACCGCCTCTTCTATATTGGCACTGTCTGTCGAAAACGATGCTAAGACCGATGCTAGAGTCATAGGGATGAATGAAAGTAATTCCATAGTTTAGCCTTATCTTTTTTTATTATTTCGTATTATTAACCTTACGAATGGCTATCAGGTTAAGCAATTTCTAACTAGTAAACAAGAGAACAATCGTTAACTTTGGTTTATTTGCGTCAGCAAGTGTCGTCAGAAATAACTCAAGATTTATTTGACCTTAAGGCAAAACTGGGCAGTCATTACCCTAAAAAAACTGTTACAAAAATGTTATGGTTACTAACCCCACTAATAAACTTTAATTATATAGGAGATAATTTTGAGTCATAAAAAGATTGCAATATTAGGTGCAGGTCCTAGTGGTCTGGCTCAATTGCGAGCTTTTGAAGCTGCTCGTAAAGCAGGCGTTAAAAACCTACCAGAAATCGTCTGTTACGAAAAACAAAATGCAATAGGTGGCATGTGGAACTATAACTGGAGAACCGGCTTAGATAAAAACGGTGAGCCTGTGCACGGAAGTATGTATGCTACCTATGGTCAAACGGCCCAAAAGAGTGTTTAGAGTTTGCCGATTATTCATTCGAAGAACACTTTGGCGCCCCCATCCCTTCTTACCCTCCTCGCGAAGTTTTGCGCGACTATATTATGGGTCGTCTAGAAAAACAAGATATTAACAAATACATCCGCTTTGAGTGTCCTGTGCGTTGGGTGACCTTCGATGATGAGACCAAAAAGTTCACGGTCACGGTCATGGATCACAAAAAAGGCGAACAAGAAACCAATGAATTCGATCATGTCATCGTGGCGACAGGTCATTTCTCAACCCCAAACATGCCTTACTTTGAAGGCTTAGAGCACTATACTGGACGAGTGCTACATGCTCACGACTTCCGTGATGCTTTAGAGTTTGAAGGCCAAGACATTCTATTGGTTGGCAGTAGCTATTCTGCTGAAGATATCGGCACCCAGTGCTATAAATATGGGACAAAATCAGTCACCATTAGCTATCGTACCCAGCCTCTTGGCTATGAGTGGCCTAAAGGCATCTCTGAAAAACCTTTAGTTACCCATTTTGAAGATGACAAAGCCTATTTCTCAGATGGTACTAGCCAAAAGTTTGATGCGGTCATTATGTGTACCGGGTATTTATTCCACTTCCCATTCTTACCCGATGAGCTTCGTCTGCAGACTCACAACTGTTTATATCCGGCAAACCTATACAAAGGTATCTTCTGGCAGCCTAACCCACAGCTTATATATTTAGGCATGCAAGATCAGTACTTCACCTTTAATATGTTTGATGCGCAGGCTTGGTACGCTCGTGATGTCATTTTAGGTAAGATTGAATTACCTAGCTTAGAGGAGCGTCAAAAAGATGAAGAAATGTGGTTAGAGCGTCATGCTAAGCTGACCGATGCTGACAGCGAAATTGATTTTCAAGCCAGCTATATCCGTGATTTATACAACGCCACAGATTACCCAGAGTTTGAAGTTGAAAAGCAAGGTGAGATTTTTAAACAGTGGAAGAAAGACAAAAAAGAAGGCATTATGACCTTCCGCGAGAAATCTTATCGCTCTACTCTAACCGGTACCTTGGCCCCTGAATTACCTAAGCCTTGGCTAAAAATTATGGATGACTCTTTAGAGCACTTCCTAAATATCACCTTAGAGAAGCCTGCTTGCAGAGCCTAATTGCTTAAGTTAGGTAGAATTAATTAAAAAAGCAGCCTTTATGGCTGCTTTTTCTTGCTTAGGCTATTTATTAAGCTTGTCCAGTCTTGCGACCTCAGCTTAATAAATAGCCTAAAAACAAATCATTTCCTAAGACCTCTAGCCCATACCCAGCTCAATTAAGCTCGCATTACCCCCAATGGCTGTAGTATTCACAGTCTTAACGCGCTCGGTACAAAAGCGTTCTAGATAATCTGGCTGAAACATTTCACTACAGCTCCCCAAATCTGTTACCGCTACCAGCTGCGTTAAAATTCCATCTGTTTCAGAAAGATCTTTGCCAATCTGTAATAGCTCTTGCGGCGTACCCACAGCACCCACAACGGCCAAACGACTGATATTGAGTAGCGTGGTCAGCTCTGAGTCGTTGGTAATGCTCATTACACCGGCATAAACCCCAGACTCATTAAGAACAGCCATAGCATCTTCGCAAAGCTGCTGACGACTTGGATAACGTAAAAACACTTCGTTTCCGGTCAATAAGGCTGCGACCAGGGTGCCTAAGAAAGCAATAGGATTGGCCGATTCAGTGGCCAACACCATAGTTTTTCCGCGAGGAGCTAAATACAAGTCATTAGACTCCCCTGTGGCACCCTCTAAGCGCATAACTTCTTCCAGTTTTTGGGCTTGAGCCAACAAATGATTAAATAAATATTGCGCCTGCTCACCATTAGGGCTGATATCGGCTAACTTTCTACTCGCTTCTGTTAAAATAATGCTGCGCTTTACAGCCCCTAATTGCGCCCAAGCTTCACACTGCTGGGCCTGATTTTCTTTAAATACTTTATTCATGAGCTTATCCTTAATGTCATTGCTTATTGTTATGAGATATCTTGTGTCACATCAAAAGTGGATTGGCGTTGTTTTAAACGTTTTGCCACTTCATCAGTCTAGCCACATAACGTGGACCCCCTGCTTTAGGCCCTGTCCCTGATAACCCACAACCACCAAAGGGCTGCTCACCTACTACGGCCCCGATTTGGTTACGGTTTATATAGGTGTTGCCCACTTTAGTGCGGCTTTCAATATGATCAGCCACGGTTTCAATACGACTGTGGATGCCTAAAGTTAAGCCATAACCTGTGGCATTGATTTCCTCTATAAGCTCATCTAGCTTACTAGCCTCATAACGTAAGATATGCAAGATGGGTCCAAAATGCTCACCGCCAATCACATCAATACCGTCCACTTCAATAGCCGTCGGTAAGACAAAAGTACTATTACTTAGGTTGTTTGCAGACTCTGAGCTGATAGGAGTTTGGGCAATTATACGGGCTCGACTGTCATTACGCATGGCTTCAATATGAGCACGTAGACCTTTTTGAGCATCCTTATCAATAACTGGGCCCACATCAGTGGTCACATTGGATGGATTGCCCACCACCAACTCAGCCATGTTGCCTTTTAGCAGCTCAATGACAGAATCAGCAATGTCCTGTTGTAAACACAACACACGACACGCTGAACAACGCTGACCTGCTGAACCAAAGGCTGATAATACTGCATCTTTCACCACTTGCTCAGGCAGTGCGGTTGAGTCAACAATCATCGCGTTTTGACCCCCAGTTTCTGCAATCAAAATAGGCAATTCTTTAGCCGTATTTTGCTCAGAGCCCGCCTGCACCACTCGCTCAGCAGAATACAGCGACTTATTAATGTGCTGTGCGGTCTGGGTAGAACCCGTAAATACCACCCCATCAATCAAGGGTGATGAGGTCAATGTTGCGCCTACCTCGCCTGCCCCAGTGACAAACTGTAAGGCATATTCAGGCACACCCGCTTGATACATCAGCTGTGCACCAAAATAGGCAATCAAACTGGTCTGCTCAGCAGGCTTAGCAACCACAGTATTCCCTGCAGCCAAGGCACCAACAATTTGCCCAGTATAAATTGCCAAGGGGAAGTTCCAAGGACTAATACAGACCACGGTACCGCGAGCAGTGCGCTTTTGAGTAACTTCATTGCCTGCAATATCGGTAAAAGTATGGGTTTGTTGACTTAAGCGCTCAGCCTCATTGGCGTAATAACGACAAAAATCTACGGCCTCACGAATCTCATCAATACTGTCTTGTAATGTCTTACCCGCCTCTTTGTGACACATAGCCACCAGCTGGCAGTAGTTTTGTTCATACAAGTCAGCGATGCGTTTTAAGATAGCACTGCGTTCAGCGACAGGCACTTGCTGCCACTGACTTTGACCGGCTATTGCGGCCTCGATCGCTTGGCTTGCAAGCTGCGCGTCAGCGTAGACTACTTCACCAGCTACTACCTCATGATCCCAAGGAGCTACTACAGTATGAGCGGTTAACTGTTGCGCTACCGTCTTATCAATTTGTTGACCATTAACAATAGGATTAGCCGACCAAGTATGTTGTAAGTAGCTGTCTACTTGCGCTCTGAACGGCTGCCACTGCGAATCAACGAAGATATTAGGGCCAAAGCTTGCCTGCCTATCAGCATAAATCTCCAGTGGCATTGCAATACGCGGGTTATGCAGCGTCTCATGCTGGATCAGCGTGTCATACGGGTGCACAGTCAACGGCCCTATTGGGTGACTTTTATCTAATAACTGATGCACAAATGAGCTGTTAGCGCCATTCTCTAATAGACGACGTACCAAATAAGGCAGCAAGTCTTTATGTGCACCGACTGGCGCATAGATACGCACCGGAATGTTATAGGCTTGCAAAATGTGGTCATAAAGAGCATCGCCCATGCCATGCAGTCGCTGAAATTCAAAATCTCTGTGCGGACTCATGGTCATCACCGAGGACAAAGTATGAGCGTTATGAGTAGCAAACTGTGGCCAAAGTACCCCACGAATTTGCTCGGTCAATAAGAATCTGGCACAAGCTAGATAAGCCACGTCCGTACCCTCTTTACGGGTCCACACCGGATAGCCAGTAATTCCTTTTTGCTGCGCCAATTTGATTTCATAGTCCCAGTAAGCGCCTTTTACCAAGCGTACTGGAATACGGTCGCCCACTTCTTTTGCCAAGCTGGCCAACCAAGTTAAGACAGACAGAGCTCGTTTTGAATAGCCTTGTACCACCAGTCCTAAGCCATCCCAACCTTGAGTCATGGTGTCACGATATAAAGATTCAAATAGCTTTAAAGATACCTCAAGACGATCCGCCTCTTCTGCGTCGATACTGATATCAACATCGACTTCACGCGCAGCTTCAATCAGCAAGATACAGCGTTGGCGCAATAAGCCTAAGACCTGATCGATCTGTGTGGCTTCATAACGAGGGTGTAGTGCCGACAGTTTGATAGATACTGAAGGCTTAGGCATACCCTCTTTAACTTTGATATTGGCAGTAGAGCGAATGGCGTGTAGATAGTCACTAAAGTACTTCTCAGCATCTTTATGAGTAACCGCAGCCTCCCCAAGCATATCGAATGAATAGGTATAGCCTTTATTTCGATAAGGCTGGCTGTTGCGGTTGGCCTCTTCAATAGATTCACCCAATACAAACTGGTGACCCATAATTTTCATAGCCCTTTGCATGGCGCTACGAATCACCGGCTCACCCATTTTCTTCGTCATACGATCCAAGAAGCCAGCTGCTGTGGTAGAGCTATCAATACTCACCACACGGCCTGTCATCATCAAGCCCCATGTTGAAGCATTGACGATAAAGCCGTTGTCATCTTTTAGATGTTTTTTCCAGTCTGCCACACTCATTTTGTCACGAATCAAGGCATCTGCAGTGGCGTTATCTGGCACCCGAATCAAAGCCTCGGCCAGACTCATCAATAGGATACCTTCTTGGGTATCAAGGCTGTATTCTAATAATAATGAATCTACCATTTTCACAGCTTTATCATTGCTGCGAACATGCTCAACCAAGCTTTTGGTTTGCTCACTAATGGTCTCGCGTTCACTAACGCCATTATTAACTCTAGGCTCTGCTAAAGGCAATAAATGACCCAACCACTCATCTTCATCGGCACTATAAAGAGGCGATATTAATTTAAATAACTCCCTTGAGGGGCGGTCGATGAATTCTGGATTCAATACTTCCTGCGCTGAAAACTGAATAGGGTTTTGTGGATAAAAAGGATTGTTCAAACTCATATCAACTCCATTGATACTAAAAAATATTGATATTACAGGCAAAATGCCAAGCTATTTTTACAGCTAATAAGAGAATCACTAAGGCTAATTTCTTAAATCAAGTAGAATGCCCATAAAGAAACCGCCAGACTCATACCCAACCTAATTAGGAGGTAAGACGGCGGTTCTAGTTCATTCTAAGGGAAATTAAAAACAGGGAATTAAGAATGTTGCGGCTTAGTGAACTCAAGCTGTCTTACTTTTTAACCACTGGGTAATTAATACAATATCGTAATAAATACTCAAAGGTGAATAGGTAATAACAAACTCACTAATGCCTTCTTCTTTTTTTGATGAAGGTTAAGTTATCAACAGGACGTCAAAACTTACCTAAAAAGAAAAACCTCTACGGCGTTGCTTGAGGTTATGAGCTTGATAACCAAATATTAGCATAGTTACCAAGCCCATGGCTACAAAAGGCTATTGATTATAAAAATACAATTTTCGCCAATAAGATAATGGTCAGTACCCAGACTGCCACACTTACTTGATTAAATTTACCAGTTAATACTTTTACCACGGTATAAGTGATAAAGCCTAACGAGATACCATCCGCAATTGAGTAAGTTAATGGAGTCAACAGCAGGACTACTGCCACAGGAGCCGCTTCAGTCAAGTCTTCCCAATCAATGTCTTTCAGGGTATATAACATCAGTACCGAAACATAGAAAATAGCGCCTGCAGTGGCATAAGCGGGAATCATGCCAGCCAATGGAGCAAAGAAGATACTTAATAGGAACAATACGCCTACAGTCACAGCCATAAGACCTGTACGACCACCAGCCGCCACACCTGCTGTACTTTCAACAAAGCTCGTGGTTGATGAAGTCCCTAGTAACGAGCCGGCCACGGTCGCTGTAGAATCCGCTAATAAAGCTTTATCTAAGTTGGGGATGTCGCCATTTTTATCCACTAAGCCTGCTTTGTTAGTTACCCCAATTAGGGTGCCTGAGGTATCAAACAAGTCGACGAATAAGAAAGCAAAAATCACACTGATCATGCCAATATCAAACGCACCCGCAATGTCTAGCTGCATAAAAGTAGGTGCAATAGGAGGTGGCATGGACATTACACCATCAAAGGGCACATTTCCAGTAATAACCGCAATAACGGTCACTGCCAAAATACCAATAGTTACCGCACCTGGGATATTACGATAGACCAAACCAATGATTAAAAAGAAGCCCAAAGCCGCCATCATAGGAGAGAACTGTTGTAAGTCCCCTAGACTGACAAAAGTGGCTTCATTAGCTACGATAACGCCTGAACTCTTCAAGGCAATAAAAGCCAAGAAAGCACCAATACCAGCAACAATACCTTGCTTTAAGCTATTTGGAATGGCATTAATAACCCACTCACGAATTTTGAATAAGCTTAAGAAAACAAAGATACAGCCTGATAAGAAGACCGCCCCTAAGGCCGTCTGCCAGGTATACCCCATACCCAGTACTACGCCATAGGTAAAGAAGGCATTTAGCCCCATACCTGGCGCCAAAGCTACTGGAAGACGGGCATAAATACCCATAATGAAACAGCCTACTGCTGCAGCCAAACAAGTGGCCACAAACACTGCCCCTCTATCCATGCCTGCATCTGCAAGAATGTTTGGGTTAACAAAAATAATGTATGCCATCGTTAAAAACGTAGTAAGTCCTGCTAGGACTTCGGTTCTTATCGTGGTGTTTTGACCGTCAATGCCAAAATAGCGCTCAATTGCATTCATAGGTAGTAGCCTGAGTATATTTGCGTTGAAAAACCAAAAGGTGGTGCTGCTTAGGGAAAATAAAATAACCTTACTTTTTGATTAACCAAAAACAGACAATGAGAAATACTGCATTAATATAATAAAAAAAGGACAGATTATATAGGATTCGCGTTAAAACTAGTACACCTTTGACCCACAATTCATCAAATTCTATGCAAATTTTTATATTATTAATCAGTAGGAGCAGTATTTGAAGGGAATCTAATTATTGCTTTAGTTTATAAGGTTATTTGAAAGTAGTAGAATCAGCGCTGGTTAAGGTATAATGTAGCCCTGCTATATTAGACCCGCTTGTATTTTTATTTATATTTATACTAACGTTTATAAATACAACCGATACTTAAAAAAATCATATTTAAAATGATACTAGCAGCTACTCCAAATTTAGCCTTATCTCCACTATTTTCCCTTACGTTCTATTTTATTTAGCCTTTATAACCTCAAGTGAGTTATTCATGTCAGAGCTGTCAGATTCTATCAACCTTATTAGTCTTATCACCAATGCCAGCTTATTGGTTCAAATTGTTATGGGTATCTTATTATTAGCCTCCATTATTTGCTGGGTGCTAATTTTCCGTTTGAGCGCACGACTGGGGACAGCCAAACGCCAAGATCAGCATTTTGAAAACTGGTTTTGGTCAGGAGAAGATTTGGCGAAGTTATATCAAGGCATTCAGAACTCACCGGATCGTCATGGTCTGGCCAATATATTTTATGTGGGCTTTTCTGAGTTCTTACGCATGAATAAAAAACGTCAACCTAAAGATCATATTATTGATGGGGTTGAGCGTAAACTTCGTGTAGGACTTGGTCGTCAGCAACAATCACTCGAATCAGGCTTAGGCGTGTTGGCCAGTATCGGTTCAGTGTCGCCTTACATTGGTTTGTTTGGGACCGTTTGGGGGATTATGAATGCCTTTATTGGTTTATCTGAAGCCTCTCAAGTTAGTCTTTCTGCGGTTGCCCCAGGTATTGCCGAAGCTTTGATTGCCACTGCTATGGGCTTATTTGCGGCTATCCCAGCGGTTTTAGCTTACAACCATTTTACAGGTAAGGCTGCTGGTATTTATGACAGCCGTGCCCTATTCTGTGATGAGATGACGGGTATGCTACAGCGTGAGACTCACGAAACAGCTACTTCTACTCAAGATGATCCTGCGGTTGCTGCTCAAAATGTTCAGTCCCCTCTGGTATAAAAGGAGCACGTTATGAAAGCCAGCCCCTTTTCAAGACATAAAAAAGAGCTAAATGCCTCAATGAATGTGGTGCCCTACATTGATGTGATGTTGGTGTTACTGGTCATCTTTATGGTGACCACCCCCATGCTGACCACAGGCGTTGACGTTGACTTGCCTAAAGCCAGTACCGAAAATATTGCCACAGGGGCTCAAATGCCGGTGATTATCTCTCTAAAAAGTAATGGGGAGATTTATATGAGCTATGAAAATAATATTGATACGCCTGTGCTTGAAGAAGCATTAATTGAAACCCTTATTGGTTTACAAAACAATTCGCAAGGCAATGAGGTGCAAGTCATGATTAATGCTGACCAAAATAATCAGTATGGTATGGTGATGCAATTAATGGCTAACCTTCAAAAAGCAGGGGTAAAAAAAGTAGGCTTATTAACCGGTCAGCCCCTACCTAGTAATATAAACTAAAACTTTGAGACTATTACCTTGCTAAATCGAGCGCCCAGTGTTTACGTTCCTGTAGAGCCTGAAGATAATGGCATCGCCCTGCCAGCTATCTTAAGCTTAATCGTGCATGGCTCTATATTGGCATTTATTGCTTTGTCTTACCAAGTGCCTAAAATTGAAGACAACCAGGCTATTGAGACTACTATCATCACCCCTGAGGAATTGGCAAGCTTGCAAGCGGATATTCAAGCCAACCGCGAGACTCTTGCTGCTGGCGGTATTCCTGCGACTCCCGAAATTAGCCAGCAACAGCCAGCTACCCAAAATGACCCATCTTATATTGGTAGTGAGTCTGCCTTCTCAAGAGGCATATCTTCTATTTTTAATAGATCAGTAGAGCCTACCCCTGAGCCTATGGGTGCTAATGACAGTAGTGACCCTGTCTTTACTGAATTAAATGAACTTCCGGATATTGGCGGCGCAGAAGATTTTTCAGATACTACGGAAGTAACCTCTACTATTGAGGAGTCAAAACCGATAAACAGCGCCCCAAAAGTGACCGCCAACACCACTAACCAAGGTCAGCTTAGTGCCACCTTCCCCTCTGGGACTGATAGCAATAAAAACAAATCCACTTCTGGCACAGGAACCGCCTCACAATCAACAGGCAGTGGTAACAGCAAAGCCAGTAGTGGTGATGTTAGTGGCGCGTTGGTAAGTTTAATTGAACCACATTGGAACCCACCAGTAGGCAAGGTTGGCGCTGCTGTCTCGGTTTCAGTGACCGTAGATGAAAACGGGAATGTGTTAAGTGTCAATGCCAATACTTCTGATGCAGCACTAAAGGAGTCTTTAGAATCTGCAGTCAACCGAGCAAGTCCACTCACCCCAGTTATCGGCACCAACAAACGCAGATTGAAACTTAACTTCGTCGTTCGATAAATCAGTTAAATGGAAAGTTTGAATATTTCAATAATAACTGAGGGTTTAGGCTTAGCTTTAACCTTTAATATTTAACCTTTAAAAGATTTATCCTCAATCAGACTGTCTTTAACTGCTTATCTGACCAAGTCAATTTTCTTGATAAGCTACTTTGCTAAAGCGGGTAATATTAAGGAGCTATAACACATCCTTAGCATGTGGATTGATTAACGCCGATGGCTGTTGTAAGTTACTGTTTTTAGCTTTACTTCTTGCTCTGTCCTTTATATGCTCCTCTTATCCAAATTTTAAGATAGGCTTTATAACTCCATGAAAAAAAATAAAATGATAAATGCTGAGCCCCTAACCCCTCGCTCTCAAAAACAATTAACTACCAGCTTGTCTTGTGCCCTCTTGGCATCACTAGGCCTGTTGGTCGGCGTAACCGCCCATGCAGAAGAAGACTACGACTTAGAAGTTACCATCTCCAAAAAAGGAGAAGTAAGTCAAAACCAAGTGGCCTTCGTCCCTTTTGCTGGTGATAGCAACACCTCTCAAATTATCCAAAAAGATTTACAGGCCACTCCCTTAAAAGTGACCAGCGAAGGCTTGATTGGTCAGCCCCATACCCGCGATGATTTAGCGGCAACGCTACCGGCTTGGCAGCAACTGGGCATTCCGTATATGGTCATTGGTAGCAGCAAAAGCGTTGCTGGTAATACCACCATTACTTTTGAAGTGATTGAAGTGGCCAAAGGTAGAATTATCAAAGGCACTCAGACAGTCACAGCAGCCGACAGTAAGACAGCCGCTCATAAAGCCTCAGGCCTTATTTATGAGTTAATTACCGGTAAGAAGTTAGACCTAAATGCTCGAATCATCTATGTAGAGGAACAAGGCAGCGGTAAATCAAAAACTTCTGCTTTAGTATTAGTAGATGCTGATGGTAGTAACAAACGCGTTCTAACCCGCGTCACTGATGCCACTATTTATAGCCCCGCTGTGTCTCCTGATGGTCGTTCAGTCGCCTACTCTGTACAGTTAAAAAACAACAGTGCTCACTTATGGAAGTATAACCTTCAGAACAGCCAACTGACTCGCTTAGTCGACATGAAAGGCAGTAGTTTGAACCCTAGCTTCTCCTCCGATGGCTCAAAGATTTTATTCTCGAGCACCGTAAATGGGGATGCAGACATTTATCGCGTTAATAGCAATGGCGGTAAACCAGAATTAGTGATGTCTGGTCCTTATGAGCAGGTTACACCAAGCTACGCGCCTAATGGTAGCTTCGTCTATGCCTCTGATCACGCCAGCCCTAACCGTCCAAGCATTTATCGCTATAACTTCTCCGGATCACCGGTAAGAATCTCACGAGGCGGCTATGCTACCAACCCCAGTTACAGTCCTGATGGCACAAAGATTGGCTTCTTAAGTGGACGCAGTGCAGCCATCATGAGCAATAATGGTTCTATTATTGCCAACTTTGGAGCTACTGGATTGGACGAAGCGCCTAGGTTCTCACCGAGTGGGGAACGAGTGGTGTATTCTCAAGGGGCCAAAAAAGGTAATTTGGTTATCCGTTATGTAGACGGGGGCAAAGTAATTACCCTACCTACTGAGGGTATTGCCAAATCTCCAATTTGGGTTCCTAGCGCCAAATAGCTAGTATTTCCCTTTTTACATATACTCGTTTTCAGTTAAGTAAAAAAAATCTCAGTTTTAAACTGAGATTTTTTTATTTAATCAGACTTTTATTTAATGAGACTAGGAGAAAGCCATTGCACTCTATCTTACTTAACGCTTACTATGTTCAATGGTTGCAGGATTAAAATATTTTTTGATGCTGCAACATCCTTCAATAATCTATGATAGTGATTCTTTATGTTTTTATTGCTAAAAAAATCTATATTATTACTAGGACTAACGGGTTTAACCGTCATTATGAGTGGGTGTCAAAACATTCAAATGGCAGAAAGCCCCATTCCTGTTACTGCCGATTTTCCTCGTCCTTTAATCGTCAGTAGTCCATCAAATCCAAATCTAACTCCTACTGACAACCAAGAAATACCGCTAGTTTCTAGCTCTAAGCCATAACTAGAGATTAGTCTTCTTTATTCAGCTGCAGTTTTGGGGGCTGATTAATCAAGGTTTGTGCCAGATGTTCGCCGAATAACTTGGCTGAATTAATATCTCCCTCCCCTGGCGTCACCTCTGGTGAATCATTACCCGATTGGGTCATTAAGCCCATAAAACTTGATAAGCGGTTGATGTCTTGCTCGCTATGGCCCGTAGGCATTACCGGAAAGCCTGCCCAGTTCATACCATGCTGCATGCTAAAGCCACAAATCTGTTGTAGCGCCGCTAGCTTATCTCCGCTTAGTCCACCCGAGTTGGCAAATCCTGCTGCCCACTTACCATGCCATTTACGATGAAACCAGCGCTTAGAAGTACTGTCCATAAAGGTCTTAAACTCAGCGGTAATACTGCCCATATAAACTGCACTACCGAAGACCATCATTTGGGCAGCATCGGCAAACTCCCAGTCCATATCATCTACATCTAACGCTCGGACTTCTACTTTATCTTGGGCATAGTCTCGGGCACCTTGTTCGATAGCCAGGGCAACTTTACGGGTATGTCCATAATTACTATGGTAGATAACAGCCATCTTCAGTCCTTCATCCAGCGGACTGGAGTTTACAATACTAGCTTTATCAGTCATGAGTGGTAAACATCCTAATATTAGATAAAGGGCCTATTTAACCTAACCTAGACCCAATTTGCAAATTTAGCCAACAATCTACAACACAATAGGCTCAAGTATGTGGCTGGTTCTCTTTGTAATAACTGCATAGACTAGAAGCCTAGCTGTTAAGTTTAACAATTAATAGCGCCATACGGCCGGTATTGGCCTCGCCTAAATGAGTCTTTCTACGATAAGAATAATAGCTGCTATCCTGATAGCTACAAGCCAAAGCAGGACTAGCTTTTGATTCATCACCCAATATTGTAGATTGTTCAACTGCTATACCTAATTGCTTAAGCTGCAACTGCGCCAGTCTAGGCAAATCCAACCAAGCTTTATTGGCCTCCTCAAGCTCCGCAACAATTTTAGACCTAACATCTTCTGTCTTCATGCCCATTTTTTCACAGCCAAGCAGCAGCTTATCGACCACATCATAAGACACTTCATAACAGGGTTGAGTGATACAGGCGCCTATCCAAGCTTGTAAAGGCTGAGCTTCCCCTCTCTCAGAGGATGAGTTAGAGTTTAGTGATTGAAATTTAATAAGCTCATTATAAGTCTCAAAAACCACCCCATTGGCCAGCCCCTGCCAGCCGGCATGAATGGCTGCAACTTGCTGCGAGTTTGGATCATAAATCACAATGGGTACACAGTCTGCAGTCATAATGGCCAAGGCTTGATTGGGCTTAGCTGTGACCAAAGCATCCGCTGCAGGGGGAGTTAAAGACAAGTTGTCTAAGTACTCATCCTCGATACGAATCACTTGGTTACTGTGAATCTGACTTAACCAATAAATAGCTTCAACCCCAGAGCCTTTGTTTTGCTGAGCCAAATACTCATTGATTAGACTAAGTAGCTGCGCTCTGTTATGTAGCACTTGAGCCGGATCATCATTGACATGCAGACCTAAATTAAAGCCACCGTAACTGTTGTTCTGGCCTTTTTGTTTGTTAGCCGCTGTTTGTGTATCAGTGGCAGCCAAGTCAGCTCCAGCATTGGTTTGAATGATTAATATCTCATCGGTATGAGCCAACACTTGAAACGGCTTTTCATGGCTGGTATTTAATGTAATGGGATTGGGCGTCATAAGCGCTACTCACTCAAGATTTCTGCCAGCGCAACGATATCATCCGGTAAAGGCGCTGTGACCTCGATATCTTCCCCAGTCTCTGGATGTATAAACCCTAATTGATACGCGTGTAGCGCTTGACGGGGAAAGTTTTGAATGGCATCACGCTGCTCTTGGGTCAATCCTGCTCTAAGCTGCTGACGGTTGCCATAGACATCATCGCCAATGATGGGATGGCCTATGTGACTTAAATGGACGCGAATTTGATGGGTACGGCCCGTCTCTAGCTGCACATCAAGCAAACTATAGTTTTCATTTAACGGAGTAATAGTCATGATATGGGTGACAGCAGGCTTGCCCATGCTGGTCACTGTCATCTTCGTACGCTGGGTACGGTGGCGACCAATTGGGGCATCGATTGTACGCTGGCGGGCTAGACTTGCTGCATCCCCTGCGACAATACACTGATAGTGACGATAGACACTCTTATCTTTTAGCTGTTCTTGTAGCTCAAGCTGCGCCGCTTTGGTTTTACCAATAACCAACAATCCTGACGTATTTTTATCGATACGGTGTACCAAGCCAGCCCTTGGCAAATGAGCTTGGTTGGGATAATGAAACAGCAGTCCATTAACTAAAGTTCCTGTCCAGTTACCAGCACCAGGGTGAACCACCATACCCACTGGCTTATTCACCACCAGCACACTGTCATCTTCATAGACAATATCTAAGGCTATGTCTTCCGGCTGATCATTACCATGTTGCTCAAGCTTAGCTTGTAGCAACAAGCTATCATCGGCCTTGACCCGATATTTCGGTTTTTCAACACTACCATTAATGGTCAAGTTACCCGACTTCATCCATTCTTGCAGCTGAGCACGAGAGTGATCGGCAAAAAGCTCTGCTGCCAACTTATCAATACGCTGACCGGCTTCGTCTTTAGTCACTATATGCTCAGCATGTACTTCTAATATCTGATTATCGCTGCTCTCTTCTTCGTCTTCGTCGAAATCTTCCAGCTCACTCTCTGCTTCATAATCTGCCATTGATGACAGTTGAGAGGACTCTGAATTTTCAATTGCCGAGCTTGGCATAGAGTTGGCTTTATCCTCCATAGCTTTACCCTCTATAGTATGGTTAGCAAGGGTTGACTGACTATCCGGCTCATTCTGAGCTGTATTATCTACAACTCCTGCTTGATTGTTGCTCAGGTTTGGGCTATTTTCCGAAGGTATAGATGACGCTTCAGAAGACATATTAGAGGAGAGGGTTTTAGAGGACATATTAGACGACATAGTTATTTGGACCAAATTGAGTTTTTTATTAATAAGCTAAGTGTAGCATGGTTTGACTTATTCTCCTTATTTTAGCGTAATAACCGTCCCCCTAAACACAGTGTATTTAGTACCCAAAATCTGTTAATTATGTCCGCAATAACGCCTTATAGCTGTCAAAATTGAAGCGCTAACAACATTAAGGTAGCATTCACTCTACAATCCTATACCAAAATATTAGTGTAGCGTGCTACACTAGAGCCACTAAAATTTTACTAAAATATTCTGCGGAGATTTCCATGCAGCGTGCTTCAACTTCTTTATTTACTGCATTAACCCCTAATCCCTCTCATTCTTCTCGTAAGACTAAGTTCACTTTGGCACTATTAGCTGCCGGTATGCTTAGCTTATCTGGCTGTCAGACTCTAAAAAATATTACTGGCAAAGACACTGACGCAGTAGCTTCTGCAGAGAAGTCGGATGCTCAGTACTATAAAGAAGCGGTAGAGTCTATGGAAAAAGGACGCTATATTTATGCCTCAGAGCAATTATCGGAACTGCGTACTTTCTATCCTACTGGCCCGTATGCCGAGCAAGCTTTATTAGATTTAATGTACAGCCAGTTCCAGTCGGATGAATATGGCTTAGCCGTGACCAGCGCTGAACAGTTTATTAAGCTATATCCTCGTAATCCTCAAGTAGATTATGCTTACTATGTTCGCGGCGTAGCCAATATGCAAACCGGCACTAGTAGCTTATTAAATGCGGTGAAATTGCAGCAAGCCCATCGTGATACTTCTTACTATCGTTTGGCTTTTAGCAACTTCCAAGAGTTACTGACCAAATTTCCAAATAGTAGCTACGCTCCAGACGCAGCTCAGCGCATGATTTATATTTATAATCAATTTGCCGAAAGTGAGCTAACAGCAGCACGCTGGTATATTAAACGTGAAGCTCATGTTGCCGCTGCTAACCGTGCAAGATGGGTATTCCAATACTATCCTCAAAGCCAACAAATTCCCGAAGCCATTGCAATTTTGGCTTATAGCAATGAGCAATTAGGTCTAAATGATTTGGCACAGCAATACAAGACTTTGCTACAAATCAACTATCCTGAATGGCTAACTGCTGATGGTAAAGTACGTATTAGCAATAACCGTGCTGGTAGCTTATTAAGCAGAATGACTTATGGCAAGCTAGGTCGCTCAGACAAGCGCACAGACTCTAATGCTACTCAAAATTCTGAATATACGGGGCCGACTAAGCAGCAAGTCATTTATGAAGCGGCTAAACTACAGTTGCCTACAGACAATGCTACTTTATCTGACCAAACTTTACCGACGATCAATACCGGTCGTCGCGGGGTTAACTTAGGTCTTGGCTTACCTGATGAGGCAACAGGCACTCAGCCACAGACTCGCATTTCTAGTCCAAAAGAGATGTATCCCGATAGCAGCAACAATGAATAAGTAACTGCTTAGCTAAAAACACTTAGCTAAAATTACATTGTTTAAGCAATACCTTGAGCCACTTTATAAGCTAACCCCTTTAAAGTGGCTTATCCGTCTAAAGAATCCGTTTTTATTTGGTAAGGCCAAACGCAATTATGAGCATCCCTAACCATATTCTTGATCAACTAAATAGCCAAGCCGATCTGGTAGGGATTATTGGGAAGCACACTACTTTAAAACGCGCCGGAAAAGAGTTTAAAGGCAACTGCCCTTTTCACGGTGAAAAAACCCCTTCTTTTTATGTCAATCCCCAAAAAAACGTCTATAACTGCTTTGGTTGCGGTGTGGGTGGCAATGCCATTAGCTTTTTGCGTGACTACGAAAACCAAACCTTTATGGAGGCCGTAACAGAGCTGTCACGTCAGACAGGCATTGAGATCCCCAAAGAAGACAATAGAAATTTACGCTATAAAAGAACGCCCAAGAAAAGTGTGCCGCCACCTCAGCCGTCAGTCGCACAGCCTAAAGCACCTTCTACGACGAGTAGCTCAAGTAATTCAAACGGTAATAGCATCACCTTTGAGACTAATAATGGGCCTAATAATAACAATCTAAATAATAACAGTCCAAGTAATAGCGGCTCGAATAACCCTAACTCAGCCCCTATCCCTGATGATAGCGCCAGCGCCGGCTACTTTGATGAGGCCAGTTATTACAACTCCGCGCCTCTTGCTGACTGGGATTCAGGCTTCTATCCTGAAGACTTTGACCCTGGCATGGGCTCTGCCCCTGACTATCATTCCGGTTCTCCCTACAGCCAGCCTCAAGACAGTCAACAAGATAGTCAAGAAGGGGATCTGTATGACCTATTGATGAGTATCAGTGAGTTTTATCAGTACAACTTGCGTAATAACTCACGGGCCATGGCTTATTTTAAAGAGCGGGGTTTAACCGATAGCATCATCGAAGAATTTAAGCTGGGCTATGCTCCAAGCGGTTGGCAGCATTTAGAACAGGCTTTCCCTCGAGATATAGAGGGTCTTAAAGCTTTGGGTTTGGTGCGTAATTCTGAAAAAGGACGGGATTATGATTTGCTACGTGATCGGGTTATTTTCCCCATTCGAGACAATCAAGGCCGAGTAATCGCGTTTGCCGGACGCGCCCTAGACAATGAGGTAAACCCTAAATATATCAACTCTAGTGACTCCCCTATCTTCCATAAGCAACATGTGCTTTATGGCTATTATGAGTCTAGGCAACATAGAGCCAACGACTGGTTAGTGGTCGAAGGCTACATGGATGTCATTGCTCTATACCAAGCAGGTATCTACGGCGCGGTCGCTTCTATGGGAACGGCCATTAATGAAAGCCAAATCTCGCGTTTATTGCAATTAAACCCTACCCTAACTTTATGTTTTGATGGGGATAGTGCGGGTCAAAAAGCTGCATGGCGTACCCTAGAGGTTGCCCTGCCGGTGCTAAGTGATGACAAAGAGCTGCGCTTTTTGACATTGCCTGGTGGGCATGATCCAGATACTTATATTGCCCTGCAAGGCGTGGAAGCCATGCGTGAGCAGATCAAAAATGCCATGCCTTTGTCACAATATATTTTCGCCTACTTAAGTGAGAGATATGATTTAAGCTTGGCTGAAGGTAAAGCCAAACTGATGTCTCAAGTTAGGCAATTGACCAATAACTTGCCCAAGGGCTCAAGTTTTAAATACTTACTTAACAATGACATCTATCAAAAGCTAGGGGGCCGAAAAGGTCAAAAGAACTCAGCTCATGATGTGTTGTTAGATTTTGATAGCGACATGACAGTCAGCCGCATGCTTGAGCTGTGCTTGTTGTTTTCACCAAATTTAATGCAAGAAGACCCCATCGCACGTATATGGCAAGAGTCTGGCGTGGCAGATATTGAACTGTATCCTCCACGCCCAAAACAAAAAAATAAGAATACTGATGAGGCTGATAAAGCTTCTGCTGAGGCGCCTGTCAAGCCAGCAGTCAAAGTCTCTGCCTCTGCCACTAAGTCTCCTGCTAAAGGGGCTATTCAGCCACCGCCTCTACCAAGTTGGCAGGATTTTGACAGTCCAAGCTTGGTACAGCTCACTGAGACCATAAATGCTCTAGCGCCTCATCTACCCAAAGATACCAATGCTGCTGCCCATTTCATCCTAGCCAATTTACCGGCCAATCAGCAGCATACTTTGGCCAAGCGTTGGTTTCCTTTTTGGTCCAATTTAAATAAGCGCGGTATCATTGATGTCGATGAGCTATTCGATGATTTATTGGTTCAGCTGATGCTACAAGCCCTATCGAAACAAATGTCACAATTTAAAAATATTATCATTACCTCTTATCTAAACCGTCAACGCCAGACCTTACTAAACTGGTCCAAGCAGCAACAGGCTGAGCAATCAAGTAAGATGGCTTAAGCTGGCTTATTTGGCTTTTAAAAACTTTATCAACCTATTGTTTACGCAAACAATGAGCTCTAAGGCTTTAAAAATCGGGGGATGGCCCCATATCATTAGTATCACCGGGTAGTACCTAAGCAAATATTAACCCCCTATCAGCGTTAGTTTTTCTCACTGAGGGTCGTATTTGCGGTGCTGATTTGGATATTATGTTATAATATCGGACTAAAATCTTTTAATCTTTGGCTGCAGATTTGGTTGCTCAACCTACAGTAAATAGCTTTTGCAAAAACTAAAACAATAAGACAACAATCTGGCCTACTAAAAAGCGAATGCACCCCCACTCTACCTTTAACCCACATCTTCTATTGCAAGCGAGATATTATGACCGATAAGGCAGCCTCTCAATCTACCTCTCAACTAGCCACCCTAATTCAAATGGGTAAAGAGCAAGGCTATTTGACTTATGCTGAGGTGAACGACCAACTTCCCGCCTCAATTACCGAAAGCGACCAAATTGAAGACATCGTTCAAATGCTTACGGATGTTGGTATTAAAATTTTTGAATCAGCACCAGATGCTGATGATATCTTGATGAACGATGGGGCCAATGATGATGAAATGGCCACTGACGAAGCAGCCGCTGTATTAGCCGCTGTAGAAACTGAACCAGGCCGCACCACTGACCCTGTGCGTATGTACATGCGTGAAATGGGTACCGTTGATTTGTTAACCCGTGAAGGCGAGATCGTTATCGCTAAACGTATTGAAGAAGGTATCCGTGACGTTCAGCATGCTATGGCTTACTGGCCTGGCACTGTACAGTTTATTCTTGATGAATATGACCTAGTAGAAGCTGGCGAGAAGAAGCTTTCTGACGTAATCACTGGTTTTTTAGATCCAGAAGAGCTTGAGCCGGTTGAAGAAGACGAAGAAAAATTACCCGTTATTACCACCAAATCTAAAGCTAAAGATGTGGATGATGACGAGGAAGAAGACGCTGAAGAAGAGGAAGAAGAAGAGGCTGGTGGTCTAGACCCAGAGCTTGTGCGTCAGCGTGTCGAAGAGATTCGCGAGCTATTCACTACTGCCAAACAAGCTTTAGAAGAGTATGGCCGTGGCAGCCCGCAAGCGGAAGAAGCCTATGCCAAAATGGCCGATCGCTTCATGCTATTAAAGCTCAATAACCGTATGTCTGATAACGTAATGGCCATCATGCATGATGTGTATGATGATGTGCGTAAACAAGAGCGTCAAATCATGCGTTTGGTTATCCGCCGCGGTAAAATGCCACGTGCAGAATTCCGTAAGACCTTCCCAAGCAACGAAACCAACGTTGACTGGCTAACCGACCGTTTAAAAGGCAACCCTAAATTTGCTGATAGCTTAGCCAAAGTGGTTGACGATGTGGTGGTATTGCAGCGCCGTATCAAAGACCATGAAAACAGACTGGGCATGCAAATTAGCGAGATGAAAGAAGTAGCTCGCCGTATGGCCATTGGGGAAGCAAAAGCGCGCCGTGCCAAAAAAGAAATGGTTGAAGCCAACTTACGTCTGGTAATCTCTATTGCCAAAAAATACACCAACCGTGGTTTGCAGTTCTTGGATTTAATTCAAGAAGGTAACATTGGTTTGATGAAGGCTGTAGACAAGTTTGAATACCGCCGCGGTTATAAATTCTCAACTTATGCTACTTGGTGGATTCGTCAGGCCATTACCCGTTCAATCGCTGACCAGGCTCGTACTATTCGTATCCCGGTACACATGATTGAAACCATAAACAAAATAAACCGTGTGTCACGTCAGTTGCTACAAGAGATGGGCCGTGAACCTACTCCTGAGGAATTAGGCGAACGTTTAGAGATGGATGAAGGCAAGGTTCGTAAAGTCTTGAAAATTGCCAAAGAGCCCATATCTATGGAAACACCAATCGGTGACGATGAAGATTCACACTTAGGCGACTTTATTGAGGACCAAACCATCTCAAGCCCCGTTGAAGATGCTACTTCAGCCGGCCTACAAGAAGCCACTCGTGATGTATTAAGCAATCTAACCGAACGTGAAGCCAAAGTACTGCGTATGCGTTTTGGTATTGATATGCCAACCGATCATACTTTAGAAGAGGTCGGTAAGCAGTTTGATGTTACCCGTGAGCGTATCCGTCAGATTGAGGCCAAAGCTTTACGTAAGCTACGCCATCCTTCACGCTCTGAGCACCTACGCTCATTTTTAGAAAATGACTAAGTATTAGCCACACCATTACTTATTCACTAAAAAAAGCTGGGGGTTCTCAGCTTTTTTTTACTTTAAAAACAATGGGAGATGCCAATTATGGCTAACAAAAAAATCGATATGACTCAAAGCCTAACTCTTAACAGAAACCCTTTTGCCAAAAAGACCGATATCCAAAATCTACACTTATGGGAATTCCCAATGGACTACCCTATGAGTATTATTGGTCATGAAGGTGAGCATGACACTCTACTGAATGAGGTTAAGCTTATTTTAGGCACTCAGTTCCCTGACTTTGATACTGAAAGTCTAACCGTGAAAAAATCAAGTACCGGTCGTTTTACGTCAGTCCGTGCCAAGTTATACTTTACTGAAGCAGACCAAGTGAATGAGCTTTACGCGGCTCTAGACAAGGCAAAAACAGTTCGTACTGTGGTGTAAATATTTTACGTCTACAACACATTATCTGAGTCACTATTTTATTTATTAGCCACGGCTGAACTTCCAAAACATAGCTTCAATATATAGCTAAAAAAAGAGCAGGCATCCTCCCTGCTCTTTTTATTTGGATGTTATTTAGGTTCTATTTTAGCCACTCAAACTGAATTAATTTACAGGTTAAAACTTTTACCTGAACAAATCTAAACCCATTTACTCTCGTTTACAATTTAGTAAAAAAAGTTTTTCTCAGCTTTTTTTAGCAACTAAATTTCTTGACATAACCGCTAAGCAATAGCCTATCGGTAGTTGCAAATTTGCAAGCATTTTTCATGGCTAATTATTCATTTCAATTCTCTCAATTGAACTAGTAACTGCCAATTTGTCAAGATAGTAAATTTTCTTTTTTTCCTTTATATTGTGCCTACATCATAGAAACCACCCTATATCTTGTGTTTTATCTGAAACACAGGCACTATAGGTACCAGGTAATATTTTTTAGTGGTGAGACGATATAATCGTGTCACTTAGCAATAACTAGCGGAGACAGCAATGACAAATATGGATAAGATTAAAGTAATGAAACGAGACGGCCGCCTGGAGCCAATCGATTTAGATAAAATCCATAAGGTCATCACTTGGGCCGCAGAAGGATTGGTTAACGTCTCCGTTTCTCAAGTAGAGTTAAAATCTCATATCCAGTTTTACGATGGTATTAAGACTCGTGATATTCATGAGACCATCATCAAAGCGGCTGCAGATCTTATTTCAGAAGACACTCCAGACTATCAGTATTTGGCTGCCCGTTTGGCGATTTTCCACTTACGTAAGATTGCCTACAATCAATTTGAGCCGCCACATCTATACGACCATGTGGTTAACTTAACTGAGTCTGGCAAATATGATGAGCATATCTTGCAAGACTACTCTCGTGAAGAGTTTGACGAGCTAAATGAGTATATCGATCACTGGCGTGACATGACTCTAGCTTATGCTGCTGCTGAGCAAATGACTGGTAAATACTTGGTACAAGACCGTGTTACCAAGAAAGTTTACGAAAGCCCTCAGTTCTTATACGTGCTAGTGGGTATGTGTCTGTTTGCCTCTTACGATAAGTCTGAGCGTATGGACTACGTCAAACGCTTTTATGACGCTGCCTCTACCTTCAAGATTTCACTGCCAACCCCAATCATGGCAGGTGTGCGTACCCCATCACGTCAATTCAGCTCATGTGTACTGATTGAGTGTGGTGACAGCTTAGACTCTATCAACGCTACCACCAGTGCCATCGTACGTTACGTATCACAGCGCGCTGGTATCGGTATTAACGCCGGTAACATTCGTGCCCTAGGTAGTCCTATCCGTGGCGGTGAAGCACAGCACACCGGCTGTATTCCCTTCTATAAGCTGTTCCAAACGGCGGTTAAATGCTGTTCACAAGGCGGTGTCCGTGGTGGTGCAGCGACCTTATTCTATCCACTGTGGCATTTAGAAGTAGAGTCACTACTGGTGCTAAAAAACAACCGTGGTATAGAAGACAACCGTGTGCGTCACATGGACTACGGAGTGCAAATCAACCGTACTCTATATACCCGCTTGATTAAAGGTCAGGACATTGCCTTATTCTCACCGTCAGACGTGCCAGGTCTATACGAAGCTTTCTTCGCTGATCAAGACAAGTTTGAAGAGCTATACACCAAGTATGAGCAAGATGAGAATATCCGTAAGCGCCATGTACCTGCCGCCGACTTATTCAGCTTATTAATGCAAGAGCGTGCCAGCACCGGTCGTATCTACATCCAGAACGTTGACCACTGTAACACCCACAGTCCGTTTGACCCAAGCGTGGCCCCTATCCGCCAGTCAAACTTATGTATGGAGATTGCTCTACCAACTAAGCCACTAGACAACATCAATGATGAAAAGGGCGAAATCGCTCTATGTACTTTATCTGCGGTGAACTTAGGTGAAGTTGAAGACTTACAAGACATTGAAGAGCCAGCAGAGCTAATCGTACGTGCCCTAGATGCGTTACTTGATTACCAAGACTATCCAGTAAAAGCCGCTGAAAATGGCAGTATGAACCGCCGCACCCTAGGCGTTGGTGTGATCAACTACGCTTACTACTTGGCTAAAAATGGGGTGAAATACTCAGATGGCTCAGCCTTAGGTCTAACCCATCAGACTTTTGAAGCGCTTCAGTACTATTTACTAAAAGCGTCAAACAAGTTGGCAAAAGAAAAAGGCGCTTGCCCTGCGTTCAATGAGACCACCTACTCACAAGGTATCCTACCGATTGATACCTATAAGTCTGACTTAGACCAGATTTGTAATGAGCCATTGCAGTTAGACTGGGAAGCTTTGCGTAGTGAGATTAAAGAGCATGGCCTACGCAACTCTACTCTATCAGCGTTAATGCCTTCTGAGACTTCAAGTCAGATTGCCAACGCAACTAACGGTATTGAGCCACCACGTGGTCTGGTATCGGTAAAAGCATCAAAAGACGGTATCTTGAAGCAAGTAGTGCCTGATATCTTAAACTTAAGAGACAACTACGAGCTGTTATGGCAGATGCCAAATAATGACGGCTACTTAAAGCTAGTGGCAATCATGCAGAAGTTTATTGATCAGAGTATCTCTGCCAACACTAACTATGACCCAACTCGTTTTGAGGGCAACCGTGTGCCAATGAAGGTGCTATTAAAAGACCTACTAATGGCTTATAAGTTCGGGGTTAAGACTCTGTACTATCACAACACTCGTGATGGGGCCAACGATGCTCAGGCCGATATCGATGACGGCTGTGCCAGCGGTGCTTGTAAGCTTTAAGTGCACAAGATGAGCCTCAGGATGGGAGCTTTTTAGACATTGAGAAATATGCGAGGCATGGGTAGTTTATTTTTAATGGCTATGTCCGTGCCTCGTCCCTCGGCGGAGAGCGGTTCATTTCAAGATAAATATTACGAATTTGTTTTAACGAAATTTATTGTTTGTTAAATGACAGGCAATAAAATGGCAAAGACGATAAATCATCTTTGCCATTGGAGATATTAAATATTGGCGTATTTAATACCTGAAAGTTAAGACTATCCACTTTCACAAGGGAAATTTGAATAGACTGTACTTCTTCATAAAGGTATATTCTAAATCAAATATTCGTACTTGTCCAAATTATTCTCCAAGTGATGGTCATCTATAGCTATTTAAAATTATAATTAAATCGCTATAGTATTCTGTATAGGAGACTCCTAATGGACTCTTTATCTTTATTTAATACCTTTTTATCAGTTATTGGTTTATTAGCTAATTTTCAGTCATCAAGAGAGCATGCGAGTTTAGAAGATTTTATAGAATGGTTATATGAAAATGATAATAGAAATACTGCTGATATTATCAAAAATAACATTGAGTTAAAAAATCAGATTGCACTCTTTATGAATCAAAACCACGAGGAAACTTTAAAGCAGTTATCGAATCTTAATAATCTAATGGTTTCGATTGCTCAACGAATTGATGGATTAAGTGGAATTGCAAACAACTTTAAAACAGAGTATCAGTTATCAGAACAAGCATTAAGAGTTCTCAGAGAATTCGTTAATTCCGAAGGTCTCCACATCTGGCGACTACCGTCATTAGGTGGCACAACCTATGCTATTGATGCAAACCAAACGTTAGAAATAAGTGAGCCTAGATTTATTGATGATGATTTCAGTACTATGACTGAGTTGGGGTTGTTAAAACATGATATTAACCCTCAAGGATATCATAGATATAAAATTACAAAACTAGCCGTAGAATATATCAATTCAATAAAGTAGGGTGCGTCTCATGCATCAACCAAACATTAAGATTAAATCGGTGCGCGGGGCGCACCCTGCCAAATAAAAACGGCTTTAAAATTAACAGTTAAACAAACCCAAAAAACAAAAGGTGAAAAAGGTAAAATCACGACACATTTAATCTTTTTCCAAACAAATAATGGCGTGCTATAAACTACGGCCTATTTTTAAAATGATCTTGTAGGTTGGGTGAAGCTAGCGACACCTAACAATTTAAATATTAAGCATTGTTGGATCTCGCTCCTCGACACCAACCTACTGTAAGCTAATAAGCCGTAGGGTGCGTCTCACGCACCAATCAAACATTAAGATTAAATCGGTGCGCGAGGCGCACCCTACCTCTCTCAATAATTGATTTAGGCTTTAAAAGTTACGCAGGATGCACTATACACAAATAATAGTTAAGACTTGAATTACGCGTTTCATTTAAAAATTATAAAAAGGTCTTCAGATGACTGATATCCCATATTTAGGTAGCCTAGAAAAATACCAATTTGATAACTGGCTAATTAGTCAGCCTGTAACCGTTAAAGCTTTAGATGATAAAAAATATCGCTTTGTTTTAGAAGATTACGAACAAGACCAAAATAAAGAAGAGTTTCATCAGGCCGTAGCTAATTTTTTGACATTAGATAATAGCGTTCTAAAACAAGCACAAGATGATATCTATCGATATTATAAAGATGTAGAAGCGTCATTGGATGGGGAGGATATTGTTAAGATTGATGATCTAAATGATGTCTGGCGTCATATACAAATAGAGTGCACCCCTTTAGTCACACGTCGCCCATATGGTGACAAGGCGATTTATATATCACTAGAGTGTGAATGTGATTGGGAACCAGAACACGGCTTACAGATTGTGTTTAAGCAAGGACTATCAATTAATAAAGTAGGTGAATATGATGGTCATCTTTCTTATGTTGATAGTTATGCAGACCCTAAACTTGAAAATATTGTGTATCATTCATTTTCTAACTAATAGAGCTGACACCCTCATAAAAGAATCGTAGGTTGGGTGAAGCTAGCGACACCCAACAATTTAAATATTAAACCATGTTGGGTCTCGTTCCTCGACACTAACCTACTGTAAGTTAATAAGCCGTAGGGTGCGTCTCACGCACCAACCAAACATTAAGATTAAATCGGTGCGCGGGGCGCACCCTACCTCTATCTATAATTGAATTATTCATTCAAAGAAACGGTCTATTGTCATTTAATCTCAACTAATATATTTGAATAACTATTAATTCTGACACGCTTTAAATAATTTATGATTATTTATATTTCTTGACTTTTATTTAGGTAAATAGCATGACAGACTTTAATACACTTATTGACCTTGATAGTATTTTATCTTCATTAGATAGTATGAAGCATCTAAAAGATATAGCTAAAGATGCTCTTATAGGTATAAATAAATATAAAGAATATAATCTACTAGAGTTTTTTAAATGTATTGACACTAATTTAGATACTATGAAGGAAGAGGAAAGAATTAAATTAAGAGATCGAGTTAATTCTGAAGAAGGAAAGATTCTTTTAGCCAAGTACGTTGATGAAGCGACACATGTAGATAGTAAAATAGCACGTATGGCTTTAGCTTTATTATTCTGCGAAGATCCCGATTTTATATTTGAAAACTACTATGAAAGAGTAGTATTAACTAGTTTAAAAGACTTAGATGATACTACAATTGAATTTTTTATTGATGCTACTACCAATATAGAAATTCATAAAATAGACAAACTACCATATGATCGAGTGGTGATCAGTAATGAGAGTAAGTTAATTCTTAAGGGCTGGAATCCTGAAGATATTGGTATATTAGTTAATTACCTCAAAAGTCTAAGCTTGCTTTTACCAGATCCATGTTCTTCATCTCCTTATGCGGGTAGAGATGATAATTGGATGGTTGAATATGGTATCAGCGATAATACAAAAAAAATTGCGAGCCTATTTGATAAGGCTAGATCACTTTGTAGATAACAATTTTAAGAAAAGTAGAAGCTTGATAGCACTGAATCTTTCGTCAAACTCCAAAAGATCAGCATTTTGATATCAATCCTCGATGCTAACGTATCAAAAGCGTAATGTAGACAAGGGTTTATTAAACCCATATGAAATATTTAAACACTTAGTTTTAGAGATAATTATGAGTATTTTTTCACGTTTTCAAGAATTAGAAAGCAAGCATAAAATTAGGTTGCATGAGGGTGAGAGCTTTAAACAAGCTTTGTATAACGGAAGAATGACAGACTCAGTAGACTGCATTATTGATAAAATTGAATTAATTATAAAACACTATCCTGATAGCAAAGGTATTTCTTTATCCACATATAGTTCAGATGAAACTTCTGATGAGACATTTTGCTATGCTGTAGTAATACCGTCATAAACGACTATCATCCAGCCGTAGGGTGCGTCTCACGCATCAATGCAAACATTAAGATTAAATCGGTGCGCGGGGCGCACCCTACCCACAATTAAAAACTACTTCAAGATTTAAGAAATTAACAGTTAAACAAACCCAAAAAAAACGAAAGGTGAAAAAGGTAAAATCATGACATACTCAATCTTTTGCCAAACTCCAAATGATCAGCTCAAAGAGCCGATGTTCTTTGGTCAGCCGGTAAACGTGGCACGTTACGACCAACAGAAGCATCCTATCTTTGAACAGCTTATCGAAAAGCAGTTATCATTTTTCTGGCGTCCAGAAGAGGTTGATGTCTCAAAAGACCGTATCGATTACAGCAATTTATCGAGCCATGAACAACACATCTTTATCAGTAACCTAAAGTATCAAACCTTGCTTGACTCGATTCAAGGTCGTAGTCCAAACGTAGTGCTATTACCACTGGTGTCTATCCCTGAGCTTGAGACCTGGATTGAGACCTGGTCATTCTCAGAAACCATTCACTCACGCAGTTATACCCACATTATTCGTAACATCGTTAACGACCCAGGCATAGTCTTCGACGACATTATGCAGAACGAGCACATTCTACAACGGGCTTCAGACATCGCTTTTTACTATGATGACTTGTATCAGCATTCACAGCTATACAGCTTGTTTGGTGCAGGCACTCATATGGTCAATGGTGAAGAGAGGTATGTTGACTTAAGAAAACTAAAAAAACAGCTATACCTATGCTTGATGGCGGTTAACGTTCTCGAAGCCATTCGCTTCTATGTGTCATTCGCTTGTTCGTTCGCTTTCGCTGAGCGTAAGCTTATGGAAGGTAACGCCAAAATTATTAAATTAATTGCTCGTGACGAAGCGCTACACCTAACCAGTACCCAACACATGATCAATATCTTAGCCTCAGGTAAAGATGATCCAGAAATGGCTGAAATTGCTGAAGAGTGCTACGAAGAGAGTATCGACATCTTCCGTAAAGCGGCTGAGCAAGAGAAGGAATGGGCCGGCTATCTGTTCAAAGATGGTTCTATGATTGGTCTGAACAAAGACATCTTGTGTCAGTATGTTGAGTACATTACCAACTTACGTATGGAGGCTGTGGGTCTGCCTGCTCTTTTCCCAAACTCTAAGAGCAACCCTATCCCTTGGATCAACACTTGGTTGTCATCGGACAACGTACAAGTTGCACCCCAAGAGACTGAGATCAGCTCCTACCTAGTGGGTCAGATTGACTCTGACTTATCAGACAGTGACTTTGATGATTTCGAACTGTAATTTGTGACAGAGGTGATAAGCATGTCAGAGCTATCCGTACGACATGCTTTATAACTTTCAAAATTAGCGTGCCGTTGTTATAAAATGACCGCACGCTTTTTTGCCCTATTTTTTTATCTAAGCTAAGAAGCATCACTCTATAAATAAACAATTACTAAGTGACTCAACACTATGACTTGGGTATTTACCTCAAAAAAACGTTTTTATCTGCATGATGATGAAACTTTATTAGATGGTTTATTACGTACTGGGCATGATATTAATTATCAATGTCGTGAAGGCTACTGCGGCAGCTGCCGAGTTACCTTGAGCCACGCCTCTTTTCCAGTGACTTATGCAGAGCCCCCTTTAGCAATGATTGAGCAAGGAGAGATTCTAGCCTGCTGCTGTAAAGTTAAAGGATTGATTCATCTAAAAGAAGTAAAGTAATAGCTTGGCGATATGCTTTATAAAGTAAGGAAACATAAACCAAAAATCATAAAGCCAAAAAAAAGTCCGCCTTATAGCGGACTTTTTTGTACTTACAGCTTTAACTTTTCAGCTGTTCACAAAGTTTTATTGCGGTAACGGGTCTACTTTTGGTCGAGCCCCATTCTCAAATAACTCAATTAACTCTTCTCTAAGCTGGGCGCGTTGCTCATCTGTTAATGGGGGCCCATTTTCAGGCTCAACTAACAGCTCTGGATCTGTTGGCATTTCCATAGGCGCTACCACATCGGTTTGGGTAGGACGTTCCGCCAAAGCGATATCAATATTCATGTTTTCTGAACCGCGTAACACTTGTACCTTCAATACACTATTGGGCATTTTGCGAGCCACATGCTGAATCAGTGCGTTAGAATCGGTCATCTCTACCCCATCTATAGATAGAATAACATCGCCTACCTTCAGTCCACTTTTAGCAGCAGGGCTACCTGGGATAATGTTACGCACCACAACTCCCGTGGTAGTTTCAAGTTGTGAAGGATCACGCAGTTGAGACAGTACTTCGATACCTAGCCAGCCCCGACTGACTTTACCATCTTTGATAATGGCATTCATAACTTGTTCTACTAAAGCTGTTGGAATCGCAAAGCCAATTCCCATAGAGCCGCCTGAGCGTGAGAAAATTAAGGTATTAATACCCACCAATTCACCGCGAGCATCTACTAAGGCACCACCAGAGTTACCTGGGTTAATGGCCGCATCAGTTTGGATAAAGTCTTCAAAGGTGTTAACTCCCAGACCGGTACGTCCTGTAGCCGAGATGATACCTTGAGTCACGGTTTGTCCCACACCGAAGGGGTTACCAATGGCCAAGGCCACATCGCCTACTTCAATGGGCGTTTCTCTAAATGTCAAGGGCTCTAGCCCTGTCATATCGACTTTAATAACCGCCAAATCACTGTCAGGATCAGTGCCCACTACTGTAGCCACAGCTTTGCGACCATCGTTAAGTCCCACAACAATCTCATCCGCTTTGGCAATCACATGAGCATTGGTTACAATATAGCCATCTTTTGAGACAATAACCCCTGAGCCTAAGTTGGTTTCTTGGCCAGCTTGAGGGTTTTGGCCATGAAACTCATAGAAACGACGCAAGATAGGATCATTCATATAAGGGTTTTGAATGGTCTGCGTAGTATAGATATTAACTACCGAGCGTGACGCCTTAGCAACCGCATTGTGATATGACACAATAGGCTCAGGCTTATCAGAGTCTCTACCGGTGTTCAGCGCAATAGAGTCAGACTCATTACGTGGCGGCTCCCAAGCGGGTTGTTGACTGGTTTTTTGCCCAATATAGACCCAGATAAATGCTGCTAATACAGCAATCAATAATAACCAGGGTAGAATCTTCCAGATAACGCTGGTTTTTGATGATGCAGACATGTCACTCCTCAATGTCAAAACGTGCAAATAGCACGAACACCAAACCTTAAATACATTTAGATGACTTTAGCGACAACCAATATTTTACGTTTTAAGGCGATGGTGGATATTTAGATGGTTTAATGGATTAAGAATCACTTAAAATGGTATTAGTTTAACATTTGTTAGCCATTTACTGGCCCACCCCTTTCTATTTTTCACCGCTATATTGTTCAATTCATGTTACTTGCAGCCTACCAAGCCCATTTTGAACGGCTCATTTTATAAAATAATTCTAAGTTAAGTCCTTTATTATTTGATTGAAAATTTATTAACACAGTATTTCTAATTAAGGAGTTTGTAATGACCGAACTAAGCCCAGTAGCCCTCGAGCAATGGTGCAATGATTACTTAAAGGCCAAAGAATTCAAAGACTACTGCCCTAATGGCTTACAGGTAGATGCTGATGCTCCTATCAAAAAAATCATTACCGGAGTTACCGCCACTCAAAATCTTATTGATGCGGCTATAGAGCAAAACGCTGACGCTATATTGGTGCACCATGGTTATTTTTGGAAAGGTGAGCCTGAGCCACTAACGGGTATGAAGGGCAAACGTATCCGTAGCCTACTCCAAAATAACATATCTTTATTGGCGTACCACCTCCCCCTAGATGCTCACCCTGTCGTTGGTAATAACGCGGTGCTAGCAAATCTTTTGGATCTGCAAATCATGGGGGCTTTATACCCTGATGAAAAGCATCCGGTGGGGAATATTGCCCAGTGTGACCCTATCTCTATTGAAGACTTTATTAAAAAAGTTAGTGAAAAACTACAGCGAACCCCCACCCATATTAGTGCTGGCAACTCAGTAATTTCAAAGGTGGGGATCTGCACTGGCGGCGCCCAAGACATGATTGAACAAGCTGCCCATATGGGCTGTCAATTGTATATCTCTGGAGAGATTTCAGAGCGTACTACGCATTCAGCCCGAGAGTTAGGGATTGATTATCTGGCTTGTGGTCATCATGCCACCGAAATGGGCGGCATCCAAGCCTTAGGAGAGGTGATTGAAAGCACTTTGGGGGTGCAAGTTAGCTTTGTTGATGACCCTAACCCTGCTTAACTTGATCTTATTAACCTGTGATTTATGTGATCTAAGATTTGTGCGGCTAGAGCTTATGGAATAGCATTTATGTAGCTATATTAAAAAATTAGAATAGGCTGATAAATATTATCATACATACCTGAAACCTAATTTTTAGTATAATATGCGCCTTTCTAAATGTGACGCCCCTCATTAAATCAACAATTGTTGGTAACTTTTGATATTTTCATCAGTAATTGACGATTTAATGTTGAATTTTTATCTTAATAGCACAATATAACTAAGATAAGACCGCCAAATTTAATAAACTATCGCAAGCGCGGATTTAGACTGGCTTAAATAAAATTGCATCTCGACACTTAGCTTCATAAGGTGCTGTCTCTTATAAATTATAAAATGACGTACTTATCTTAGAGCCTCGGGGTTGAGCCGGATTTTCTTTAAGCAAGTTTGTGATTGTTGATGCCTAGCACTGCTCATAAGTTAATTAAATCTAGCTTATATAGTCAGTGCCTAAATC
>NZ_FUGE01000186.1 GCF_900162825.1 Psychrobacter piechaudii
CATAGGTGACTTAGAAATCTAACTGTTGCCATTTTGGTCCAGTCACAATCTTCCTCACCGCATAGGTGACTTAGAAATGCTTAAAAATCACCAAACTCGCACCCAGATGCTTCCTCACCGCATAGGTGACTTAGAAATTAATAGCTGACGAGATTAAAGCGGGTAAAGTCTTCCTCACCGCATAGGTGACTTAGAAACAAGATGATTACAACCAAACTAGCCTACAGTGTCTTCCTCACCGCATAGGTGACTTAGAAATGTAATTAGTTGTCTACCACCTAGTACTAGCCCTTCCTCACCGCATAGGTGACTTAGAAATGAGATAAAGCAATGCCAAAGCTAATCGACAGCTTCCTCACCGCATAGGTGACTTAGAAATAGTAGTGGTCTAGAGATATATGATGCTACTGCTTCCTCACCGCATAGGTGACTTAGAAAAAGCATATAATACATTAAGCCTGTCAGCATAACTTCCTCACCGCATAGGTGACTTAGAAATACCTAAGACGCACTGGGATGCTTATTAAAAGCTTCCTCACCGCATAGGTGACTTAGAAATTAATGGAGGCAAAAGATTATGAGATATTTAGCTTCCTCACCGCATAGGTGACTTAGAAAACAACCAGCCGATCGGAGAAGTTACCGAAGCGCTTCCTCACCGCATAGGTGACTTAGAAATAGGTAAAATAACTAGCTTATATGTAGGTAAAACTTCCTCACCGCATAGGTGACTTAGAAACTGTTGTGTCATACACTGACTTACGTGATAAGCTTCCTCACCGCATAGGTGACTTAGAAATAACGATGTGAACGGCACAAGCCCATTTATGGCTTCCTCACCGCATAGGTGACTTAGAAATACAATACGCGTCTCTTTTGGCGTCAATGTCACTTCATAACCGCATAGGTGACTTAGCAATGTCGCAAAAAGACTGACAAAGCGCTAAGATTTTTACATCGAAAAGAGTTAGTCAGCATAAAAAAACCAGACAGCCTAGGCCATCTGGTTATCAAGTAACATCAAATATCTATCTACCAACAGTAAGCTGTCCCCCAGAAAAGCTGATGCATCCATCACAAAACCAAGATTTTTGTTGTCTTGCATGGGGGATATCTGCTGGCACATCGAGTTGATAAGGACGACTACAATACTCGCAATGTATATCACCCAAATAAACCTGGCATTTTGCAAGCGTAATAAACAACTCATCAGACCTTATATTGTAATCGTAGCAAAGTATCTTTAGATGAGCGATATAGTCATTGGGTGATACATACGACCAATACTGATGGCACAAACGCTTTGCTTCATCATCTAGGCTTGAGTCGAACACAAAATTTACACACATGATATTCTCCTCGTTAGTAGCCATATCCAGATGGTGGTAGTAGCTCGTAAAGCTCACTTTGTAGCTGACTACACATATCTTCAACCACATATCCAAGACTCGTATCCAAGCGCTTCTGTACCCATATACGCATTGCCATATGGTTATTAAAGCAAGGCTTGATTCCTAAAAAGCGTGCTAGATTATAACCAGGTTGAATACATAAATCATAAATCAACATATTGGCGATAGTATTGGCATCCTCACTGACATAGCCATTAGGCTTAAACTCGGCAAATAGCTTGTCATAATCAATAATTTTCATTTTGACGTCTCCTTGTCAGTTGATGCTTGAGCCATCTGGCTTCGACTTACGAGTGCTTCAAAAGCACTACCATCCTGGCGTGTCATATTTGGTACATAGCGGCTGTATGTATTGAACAGCATTTTGGTGGTTGAATGACCCATCTGATAAGCAATCCACTCAGGGCTCTCACCAGCAGCTAGCCAGAGAGTGGCCGCAGTGTGCCGAGTCTGATAGGCATTGCGCTTTTTAAGGCCTAACGCCTTAAGCGTAGGGTGCCAAACACGCTTATTCACATTGTTGTAGTCAAGTGGCTCGCCTGTGTGCGAACAAAAGACATATTCAGATCGCTTATAAGAGACCTTGTACTGCTCTTTTAAAGCATCATAGACCCATGGAGACATTTGGATGGCTCTATACGACTCTTGGGTTTTAGGCGGCACAATTTTGCCTTTAACGAGCGCTTGATTGATAACGATTTCTCGGCGGTCAAAGTCAACATTCTCCCAAGTTAAACCGTCAATCTCGCTGGTTCTCATGCCTGTAAAGAAGCGCACAAGATAATAGTTTCGATAATCCTCCCTAACCCAGTTAATAAATTTCCAAACTTCATCTAACGTGAAAGGCTGAATACTCGTTCTTGGTTCCTTAAGCGATTTTATGTCCTCATAAGGATTTTCAAACTTGTAGCGTTTGGAAGCTTCTTTTAGTATCATACCCAGAGGTACCATTATTGAGTTGATGCGTGCCGCTGACAGAGGTTTTTTAACTTTTCCGCGAGTTACTTTGGCGAGTGCTGAGCGGAAGGCTAATACCTCTGTCTTTTTGATTGTATCGATGGGCCTCCCCTGAAATTCAGGTAGAAGGTACATATCGATAATCTCTCTGATTTTGCGTTTATACGTATCACGCCATTCAATTTCTTTTTCTGAAAACCAGAGCTCTGCAAACTGCTTAAATGACGGCATACTTGTGTTTATACACTCCTTGCGATCATTTAAAGCCATCATTTTTGAAGCTTTATCGCTCTTGGGGAAGTACTGAGCGTAATTGAAAGTACCCAAAACAATTTCAGCTTCCATCCTTTCAATTATTTTTTGCAACTTCTTACGGTTTTCAGGGGTGTCAATCAAATTTGTTGTTTCGCGACAGCGGACTCCTAGGTATCGAAAGTCAACAAACAGCTTTTTCCCCCTACTTCTAATGCTAGCCATAATAGCCTCCTTATTGTAATGCCATGGCGTTGATGCTGCCGGACACTCCGACACGCATATCTTTTTCAATCTCTTCCCAAACATAAAGGATTTTTCTACCACCAAAAGGTCTTATGTAGTGGATACCTTCAATCAAGACACTGTCTTTCAGTTCATTACGAATCGTTCGAGGGGTGTACTTGATGCGTTCAGAAAGCTCTTGGGTTGTTAGGTAGGTATGTGACATAATACATTCCTTATATAAAGTTTAATTATGATGGTACTTTTAAATACCATAGTTGTAATTTAGCACATTTTTATAACTATGCAAGTACTTTTTACAACTAAGATTGGAGTTTTACTGTGATAGTTAATCATTTACCGACTTTGTTAGCGGAAAGAAGGCTAAAGGTAGCGGATGCCGTACGGGCGACAGGAATCAGCAAAACAACGTTACATAAAATATATAATGACCAGTCGTCGCGAATCGATTTCGATACTATTGATAAGCTATGCGAGTTTTTAGAAGTTGAAGTTGGAGATATATTTGAATATGTTCCTGATGCAGAAGATCAGGGCTCGGAAAAGTAGAGTAGAGGTCAAAGTTAAGAGGTTTATCAGTCAAATAATTTAGAGCAGGCACAGCTTGGGTACAATCTGGGCACACGGTTTTTTTACGAGTTATAGAGATAGACTAAATCAATGTGCTACGACGAGATGTGAAATAGGTGTCAGCCCTTATATTACAAGCACAAAAAAAGCCCCAATCATAAAGATTGGGGCTTTCGAATTTGGTAGGCGTAACTAGATTCGAACTAGCGACCTCTACCATGTCAAGGTAGCGCTCTAACC
>NZ_FUGE01000273.1 GCF_900162825.1 Psychrobacter piechaudii
TCGGTTTGGCTTTATCTTGCCTGATTTGCCGAACTATTTGGGGATCTCTTGGTATTGGGGGTGTATTTTTTTCAAAGCGCTCATCAATCTCACGTTCAATGGCATACAACTGCCTAAATAACGTTAATGCCTCAATACTCACGATACTTTGCCCAGTGACATGCAGTTCATGAAACTTACGCCGTGCATGGGCCAGACAACCGATTTCAGTCACACCTTGATGAAATAAGAACTTATATCCGCTGTAATCATCGCAAACCAGCTTACCGCGCCACTTATCTAAAAAGGCTTTAGGATGCTCATTACGACGACTTTCGGCAAAGTCATAGACCACCGCCTTTAATGAGTTGTGCTGTGGCGTAAGATACGCCCAGACATAGCCTTTTTTTAATGATTTACCACCTACCTTTACATGGTTCTTCATGATAGATACCGGGGTTTCATCGGCATGTAAGATAGGCTCAGACAGT
>NZ_FUGE01000187.1 GCF_900162825.1 Psychrobacter piechaudii
ACCCTATATAGGGTAATTACTTCATCCAATAGAAAAACGTCTGAGGGTTAAATCTAAATTATAGATTTAACCCTCAGACGTTTTTTTGCTTATAAAACAGTAGAAATTGTGGTCAATCTAGTCAGCTATATTCTGTACATGTTACACAAACTTACATTGTCATCAAAAGTTACAAATTCAAAGTTATTTTTAATTTTAAAGTCGCAATAGCTAATGAATTTTTTGATGAAGAATCATTTTATAAGCAATAGAACAGTCTTATACCTACCTCATTTACTTTTAACGCTAACACTATAATCAAAGTATTCTTAACTGCTAACACACTATAATTGCTGCTCTACCGATTCAATATCAGCATAAACTTGGGTTGTCCCGTCTTTATTGAGCTGCATAACCTGATAGGGCATGAATTTATTTTGATACTCCATACCTGGGCTACCAATAGGCATGCCAGGTACGGCAAGACCCATAGCTTGTACTGGCGGATTTTCTAAAAACTGCGCCATATATTTAGCGGGTACATGACCTTCAAAGACGTAACCATCCGTAGTGACTACAGTATGGCAAGAACGCATTTCATTTGGAACGCTGTAGCGCTCTTTAAATACGGCTAAGTCCGCAACATCTTGCGCGGTTGCACTTAGACCATTATCTTCTGCATGACTTATCCATTCTTTACAGCAGCCGCAATTGGCATCTTTATAGACAGTGGCTGATACGTTTTTTAGTAAGTCTGGTTTACTTACTGATGTCATCATAGAATTATTTATAACGTTTGGTTCAGCTGTCTTTGGAACAGCCAAAACATCTTCAGTTGATGCCGATGTTGTGCTTGCATCAGATACGCCACTACTCGGTTGGCTACAAGCAAATAGTGATGAGGCAGCCAGTAATAATAACGTACTACGCAACCCCTTAGACAGATAACGATTGCATATAAGACTGGATTTTATTTTTAAGGGGGGCATAGTGCTTTCTCATGTACTGTAGATATTGTGAGCTATAGAAGATCAAGTAACACTTCATATCGTTTGGTAATGTAGCATAATAACCCATTAAACGGAGTACGTAAATTCATCCATTGAGCAGTGCAGGCTGGTATCATAAGCAGTTTTTATTTTAAAATACTGCCTGTAGTATTAACGGCTCTATCTAAGTTTTGGATTTTGATTAAAAATTCAAGGCTCATAATTTTGGATAATTTGCGATGCGCCTGTCTACTATTAATCTACAAAAGCGTTTGAGTACTCACTTAAATCAATTACCGCTATCGCTTACGCTAGTAGTAGCATGGCTTGCAGGAGCTATTTTTTTATTTTCGCTAGCGCCTTATGGGTTTTGGCCGCTAGCAATAGTATCACCAGCGATTTTATATGCGCTGTTGGTGACAAGTATGAGTGGTCGTCGCGCTTTTATTATCGGTGAAGCTTACGGTATGGGGCTATGGTGCGTCGGCGGCTTTTGGCTCTATACTGCTATCCATGATTATAGCGATACACCAACGTGGCTCGCATTGATTATGATTGCATTGATGGGTCTCGGTATGGGACTATTTCATGGATTGTTAGCACTAGTCTTTAACCGTATGGTAGGCAAACAACCCTTTTCATTTGCTGCTCTTTGGGTGCTACAAGAATGGTTAAAAACTTGGTTATTCACAGGCTTTCCGTGGCTGTTTGTTGGTTATGCATTTACTGAAGAGTATTGGTTATCGTCCTTAGCACCCGTTGCTGGTGTTTTTTCCGTCTCTTTTGTTGCCATACTATTGGCTGCAAGTTTAGTAGAGCTACTGCTTCGGCGCAGTAGTTATGCCATCGTTTCTGTACTGTTATTAGCCATTAGCACATCATTATGGCTGGTCAATCCGCAATGGACAAAACCTAAGGGCACACCTGATCTGTCAGTGTCATTGATTCAAGGTAATATTTCACAAGATATAAAGTGGCTGACTAAGTATCAAGTAGAAACGCTAAAGATTTATGCGAAGTTAACACGCACTGAGTGGGGACGTGATGTTGTGGTGTGGCCTGAATCATCTATTCCTATGTTTCAGGATGAGGCTGCGGGCTTTATTAGTGAAATGATAGAAATGGCTAATGCGACCAATACGACATGGATAACTGGTATCCCTTATAAGGATAAAGCGGCATTCAATGCCAGTACGGATAAGTATCCCCCATTTTACAATAGCGTGATTGCTCGAGGTGTAGAAGCGGAAGGCCTATACAAGAAGCAGCGTCTAGTGCCTTTTGGAGAGTATATTCCATTTGAAGGCGTGCTCGATATTTTCCCAAGTTTGGCCGGTAGTCAGGATATTAAGAGCTATAGTCGTGGTAGTGATCAGCAGTCACCTCTAAAGGTGCGTGGACACAATATAGGGACGGCTATCTGTTATGAGGTAGCTTATCCAGATACCACGCGTAAAAATGCCATCGATACTGAATTTTTGTTGACCGTCTCTAACGATGCCTGGTTTGGCACTTCAGCAGGACCATTGCAACATTTGCAAATGGTACAAATGCGCGCGCTTGAGAACGGGCGCTGGTTTATTCGAGCGACCAATACTGGTGTTACCGCTATCATTAACCATAAAGGTCGTATTGTAAAACGCGCACCGCAGTTTGAGCGTACTGTACTACGTGGTGAGATACAGGCACGGGTTGGTAACACGCCCTTTATGCTTATGGGAAATTATCCTATCTTGATAATAATAACGTTGTTATTACTACTAAGCTATTTTGGCAAAGGTCTAACCACACTTAGAAGACGAGGGTAATAGTAAACTTAATCATAATAATTTAATCAGTGTAAGTTTTTTATTTTTTCTAGGTAACGTCCTAACGCACGTAAATATAAAAGTTTTAAACTATTGACCCCTGCCGTCAAATCCGTATACATAAACTTGGGAGATTTTAGTTACCCAGCCTGACGATAATAATCAAACCACACCTGTCTTGGCGATTGATAGCCCAAACCCTTTTGAATCCTCGTCTGAT
>NZ_FUGE01000299.1 GCF_900162825.1 Psychrobacter piechaudii
CATAATTCTTTTTAACGCTACTTTTAATTGGTTTATTAGAAATTACATTAATTAATATAAAGACAATTGTGACAAAGGAAAAACATATACAAAGTGTAGCATATACATTGGCTTCCTTTAGCAGACCTGATAAATAAACAGCTTGTACACCTGATAAGATATTAAACAATATAACAAGCGAAATACCAATAATTTTTTTATGCATAATAATGTAATGACTCTAGTATAATTTTTGAAGCGCTTTTTCCTGCTCCATGTGCCAGTTTAAATCCTGCTCCGCTCCAACCTTCGGAAACTGATATACCAGGGAATATATCACTTTGATATATCTTGCCACGCATCTCTTGGTTATAGCCATCAAAACCAACTCTACCGCCAATAGGAGTTAAAGATTTTATATCAACTTCGAATATATTATTAAGTTTACTTAAAGTTTTCTGACATTGTCTCTCGTCAGGTTTATCGTATGCATCCATTTTAATATTAAAAAATTCAGTCGCACTACCAATTAGTTGTTGGTTAGGACCATAGGGACGAGTGTATATATCAGTCTCACTATCTAATAAACAAAAATTAGAAAACTCATTGTTATCAACGTAAAAAGTATCTGCTTGGATACCCTTAGAAAATACTTCAGATGATAATCCTACTTTCTTTAATAAAGATGAAGACCATGCTCCTACACTAACATGGACCGCTTCGGTTATGAGTTCTATGCCATCTATGTAAACGCATAGCTTATCATCCAAAATGATATCTTTAACTTCAGCGCATTCAAAAATGTAGGCACCGTTTCTCTTTGACAATTCAGCATAAAGTAAACAAGTTCTTAATGGGTCTGCATAACCAGCATTAGGTTCACTTATGATATGACGATCTTCAGAAACTACTAAGTTAGGTATAAATTCATTAAATTCATTTCTTTGAAGTAAATTTATATTTTCGCCTTTTTTGCTAATCGTATCTACTAAAGATTCAATTACATTCTTAGTTAATAGATTAGTCATGAATAAACTACCAATTGGATTGAAATCTACCTGAGATTTATGATCCCTCAGAAAATTTAGTGTATCAATACTCCAATCAATCTCTCTACGCTTTGTATGAAAAGAACGTACAAATCCTCCTGACTTGTTAGTAGACCCTGAGCCTAACCTAGATTTTTCTACTAAAGCTACCTTTAGATTAGTTTTAGATACTAGATGATATAAAGTAGAAAGACCCATTATACCACCGCCGATAATGATAATATCAAATTTTAATTTTTTCATTACATAGCCTTGAAAGTTAAAAGGTATTGATTGGAATCAGTTCAAATCCTTGACTTTCTATACGACCATCATCTAAAAATTGATAATGATCAATGTTCTTACCTACAAAATCATAAAGTATATCGTCAGAACCTATGTGGCAAATAAGATGTTTTAAGTACTCAAACGATGTGGTTAAACTGCCACGATGGCCATTTGGTTGTCCTACCAAATAATCATTATGGTTAGATATAGCTTTAATAGATTCTTGATACTCTTCTATATAGCAATCGTCACAACAAACTATCATTGAATCAGGAGCTATTTCTCTAAGTTCTTTATGAAAATTTAAAATATTGCAATGAGCACCTGATAGAAATATCAATATCTGATCTTTTTCTTCTTCAGCAAATTCTGCTGTAGACTGTCTAACCTGCACAAACTTAGATTCTGCCATCAATAGCTCAGTTAATCTTCTACCATACTCACTGCTATCATTGAGTGCGTAAATTATTCTACTATTAGCTAATGCGGTATCAACAACCAAACGAACTTGATTTTTATCTGACGGACTAAAGATAGCACCTCCAGTTTCTAGCCTAAGTTCTGGATGAGTCGATAAAGGTGAAATAAAACCAATTTTTGCTGTTTTGTAAATTTCTTTAACAGCCATACTGCAATAGCTATTAAAATGACCAATAACTAAATCATATTGTTGGCTAACTATTTCTTTTGCAATTTTTATAGCTTGATCTGCTTGAGCCATATCATCAAAGTAACCCAATTGGACAAAATTACTTTTAAGCACATTACTTTCTTCAATTAGCATCTCACCGTAAGCTTTACGTGGGCCACTCATAGGCCCACATATTGCTATCTTTATAAGCTTACTCATTTTAGAAATATTCCTGTTTCTTCGGACTTACTATTTGACCACTTGCAACGAAGCTTAATTGGTTCTCAATCTTAATTTGATCGCTTGGACTAATCTCTGACATTAGTCTTTTAGAGAAATTAGGAGCAATACCAACCATTGCTATGCTAATAGTTTTTATAGCCAATGAAGAAATTGCTATTAAAGTACGTACTAAGTCTTTTTCTAAATTAATATTTTTCAAAAAATCTAACATATTACAATTTGACTCTAAAACTTCTGATAGATTTTCTAAGTTTTTCATTAGTAGATGCGTGGAAAACGAACTCGCTTGATGTGCACTGATAATTACGTTATAAGAATCAAGTATTACTTTATAAGACTGTTTGGTTGACGCATTCCAAGCACCGGCTTCGGGTATTTTACTATCGCTAACTTCATCTATAATATCCCAAAATCGATTGATATTTTTAATAAGCCTACCTTCAATCTCTTTTTCTATATAAGAGCAATAATCATTAACAGAGAAATTACTTTCTGATTGCTCAGGTCTTACACGAGCTAAATACATGCGAACCAATTCAGGATTATTTTCACTTAAAAAGTCTTTTGCCCAAATTAGATGCTCTCTACTAGTA
>NZ_FUGE01000208.1 GCF_900162825.1 Psychrobacter piechaudii
TCACACTCACGGCATACCCATTTAGGGTAGATGTGACGCTCAATATAAAACTGCTTAGGGATAATGCCAAGTTTGTCTTGTTTATCCTCCCCAATTCGCATCATTTGACAGCCGCAGTCACAAACGGTGGTAAGTGGTTCATGAACCTGGGTTTTCACCTCAAGGTTGTCAGGAATCACTGTGTATTTGGCACGCTTTGTTTTTTTAGGCTGATCAGTAGCTGAAGCTGGCAGCTCATCTGTGATCTCTTTGGCGGCTTTAAGCTCAGCCTCATCAATGAGGGTTTCTGCCTCAGTACGATCAATAGCAGGCAGCTTGGCAAGCTCCTCTTTGCTTAAGCCACTCCGGTAGTCATCTCGGATTTGTTCAAGCTGCGCTAAGTCCTCTTGCGCCGCCTCATAGTTTAAGTGGGTTTGTCTGGCAGTGATGCCTTCGCTTTTTTGTCCATAGAGCCGGTGAATAAGCTGCTTTTGTTTTTCGATGAGTTCAAGCACTTGTTCATATAGCTTGTGGTTTTCTTCAACCACTTGGTTAAAAAGCTGCTGTAGTTGATCGTGACTTGTGTTTGTTTGAACAAGCTGTTGTTGCAGGTGCTCATTACGCTGTTCAAGCAGGTGGATTTTCACCAGAAGCTCGGCGTAAGTGGGGTCTTTTGATAAGTCGGATAAGTTGGCAACAGTCATGGCGATATGTTGCCAGAGTTTTATTTGCCTGTCATCTGCTATTTATAGGATGGGGGTTAATTTATCTTTGCCCATGTTACGCCAAGGCAGTCCACTGATTAAGGCATTAAATTGTTCACGGTTGATGCTGATGCCAGTTTGAGTGGTGGCAAGCTGTTTGGTTAAGCCATGAAATTTATTGTCATCAAGCTGACGGCTACAAAGCCACACCCCAAGACCATCATGAATGAATACTTTTAGGCGTGTGCCTGCTTTGTTGTAAAACAGGTAGGCACAGTGAGGACGAATGCTTTGGTGTTCGGTGATGATGTGGGCCAGTAGTTTGCCACTACCACATCGCATGTCCATGGGCGTGGTGGATAGCCAGATGTGAGTGATGGGTATCATTGCAGCCCTCGTAGTAGGTCAATCAAGCTTTGAGTGTCTATTTGGCTAATGTTGAGGTTTATCGTCCCAGATGCTCGAGCTGTGATTTGCAGTTTGATGTTTTGTATGACGGAGGCTGAGCGTAAATGCGCACCTTCAGGCTCAAGATGGATTGGGATAAAGTGCGGGTTTGTTGGATCATCTGGTCTGCTTATAGCGCCAGGTAATGTATCAGCTTGAGCATGTGCCCGCTGATACTGGCGTTTCCAGTTATGTAGAAGGTTTTGGTTGATGCCATGCTCTCGAGCGATACTGGCAATTGATCGACCTGAGTCTGTCGCTTCTTTTACTAAAAGCGCTTTAAACTCGGCGCTGTAAGTTCTTCGTTTGGGTGTATTAGGGGGTTGTGTTGTCATGTTAGTGTCCACGATTATTTGTTCATGGACACTATCTCGCATTTTTTAATAGAAAAAAAGATGGGATGGTCGGATGCTTACGGTGGTTTTACGGCGACTGGTGATAAAAATCCCGCCAAACTATTGGCGGGATTTTTTATGGGTCTAGCCAGCCTTTCTTTATCGCATACTGCAACTGCTCAGGGGTGTCAATATCGAGACTTAGCTTAATATTATCAACCACGCTCAGATCCTTACTGGATAAGCCTCGAATTAAGTGCCGCAGCCCCTTATCGCCGTTAAGTAATGGCTGCCATTGAGTCAATAACTGGTAATCAATATTGATAGGCAGACCGATAATCCGTTTCTCATTATCTGAAATATCAGTATTTGAAGTTTCAGTTATTAGACGTTCAATATGGGATAATTCGTTTTCAAAAATCTTGTATGAACTAGAATAACTACTAGCGATAACTTTCTTGCAACCGCTAGCTTTAGCGTAGCCGGACTGCTCTGTCTTTTTATCCGCATTAAAACCGGCCAACAAATTACTTAGATGATTAATGTGGAGTAAGACTTGATCAACCCCCAGTATTATTACCCGCTGTATCGCTAAACCATTAGCTACTTTACGGTTTAACTGAGTAATCGCCAAACTTAAACTGTGCGCCATACCTTGTTCAGGCTGGGTATTTATAACAGGCGTCACCACATCATGCTGTGCCGCTAAGGTCTGGCTTAATTGGATAGTTTCACTCTGTGAACTAGCGATAACCAATAAAATGGCACTGGGGTTAATGGTCAAGGCTAGGTTTGTCATTACCTCAAGCAGAGGTCGAGACTGCTTCTTTAATAGTTGCTTAGGCTGACCTAAACGCTGACTTAATCCGCTAGCCAGTATAATCACAGCATGAGATTGTTGCAGTAATTTTAGGTCTTTATTGCCAACGTTCTGCTTTATCATTAATTAAACACTTCAAATCGTGTGTTAGCCACATGAGGTGAATCACCTTGTGAGCGATGCGCAGGCTGTTTGCTAATTATATTGCCTGAGTTTACAGGGCTTAGGTCTACCTCGTGCATAACTGCATTTATTTCTGCCATAATACCTAACGCCAGAGCTTCTGGCCCCTCGCCGCCAAGCTTATAACCAATTGGATAATGTAACTGCTCAATACCGGCCCGAAGCTCATCGACATTACCGTCATACGCTTCGGTAATCTCATCAATCAAACGTTCAGTACGGTATTTTGGTCCCAATTGACCCAGATAAGCAGGGGGATGTGCAAACAACACTTTAAGTCGGGCTCTATCTTGAGTCAGACTATGAGACATCACTGCCACCGCGGCATTACGACTAAGCTCAATAAGAGTTTCACTGTCCTCTAATGGCAAACACATTACTTTGTCGGCCTGCATAAACCGAGAGCGAGTAGCATAATGACTGCGGCTATCAATAACGGTAACGTGCCAATCTTGCATTTTGGCCATCGTGACTAAAGGCGTTACATCATTACCTGCTCCACAAATCAGCAACTTAATCTGGGGTTGTAAACGGCGTACCAACCACTGGGTCTGTACCCGCTGCTGTAATGAATTATCGACTGTGCCTAATAGTGTGACGAATTGCGCCGGCTTCTGTTGATATTGTTCTAAACACAACGTGTTTATAGCTTGGCTCAGTATAGGATCATGTATCGAATCATTGAGGCTTGGTGCACTGAAGTCATTTACCCCCATGCTGTCTTTATTTAGCGCAAACTTATCTAAATTGACGTGTAGACCAATGGGGTGATCAGATGACTCAGAACGGACTAAAGTGGCCACCGTCATAGGCTCACCACTAAGGCGCACCTGCTTAATACACTTAAGTAACTGCGCCGCAGAAGCCAATCGTTCAAACAGCACGTGCACTCGGCCATTGCAACCTAAACCAAAATTAAGCTCAAGCTCGCTGTCCATGCTATTTTCAATATCATGTTCATCACTATAACTTTTAGTATTACTCTCATCTTTATCGACAATACCCTCACCCGTTTGATAGACCTGAACCACCGAACCTTGACGAGTAAGCCAAAACGCTTTTTTGATAATGTGGGGCTCCAAGCAGCCCCCACTAATCATACCTGCGAATCGGCCATCAGCGCAGATCAACATCATTGCTCCAGCTTTACGATAGGCAGAACCTTCGGTATGCACCACAGTTGCCAAAACCGCCTCAATCTGCTCGCTTTGAGCTTGGTCAGCAAGTTTTAAAATGTCGGAGACGTTATTCATAAAGGGGCCTTATATTAATCTGGCAATTGGTCAATAAGCTTATCTAAGGTAATAGGGAAATCGTAAATTCTTACCCCTACTGCATTATAGATAGCATTGGCAATGGCAGCAGCAGCTCCTGAGATAGCAGTCTCACCGATACCTTTGATGTGCATAGGATTGGTATAAGGATCATCTTCTTCCACCAAAATCACCTCAAGTTGAGGCACATCAGCATTCACCGGAAGATGATATTCTGCTAAATCATGATTACACAGTCTACCGTCACGTTTATCATGTATGACCTCTTCCATTAATGCAGCACCAATACCAAATACCATACCGCCATAACACTGAGAGGTGGCTAAGTTATGGTTAAGAATACGTCCAGCAGTGAAAGCACCGGTCATATTTTTCACTCGGACTTCACCAGTGACACGATGAACCGCAACCTCAGCAAAGTTGGCCCCATAACAAGCTTGACGATGCGACTTACCATTTTTACCTGGGGCAATCTGTCCTTTAGCGCTTAACTTTTTATCCTCTAGTTGGCTGATAATATCTGCCAAAGGATAAGTTGCAGAGTCACTAAAGTCATATTGCTCAGGATCAATATTGTTAGAGCCTTTCATTGAAACTGATAAGCCTACTTTTTCAGTGGCATCCTCTACTTTATCTACTAAGGCATCTAAAGCCTTTTTGCCAGCTTCTACTGCACGTTCAGCCACGCCAGCCTGATGTTCACCGGTTTTGGATACTTGACCTTCACCCAATTGAATCGTATCGGCATGTAAGCCCACTCGTTTAGCGATCTGCTCTCTAAGCTCGGCACAAGCCAGATAAATACTACTTCCGGCACTGGCCGCCCCAAAGCTACCGCCTGATCCAGGGCTTGAGGGAAAACGACTATCACCAAGTTGCATATCAATATGATCAATTGGCAGGCCTAATAGATCGGCAGCCACTTGCGAGAACACGGTATAAGAACCGGTACCAATATCAGTCATATCTGATTCGATGACTGCTTTTACCCCTAAGGTTTTGCTAGGGTCTAATTGTAAGGTAGCCCGTGCTTCTGATGGCATAAGTTGGTTGCCTCTTGAAGCCACAGCCATACCAGTACCAATCCACCAATCGCCTTCTAGATAGCTGGCAGGTTCGCTACTGTGTTTTTCTTCCCATCCAAAAGCTTTCGATCCTTGCTCCAAACAAGCCAATAACTGTCTGGTTGAAAAAGGAATTTGTTGTGAAGGATCTTCTTCAGGTTCATTACGGCGACGCAGCTCGATAGGATCCATACCCAGCTGGCATGCCAGTTCATCCATGGCACATTCTAAGGCAATTTGCCCAACCGCCTCACCAGGAGCCCGCATAGAACCTGATAGCGTCCAGTTCATATCGACCTGCTCGTAGTTGACCCTACGATTCTCACCGCGATATAAGTAATGGGTAGACAGGCCAGCCGGTTCAAAGAAACTCTCATTAGGCAAGTTACTCGATATGGTGTCATGAATAATAGTGTTCAACACCCCATTTTCATCACAGCCTAAAGCTATGCGCTGACGGGTATTAGAGCGACGAACGGTCGACTCCATCACTTGAGGACGAGTCATCATTACCAGCACCGGTCTGTCCAGCTCTTTGGCTGCAATGGCAGCAGCTATTGATTCAGGAGAAATTCCTAACTTACTACCAAAACCGCCTCCCACATAGCGAGAGATAACGTTGACGTTGTCATTGTCGATCTCTAACGCGTCGGCAATTTGCTTTTGGCTAAAGGCAACCATCTGATTTGAGGTATAAATAGTCAGTTTATCGCCTTCCCAATATGCCAAACTGCTATGCGGCTCCATTGGGGAATTGCTTTGACTCGGGGTGGTATAGACTCGGTCTAAAGTCACTGCAGATTGCTGCAACCCTTTTTCAGGATCACCGTGTTCGCTATTTTTATCAGAACCTTCCTTCTCATTGACTTCATGAGCGTTTTTCAGCTCTTGTTTGAAGTCTAAAGCCGCTTCATCGGTCTCATCTTCATAGCTCACCACTAAGGCTTTAGCGCCTTCCGTAGCCGCCTCAAAAGTTTCCCCGACAACTATTGCTATGGGTTGGCCATGATAAGCAATGTCTATTGCCCCTTGGGTCGGCGCTTTCATCTTGCCGCCCTGCTGTGAGTTACGTAAGAAATGCTTAGCATCGGTAACCACTTTGATCACCCCTGGGATATCAGCCACTGACTCGGTATCAATGTTGGTCACTTTACCGTTGCTAATAGTCGCCCCGGCTAACACACCGTAGACCCTATTGTCTTTATAGAATTCTGCAGAATAAGGGGCTTGGCCACTAACCTTGAGCGAGCCATCCACTCGGGTAACGGGCTTACCAACCAGTTTGCTTGAAGTCTTATCAAAAAGGGTGTCAACAGGCCCATTCATCATCATTCTTTTGGTGGGTTCAGAGCCCAAAATATCTGTATCAAAAGCAGCCATGTTTATGCATCCTCAGCGTTTACAGCACGCTCAATAATTTGTTTTAGTAATCGACGGGTTAAGGCAATTTTAAAGTCATTCTGACCCTGTCCTTGGGCGTCTGCTAATAAGATATTTGCCGCTTTAACGATATCAGGCACACTGCCTTTACTACCCTCAAGACTGGCTTCAACTACTTCATTGCGCCAAGGCTGAGAGCCGATACCGCCAAATGCCAATCTTACGCTGCTTAACGTACCTTCATCATCGACATCAATAACGGCAGCGGCTGATACCAAAGCGAAGGCATATGAGGCACGGTCACGAATCTTATCGTAAGTGTGCATGCCTTTGATCGGTGGTGGTAATACCACGTGAGTAATCATTTCACCTTGCTCCAATACCGTTTCAATATGTGGAGTGTCACCAGGCAGCTGATAAAAGTCTTTAATTCCGATACTACGGGTAGAGCCATCTGCTTTTTGGGTTTGTAATGTGGCATCTAATAATCTCATGGCTACTGCCATGTCTGAGGGATGCTGAGCGATACAATGCTCGCTAGTACCTAAGATAGCCAATCCCCGATTTTCACCGCCGATAGCAGGACAGCCACTGCCTGGCTCACGCTTATTACAAACGCTATCAGGCTGATAGAAATAAAAGCAGCGGGTACGCTGTAAGAAGTTACCGCCAGTAGTCGCTTTGTTACGCAGCTGACCAGAGGCTCCAGCTAAGATTGCTCGGGATAGCACGGGATAATTGTTAATGACTTTAGAATGAGCGGCCAAATCACTGTTGGTTACTAAAGCCCCTATGCGTAGGCCGCCTTCAGGGGTTGATTCGATTTGTTTTAATTCAAGCTGAGTAATATCGACCAGCTTAATAGGCGTCTCAATTTCAAACTTCATTAAATCAATTAAGTTGGTACCACCGCCGATAAATGACGCCCCTTCGCTACTGGCTGCCACACAAGCAGGCTTTAACTCATTGGCACGGACATATTCAAATCGTTTCATGAGTTTACTCCTGTTGATTGTGGGCGATTGGCAGTATTAGGGTTGGCAGTATTAGAATGTTGATCAGTTTTGGCGGGCGGAGATTTTAACTGGGCTTCACTAGGGGGTGGTGACCATATTCCTGTCACTGCTGAAGACAATGCCTCGTTCGAGGAATCGACCTGGTTCTGCGGTTGCTGATTCTGTGGTATTTGTTTTTCAAGAACTTCAGTAATCGCTTTAATAATATTGGGGTAAGCTGAGCAGCGACAAATATTGCCACTCATACGCTCAGCGATTTCATGAGCCATCAACGCATTGGGCTGAGTTAAGTCTTCGGTGACATAGCTGGGCCAGTTTTGTTTCACCTCTTCGATAAGAGCTGTGGCTGAACAGATTTGGCCTGGGGTGCAATACCCACACTGAAAGGCATCATTGCTTAAAAACGCTTTTTGCAAATCAGAAAGAGTCTCAGGCAAACCAATGCCTTCAATGGTAGTAATCTCGTCCCCTTCATGCATCACTGCTAGAGTAAGACAAGAGTTAACCCGCTGACCATTAATTAAAATAGTACAGGCCCCGCATTGACCATGGTCACAGCCTTTTTTAGGACCAGTAATTTGTAACTGATGGCGACACAGATCGAGTAAGGTGGTTCGAGGATCAAGGTCTTCGAATTGATAACTTTTATTATTAATACTGAGCGTTAAGTTTGTCATGCTGGCGTCCGCTGGCAGGTGGGTTTGAGTGAAATCTTATAAAACTTTTAAATAAATAGTTATTCTACTTTGCTATCTATCCTAATGAAAAATCAAAAGTTTTTTTATTATCTCGTGTTGTTTAACTGTGCTTTTTGGTAAACAGAAAGACTGTTTTGTTTTAGATGGCTTAATAAACGGTTCTGCACAAGCGCTAAACCTTTGTTTAATTTAGGGTAAATAAAAACCCCTAGCCTAGAGAACACTGAACACAAAAAACCCCACTCATAAAAAAACTGAGCATTAAAATATAGTCGTAGACAAATTAAAGAGCTACAGCGTTAACCTTACTAAGCCCGTTCTAGTAGTACTTGAGGTAGGTTGCCTCGTATCTCATTTGGTTGGCTATGACTATATCAAGCATAAAAAAGACCCTCACTACTTAAGGTGGTGAGGGTCTTTGCTTTAACATTTGCTTTTTTATATAACAAACACTATTTATACTAGGTTAATAAGCCACCGTCCACATTGATACAAGCGCCCGTGGTATAGCTTGAAGCATCAGACACCAAGTATAATACGGTGCCTGCCATCTCGGAGGGCTGTGCCACCCGCTTTAACGGTATCATTGCCAGTGCCATGTTAAGTACTTTGTCATTTGAGGTGAGCGCTGAGGCAAACTTGGTATCGGTTAGTCCTGGCAGTAACGCATTGACTCGAATATTATAAGGGCCACACTCTTTGGCAAAAGCTTTGGTCATACTGATGACTGCCGCTTTGGTAATAGAATAAATGCCTTGTTTATCGCCTGGGCTTACTCCGTTGACTGAAGCAGTGTTTAAAATAACCCCACCGCCCTGCTCGCGCATCATCTTGCCAGCCGCTGTCGACATAAAGAAATAACCCCGAATATTTACGTCAACCGTCTTATCGAACGCAGCCAGATCGGTGTCCAAGATATGACCATAATAAGGATTGGCAGCGGCATTGTTGACTAAGATATCAATACGACCAAACTCATTTTTGATGTGCTCAAATATGGCCTCAATTTGAGACATTTCACCAACATGACACGCGTAAGCTGTGGCTTTACCGCCCTCTGCTACGATACTGTCGGCCACGGCCTGACACGCGTCTATTTTACGGCTAGAAACAATGACTTCTGCGCCATAAGTAGCTAGTAAACGGGCGATAGCCTCACCAATACCGCGACTGGCGCCAGTGACTAGTGCTACTTTCCCTGTTAAATCAAATAAATCTTTCATAACTATTCCTTTAGTATACTTTATTGGCTATATTTTGATTTTGACATTAGTGTTGATTGATAAAAAAACTATAAATAATAAGCTAATTATTAGGGTTAGAACCACTGTGGCTGCATATCGCTACACACTGAATTGTTATTGGTTAATAGTCCAATATCGCGTTGAATAAGCGGTAACTCCCAATCAATGAAGTATTTTGCAGACTGTATTTTGCCGTGGTAAAAGTTTTGTTTATCGCTATCTTCAGTGAAGGCCAATAATTGCTCGGCCTTGCTGGCCTGACGGATCCAAATCCAACTTATGATAATAGTGGCAAATACATTCATCAGCGCTTGGGCGTTGGCAGTTAATGTGGTCACCTGCGGTGTGGTTAGGGTTTGACCCACATGTTGCAATAGAGGTTGCAACTGTTCAATATAAACCTTTAATTTTTTGGCAAGTTTGGCGGTTTGTGGGGTTGAGATGGCTGTTAAATCACGAGTTATTTCTTGCTGTAAAACCTTTAATCCCAGACCTTGTTGTTGCCATAATTTACGAAAGGTTAGGTCTAAGGCTTGAATGCCATTAGTGCCTTCATGAATGGGATTTAAACGGTTGTCACGCCAAAACTGCTCTGCTTGATATTCTCGGGTGTAACCTGCCCCGCCCAAGACCTGAATACCCAAGTCATTGGCTTTAGGCCCATATTCAGAAGGCCACGCTTTTAAGACGGGAGTTAATAAATCTAATAGTTCAGACAGCTCTTGCTTCTGGGTTTCATCACCACAAGTATTGATCCGGTCAATTAAGTTTGAGCCATACAGGCACAATGAAATACCACCCTCACTATAAGCTTTTTGGGCCAGTAGCATACGCTTGACATCACCATGCTCAATAATGGCTGCTGCTGGATCTTCTGGCTTTAGGTTGGGGGCGACTCGACCCTGCAGACGATCTTTGGCATAAGCCAGCGAGTACTGATAGCCACGATAGCCAATCATAGCTGCCCCAAAGCCTACGGCAATTCGTGCTTCGTTCATCATCTTAAACATATAACGCAGGCCAAAATGCTCCTCGCCAATAAGATAGCCCACACAATCATTGGCATCGCCAAAGCTAAGCGCCGTTGAAGTTGTGCCACGATAGCCTAACTTGTGTATCAATCCTGCCAAATGCACATCATTACGTTCGGCCACTTCCCCATTGGCATCTAAGCGGTATTTAGGCACTGCAAATAGTGAAATACCTTTCACGCCAGCAGGTCCTCCTGGCACTTTAGCCAATACCAGATGTACGATATTTCCAGACAATTCATGGTCACCGCCAGAGATATAAATCTTGCTACCACGGATTCGATAAGTTCCGTCTTCATGAGGGATGGCGGTAGTTTTAATATCGGCAAGAGATGAGCCTGCGTGTGGCTCGGTTAATGCCATAGTACCCGTAAACTCACCGGTTAGCATTCGGGGGACAAACGCTTGTTTGATCTCATCACTAGCAAAGTGTATCAGCACATTAATCGCCGCTGAGGTTAAAAAAGGATAGGCGGTGGTGGCCGGGTTAGCTGCCATAAAATAACCGCTTAAGGCAGTCATTACTGTCTCTGGAAGCTGCATGCCTCCGTCTTCAAAGCTATAACGCCCAGCAATAAAGCCAGAGTTTCTAAAGGCATCGAAGGCTACCTTCACCTCCTCTATCATGCTGACGTTTTGACCATCAAACTTAGGCTCATCTTTATCAGCAGTCGCGTTGTGAGGCAAAAACAAATCAGTAGCTATCTTTTTTGCTGTCTCTATCGTGGCATCAAAGGTCTGTCTTGAATGCTCAGAGAATCTATCATGCTCACACAGTTGCTCAGTATCTAGTACGTCATAAAGCTGAAACGGTAATTCAAACTCATTAATTAAGGTATTTGCGTCCATGCCACTCTCTTTATTGATTTAAGAATTGGTTTTTAAAGCATTGTCTAGAAACACTGCTTTAGCGGTTTTTTAATATTAGTCTACTTTTAGGCTTCTCCCTATTGTCATTTATGACATAATTAAGGTCATAAGTGACAAAGCCTGGCTTTACAGATACCGCTTTAGTAGATAAAAATCCAAATCAATAATGGAGACCCCATGACTCACACCGAACCATTTAATGTCATCATTGTAGGATTTGATGGGGTGCTTGGCAGTGCCCTTACTGGAGCTTTAGACTTATTTTCATTTGCAGGTGTCAGTTGGCAGCGCTTTTTAGATCAAGATATTGAGCCTAGATTTAAGGTACAAATTGCCAGTTTGAACGGAGATCCAATTCGCTGTAGCAATAGATTAATTATGCAGCCCCATTGTGATATCGCCGATGTGACGCAGTGTGATTTACTGCTTATTCCAACCATTGGGGATTCAATCGAAAAAGTACTGTCTAGCAATCATGAGCTGATTACTCACCTACAACGCTTGGCTCAGACGCAGACCGACATTGCCAGTAATTGTAGTGGTGCATTTTTATTAGCAGAAGCGGGATTATTAAAAGACAAAACGGCGACAACCCATTGGGGCTATGCCAGCAAATTCAGGCAAGACTATCCCGATGTGGATTTACAAGCCAAGCAGTTCGTTACTCAATCGGATAATATATTTTGTGCTGCAGGAGGCAGTGCTTTTTATGATTTAGCGTTACTGTTAATAGAGCGCTATTGTGGTCGCGAGTTATCGGCTCAGGTTGCCAAAACTCAGGTCATTGATAAAAAAATAGGCGATCAAAGCAGCTATACCAATGTCACTTTACACAGTCCCCACTCCGACCCTTTGGTAATGCGAATACAGCAGTTTATTGAACAAAACTATGCCCAGCCGCTCCAAGTAAGCGAGCTGGCTGACAGAGCTAATGTGACACCACGCACCCTAAACAGACGCTTTCAAGCCTGTCTGTCTATGCGCCCTATTGAGTATATTCAAGCGGTGAGAATTGAACAGGCCAAGCGGCTGCTAGAGTCTGGTGATGTCAGTATCAAAACTTTGGCCTATCAAGTGGGCTATCATGATTTATCCTCGTTTAGCCGACTGTTTAAAAGGACAACAAATTTAACGCCTAAGGCTTATCAACAAAAATTTAGTCGCAGCTTAATCTAAAACCGCCTATTAAAAACGGTCCAAGGACTTCAGTTCAAGCTCAAATTTAATTTAATTTAATTTCGCTCAATATCGAGTAACAACCGCTTTTTATCTAAGCCTCCGGTATAGCCACCTAAGCTGCCATCACTGGCCACTACCCGATGACAAGGAATGATAATGCTAAAGGGATTTTTGCCATTGGCGTTGGCTACCGCTCGGTAAGCTGTGGGTTTGCTAATGTTTTGTGCCAATTGAGCATAACTGATGGTCTGGCCATAAGGGATCTGCTGCAGCGCTCGCCACACGCTTTGCTGAAATGGAGTACCTAACGACCAATCAAGAGTCATATCGAACTGCTGACGCTCGCCGGCAAGATATTGGTCGAGCTGAGTGATAGTAGTTAATAAAAGAGCGTCAACTGGTTTTTCTTTGCTTAGGCTATTTTTATTAATAAACTTAAAATCCTCGTCACAAAGGTTATGACACTTTTTTAACGGGGCCAGTGACTTTGATTCATACCAAACTTCTCCCTCAGCCAGCCAGTCTAAGCTAACCAATTTGGCCTCTTGAGAGACAGCAGACGCAATTAGTAGCAATTTGTACTGGGCAAAAGAGGTGGTGGTAACAATCATCATCGCAGGCCTCAACATAGGTCTCAAACAAAAAAATGGCACCTTATGATGCCATTTTTTTGATATTAAAAGGTACTGTTTTATTCATCCGTTTCAAATAAAGCAGCCACAAACTGCTTCGGACTAAAGGCGCGCAGGTCATCAATAGACTCCCCTACGCCAATATAGCGAATAGGAATGTCAGTGGTATTGGCAATGTTAAACACCACCCCACCCTTGGCAGTTCCGTCCAGCTTGGTAATGGTAATACCGGTTAACGGCACCACATCATTAAATAGTTTCACCTGGCTGATGGCGTTCTGACCCGTACCAGCATCCAGAACAATCATACCTTCGTGCGGCGCAGTTGGATCAGACTTACGCATGATACGCACCACTTTTTCAAGCTCGGCCATCAAGTGAGTTTTATTCTGCAAGCGACCTGCGGTATCGGCAATCAACACATCGATGTTTTTGGCTTTAGCTGACTGCATCGCATCAAACCCTACTGAGGCACTGTCAGCACCGTGACCTTGAGCCACAACTGGGATATTATTGCGCTCTCCCCATACTTGCAGCTGCTCGGTCGCCGCGGCTCTAAAGGTGTCACCGGCCGCCAACATAACTGACTTACCTTCTGCCTGTAAGCGCTTGGCCAACTTACCAATGGTAGTGGTTTTACCCACACCATTTACACCTACTACTAAGATAACAAAGGGCTTCTTGGTGGTATCAATAATTAATGGCTCAACCTTAGGCTCTAAGATTTCAACCAACTCTTTTTGTAGTGCCTTATATAAAGAGTGTGAGTAAATCAAATCACCACGGGCAGTCTGTTCGGTTAAGCTCTTGATAATCTTATCAGTAGCTTCTACCCCAATATCTGCAACCAAAAGTTGGTCTTCTACTTCTTCAAGCAGCTCATCATCAATCTCTTTACCACCGATTAGAATGTTGGCCACACCTTCAGCTAGGTTCTTACGAGACTTGGTAAGGCCTGACTTCATACGTGAGAACCAGCTGCCACGCTTTCTACCAGACTCTTCGGTTTCCTGCTGTTGTGCAGTTGCTTGAGGCTTAGTCTCTTCAGGCACTGCTGGCGTAACAGCAGGCGTGCTAGGCTGCGGCGTCGGCTCTGTACTTAAAGCTGGAATAATTTCTTCAGGCTCTTCTTCTACTTCAACCCGCGGGGTTTCAATAATAGGAATGTCCGGCGTACTGGCCAAATCCGGGAGAGTAATGTCGTCGTCATCTAGCTCATCTAGGCTACCATCAAGGTCAATGACTACGCGAGTCGGATTGTTTGCATTATTCATGGGGCATCTCTTTATTTATAAGGGTTTTAATAATAGTTAAATAAGGATAAAAAGCAGTATTCATTAAATTATTTTATTGTGGCTTAGTTTACCATAATTGCCCCAAAGCTTGATAACCCCCTCACCTAACTCCTAAAAATCAATGAAACCCTATTTTTCAGTGGCCTAAAATTTTTAGAGATCTGATTTAAATTTATCCTTTTGGTTACTTTTATAACTTTCATTTGCATCCTTTTATCTTCACTTTTCTCACCCTGACTCGATATTCATTACCCCTACTTTGCCTTATTCCTCACACTTTACTGACTTCAAAAATCAAGTGCAACTCCCCTATTAGCTTGTGTTTTAGGGCTTATTACTCACTGGCACCCCTATCAAAATTCAGTCTTGGCATAAATTTATGACGTTGACAGCTAAGGGTTCTATCTCTACCATACGCCAACTAATAGACCAGTTGTTATAATTTTAACAAAGGATGTAGACATGAGTAAAAAACCCAAAGCAAAAGACGTTTTAATTGATACGGCATCACGCCTATTTATGGTACGCGGTTATTGCGGCGTGGGTCTAAACGACATTATTGAAGAAAGCGGCATACCTAAAGGCTCGCTGTATTACTACTTCCCTGAAGGTAAGGAGCAGTTAGCTATTGCCGCCATTGAAAATACCAAACGCTTGGTCATGGAGGACATTCAACGAGTCTTTACCGACAAGGAAAATCTGATACAAGCGCTGCAAGCTTATGTCTATACCCTAGCCCAGATGTTTGGTGAAGGCGGAAAACCCATCGGCTCTCCGATTGGCACCATTGCTGGTGAAAAGCACTCTACCAGTGAGCCTATTCGCTTGGCCTGTGAGTCTACCTTTAAGGACTGGCAAACCGTTTATGCCGAGAAATTTATAGCCGCTGGCTATGATGAGCAGCAAGCCAACAGTTTGGCCACCGTGTTTCATGCGCTAACTGAAGGCGGCATCCTTTTGGCCTTCACCATGAAAAGTGGTCAGCCTTTAGAGCAAATAGCAGAACAGATCCCGTCCCTATTTGCTGAAAAACCCGTCGAGAAATAATCTTTTTTATCCTTACTTTTTAACCTATAAACTCAATTAGCAATAAGAGAGTAAAATGTCCCACACCACTATAGATCAAAATCAGAACGTCGTTAGAGCCGTTCCAATTTTAATCTCCTTTTTGATTGCCGGCTTTATTGGACTATTTAGCGAAACCGCATTAAACATGGCTCTTGGTAATTTAATGCAAGAGTTTGATGTGGTTTCTTCCACCGTACAGTGGATTACCACCGGTTACCTATTAACAATGGGTATCCTTATTCCGGTTACTGCTTTATTAATCCAATGGCTAACGACACGCCAACTGTTTATCACATCTGTATTATTTTCAATCGCAGGTGTCGTTTTATCTGGCATGGCTCCAACCTTTAATGTTTTATTATTAGGACGAATCGTTCAAGCAATCGGCACAGGCTTGCTGATTCCACTGATGTTCCATACCGTACTCATTATCTTCCCTATTGAGAAACGAGGGCTGATTATGGGCGCTGTGGGCTTGGTAATGATGTCTGCACCCGCAGTTGGTCCAGCCGCTTCTGGACTAATTATTGAGGTATTAAGCTGGAACTGGATCTTATGGTTCATCTTGCCATTTTTGTTATTTACTTTGGTCTACGGCTATATTTATGTCCAAAACGTGACCGTATTAAGCAAACCTAAGATTGACGTACTATCCATTATTTTATCGACGCTAGGCTTTGGTGGTATCGTCTATGGCTTTAGTGTTGCCGGTCATCAAGGCTGGGCAAGCCCTATTGTAATTGCTGCACTAGTAATTGGCCTTAGCTCATTAATTGTATTTTCTATCAGACAATTTAAAATCGACAATCCCATGCTCGATTTGCGCACACTGCAATTTCCTATGTTTACCTTAGCGCTATTAAGTGTCATGGCAACCTTTATGATTATTCTATCGACCATGATCTTATTGCCGTTATACTTACAGATTGGACTGGGTTTAACCGCATTGACAGCAGGCCTTGTATTGATGCCTGGCGGTGCTATTAATGGTATTTTGTCACCCGTTGCAGGTCGAGCTTATGATATGTATGGCCCTAAGGTTCTATTAACCCCTGGCTTCTTGATCATGCTATTTATGTTGTGGAATTTGTCTCATGTCACCACAGATACCTCGATGTACACCGTAGTGCTATTGCACTCGGGGCTGATGGTTGGCGTAACCTTCGTTATGATGCCCTTGCAAACCCATGGCTTAAACGCTCTACCAGCCAACTTGTATCCAGATGGAACAGCTTTAATTAATACTTTGCTGCAGGTCTCTGGCTCTATTGGTACGGCGCTCGCCATTACCATTATGTCGGCTTCTCAAAACAGCTTCCTTAAAGGCGTAAGTAATCCATCAGACCCTGCTATGGAAAGTATTTCATTGACTGCGGGTGTTCAAACAGCCTTTATATTGGGTATTGTACTGGCAATTCTTGGGGTAATTATGTCGCTATTTATGAACAAGCCTACCCCTAAAGAACAACCTCAAACTCAATAAGAGCAAAAAAGTTAAAAATATATTTGACACACAGAAAATAGTGTATATAATACCCACCTACATTCAGAGGACATAGTAATCAAGCTAAGTTCTTTAATGTAGAGTAAAACTCAGGGTGATTAGCTCAGTTGGTAGAGCGTCTGCCTTACACGCAGAATGTCGGCAGTTCGAGCCTGTCATCACCCACCACTATTTTTAGAGAGTGGTTAAATATTCTAAAGCGACCTAAGCAGCGGTAGTTCAGTTGGTTAGAATACCGGCCTGTCACGCCGGGGGTCGCGGGTTCGAGTCCCGTCCGCTGCGCCATATTTTAAAACTTAGTTTTAGAACAAAGTTTCAACCTCAAGTATTTAATGCTTGAGGTTTTTTTGTGCCTGTTGGTTTTATACTTACCCCTTCTCATCCCTTTATTCATATAGCTTCATCGCAGTGTTAAAACTTCAGATAAGCCCTTCCCGATTTTAATTTAGTAAGCACTAGCTTGGAGCTGATTTAAAGAGAGATTGTTAACTAATACTAGTTAGTGGTTAAGCCAATCTATGGTGACTAATTACATGGTGGCTAAATAGTGACCATTTTGTGACCTAGCCTCTTATCGATATATCAAGTATGTTCATAGTAAAAAACAGCTTTTTTCACTTCTGAACTAATAACTCTGCAACTTATTGTACTCAATTTATCCTAAGCTATCTCTGCAACCATCACAAACTTTCGCGACACTCTGTGTCGTTTATTTTTTTCATATTAAAAAATCCTAAAGCCTAGGTAATATAGTAAAGTAGGCAAACACGCCCATAGTTCAGTTAAGCGAGTTTGTTGTGTTACAGCACAATCTAATGCAGAGTCGCTTTCCATTTGATTTAAAAGCCACGACATTCTTTGAAGATTTGCTAATATATTTGATTATATTTAGAGGATATATAATGATAGCTCAACCACTGAAGTATGGATGCAAGAACTTTGGGATTGGGCTGATAAACACAATATTAGAAGCCTACTACATGACGCCCAACCTTTACTTGAGGCTACAGAGATTCCAATTTATTTTGGATATAAGATAAAAGAGATTCCGGAGAGTATTGGCAAGCTTAGCAACCTACATGAAACGAGATGGTTGATCTTTTGGCTAGTAAGCTGCAAGTAGCTGAACAGGCTTCTTCATAGTTTCTAGCTAATAACCTCATACAACATTGACTATAAGCGCTTCAGACTTGTGCTTACTAAACAGTTTTATTAGGTGAGTGTTTGCAGTTTGGGGTATGAGCATAAACTGTTACATCAGATAAAGCCATATCGATACTTATTATTATACCCACCAACATCATATCGATATGGACTATTACATGAATCAAAGCTAGTCAACCCAAGGGGCCTCCACTGCTATTTGTCTAGATGTGAAAGACCCTAATATAAGTTATTTATAAGCTTAACTATTACTTCATTACTTATGGTCTGTAATACTTATATTTTCTGACCTATATCCTCATACAGCCTAGACCATGAGACTTTCAATCTTATACTTGATAAACAATTTTATCAGGTGGGTGTTTGAATGTTGAGGTTTGAGGATTTATAAGTTTCAATCCTCCGGCAGTACTATACCGAAAGATTCTGGCGGTTTCTCAAATAAACTTAAGAACCTCATTAAATCCATCTTGCTCCCGTCAATAGTCAACTCGTCAGTAAATAGTATTTTTTTAACCCCTGCTTCACCGATCAACATGTCAATAAACAAAGGATGCGTAAGACTGAGCGTAGCATTGACTTCATGTTGTAATGGAACCTTGTTATCTAATAACCGATGATGTAGAACAGCATTCTCTACCCATAATAAATAGCTTTCATTCAAATCAGTAAAATTAATCTTGATACGCCAGTCTTTATCAGTAGCGTTCTCAGATTTTAGACGAACTGCTAGGGTATCAAAGAAATTCGATACGGGTGTTTGCTCGAAAACACCTTTCATAGAAGCCATATCAATGCCTTTATTAGGAGTGCCTTGACGAAGCTCTTGCGCTGCTGTCAAATAAACATCACGCCAAGGTCCCGACTCTGCTTGATATCCAAGCTGATCGTAACTGCTAGCAAGTAGTTTTCGGGCAGCCATATTATTTGGTTCAGCAAATACCAGGTGGTTCAATAATTCAGCACTCCATCTATAGTCTCCTTTATCAAACGCAGTCTGAGACTGTGCTAGCATCTTTTCACTACCAATCATCGCTACATAAGCACTCGCTCGTTGAGAGTCAGGCAACGGATCTAGATGCGCAGGATTGGCATCATACCAACCAAGATAGTTCTGATAGACAGCGCGTGCATTATGTTTGACCGTGCCATAATACTCACGATTAGAGAATACTTTAGCTAAGCTAGGCGGTAATTTTATATCTTCCGCAATTTCACCAGGTGTCATACCCTTATTCATTCGACGTACGGTTTGGTCATGAATGAATTTATACGTATCGCGCTGTTGGGTTAAAAAGGTTTGAATTTTTTCTTGACCCCACATAGGCCAATGATGACTAGCAAAGTAAATATCAGCGTCGTCAAACAAATTTCGTGCCTCTTCAATGTAATTGCTCCATTTCAGCGCATCACGAACTTTCGCACCTCGTAACGTATAGAGATTATGCATATTGCGTGAAACTAGCTCAGCTCCGCCAAAAGCCTTGTATTTAGGCAAATAAAAGGTCAGCTCCGCGGGTGCTTCTGATTCTGGGGTATATTGAAAATTAAAATCTACCCCGTCTACTTTTAGGTTCGTAGGTGTAGCATTAACAAGTTGAGTAGGTTTAATAACACTAAACTGACCAAAGGCTGGTCCTTTACCTAAACCTGTATCAACATGACCATATTCATCTCGTGCTAAATCTTTACCATACATATAAACGGCGCGACGACTCATCGCGGTACCAGCAATAATGTTTTCACTCGTCGCTTCTTCCATAAATCCATCAGGAGCAATAATTGGAATATTCTGTTTAGCAATATCTTCTTGACTGATGATACCTAATACCCCACCGAAATGGTCAATATGACTATGGGTAAAAATAATAGCGCTAATGTTCGTCATATTTGAATAACGCGTAGCCAGATGTTTCATGGCAAAATCAAACGCGTACTTTGCCGTTTCTTTTGAAGTCATCGTATCGATTACAATCCATCCACTATCTCCTTTGATCAGGGTCATGTTAGACAAATCGAAACCACGCAACTGGTAAATACCAGGAGTCACTTCGAATAATCCCTGAATATTATTAAGCTTAGCTTGTCGCCATAGACTGGGATTAACTGTGTCTGGAGCATCGCCTTTAATAAAGTCATAAGCAGCCATATCCCAAACGTTTTTGGTAGCATCAGATGAAGATGGTATTTGCATACCGTCTATACTAGCAATTAGGCCACGACGCGCATCTTCGAAGTCCTGCTGATCCGCTATATTGAGCTCATTAGCGATTTGGCGATTGGCCTCAATAGTACTGGCTGTTGCAGCACGTTCGCCATCACTAACTGCTATTTTAGTTGTTGATGAATCATTACAGGCTACTAGCAGCATGCTACTACAAAGTAGTAGCAGTCGACTTGGTCTCAAAATACTAGAACGAGTGCTCTTTAAGAAGATGATGTTTACCATTAAAAACTCCTTTTTTTAGTAAACTTTATTAGTTTAAATTTTAATGACACAATGGTTTAAAGTTTGGAAATATTTTCTCTATTAGTTAAGCGCATAGATAAACGAGAATTAATATGCAAGACAAAAAATTTACTGTTCATAAAAGCATGGTGCTTTCTAATAGAAAGGCGCTAGCTTTATATTTATTTAAGATTAATCGTGCTGAAGATATTCCTAAGATCATGGCACTATCTGTAGATTTAGATACTTTTAGAGGTGATCGTGTTCCCTTGGAAATTGTCACCCGTGAAATTGATTTAGCCGTACAACTCCTTCAAGAAGACTACATAGGGTTAAAAATAATGGAGCTCACTGATGTAAAAGCACTACCTTTGTATAAAGGTATAAAACTGTGTATTAACCCTTTACTAGAAGCTGAAATAGAGATCCCATTTATTGTGCTTTGCCGTTTAGTTAGCCGTTACTTCAAAATTATCACCGAGTCCATACAAGTTACTTTAGTGATAGAAAAAAGCTTCTTACGGTTAGACTTTAATCCAAGTTTGCCAGACATAGCTAATAACCATCAAATTGATGGTGTCATACTCGCTGTACATAAAATCTTAGCCGAGTTCAGTACTCTACAGCCTGTAAGACTTACTATTGCGCACCGGAATTCAACACACGGCAGTGAACTATATAACAAACTTCTAGGTGTTCCAGCTGAGCTTTCTAGCAAAAGAAATAGTTTATATTATCCATTAATGAAAAATTATAACTCTCAATCAGATTTGAACTTATCGACAGGTGCTGACACATCAATTGAAAGAAGCTTTTTCATTGGGCCGTTGCACTATATGCTTGATAAAGAGTTTCCTGATTTGAGCTACGCTGAGCGCTGTCAACATATCTTGATGACTGTCATAGGAATTAGTGAAGCAACCCGTGAGACTGTAGCGCAAATTCTAAATATGAGCGTCAGTAGCTTGCAAAGACGGTTACGTGAAGAAAAAACCTCGTTTCAAAAATTACTACTACATACGAAAAAGGTAATGGCTGATGAATTCTTAGTGAAGCAGAACCTCTCAGCTACTGATGTGGCTTTCCTATTGGGGTATCAATCTCATAGTCAGTTCTTTCAAGCTTTTAAACGCTGGTATTCAATGACTCCGATGGCTTATCAAAAGTTACATCAGAGTCATGATAGATCAGAGTATTGAGCTGTAGCTACCTACCGAGATAAAGACTCATAAGCATTACACCCTAATGCCTCAAACTCGGCTTTAGTAAAGTACTCAACACTTGGTAAAAACTCTCCTAACACCTCTTTTTCGTCTCCAGGTACTGAAGTATTCTGGATAGCATTCTCAAAATCATCAGCAGGAAGCATATGTCTCATAAGTAATAGCCCATCCGTTTCATGATCTTGTCTACCAGGAACAATAGAAAAACCATCGCCTTTTTCTGACCAAGGTAGGAAGCCTACGCCACATTCATCAGTAGCATTAGCTGGACGATCTGAGGGCAAACTAGTAGCAATGGTATAGTAACCATCTGGATTAATAGTGACTTGCTCATCGTATAAACAACCCGTTACTAGCCTCGGGAGGGTTAGGATTTGGAGTAGCACCAATTGTATCTTCATTATCGTCACCACAAGCTGTCAACAATCCAAGGCTAACAATCATGGTACTGGTTAAGGTAAGTCTTTTAAGATTGAGCATAAGTACTCCTGTTCATCATAGTTACATCCTTGTTTAGCATTACACTAAATACCGACTACCGTAATGAATCTAACAGGATTATTACTTATTCAATAGATGCATTCGAGTCAATTAAATGTAGCTACTATGTCTATTCGGGTCATATGTTAATTACTGCATATTAGTTGTTAAAAAAGCCATCTAACCAATAGGTAGATGGCTTGCTTTATATTAGATATCTTTATTTATAGTTTTAGTATCAATCTACTTTGTAATCTCTCTCACTAGCCGCATCATCTTTACCTGTCTAAGGATGAGCTCAATCGTAACGATCATATTTTTCACTGACCATCTCGTAAGTTGTAGAGGCACCAAAACTAGTATAATGATTAATATCATTGATCGTCGGACCGAGCTGCTTGACCAACCCTACTTGCAATACGTTGCTATTGATATACTTATCAATATTACTATGCTTAACGCCCATTCCCTTAGGCTTTGGCTACTCCAGTTTTGCCACCTACTTATGACAATGCCTATATCGAATCTGAAGGCGACGCTATGGATGTAGATGGTGGGGTTTATGAAAATGGTACTATCAATATGTATAACGTCGGCAACAATTACTCTGTAACCCGCTATACCCTTAACACCCAAGGCAAGGTAATTAAAAAGAAAGTCTTCTCAGACTGGTATGAAGCACAAGAAGATCTTTATCGTTAAGGCCACGCTCTATCTACTTTCATGCAAATGCGCGTTTTGCTTATGATGCTTGACCATATATTTGCCAAGCAGTGGTAAGCAAAACGCCGGTAATTGAAACGCACCCAGTAAAGGCAGGAACATGGCGCCCATAAACGGAACGGTAATGGTATAAGCCAGTAATACATTACGCCCACCACATACTATGGCTGCGACAATGGCATTTTCATAACCAAAACGACGATAAATAAAGTAAGCGCTGAAATAAAAGAACAATGCCAATACAGAGCTAAGCGCTAATAATGACAGCGCTTGCCATATATCTTGATCAAAGGTCTCACGAAACCCTGCCATGAGCCCTAGGGGAAATAAAAGCAGCAGTAAAATATTAAACTGTGCAACTTTTGGATAATAACGAGAGAGAACATCAGGGGCAATGAAGCAACGTGCGGCAACGGCTAAAACCATTGGCATAATTATATATATCACTAAACGTTTGATATAAGTCGCCAAATCTAAATGGGCATTTTTATCACCAAACAGCCACAATACACCCAATAAAGTACAAGGCATAACCAGCGTTGCAGCGATGGTTTTTGCCATGGCCAGCTGCGCATCAAACCCTACCGCATTGACCAGAGCTCCACTCCCAAACAAAGGCGCTGTGGCACCAAGCCCCGCAATTGCCAGTAATAAGTCACCACGCACACCAAAGGCATAACTGATTAACACTAAAACCAGGCTCATGCCCGCACTTTGCAACACTGCAAAGCCCCACACATACTTTGTCACAATGCGCTTTAATAGTGCATATTGATCAATACCCAGTAAAGTAAAGAACATTAAGAAGAACAGCACTTCGGGTAAATACGCCAATACGGCATTGGATAAGTCTGGAAAAACAAAGCCCACAACTGCGCAAAGTGGCATGATTAAGGTGCTATGACGCGCAATAAAACGAAGCATGGCCTTTCCTAAAACTTATTTTGATCAACGCTTATTTAGCCTAATAACTGTGTCTTGAGAAGCAAAACAGCCATAGCGTCTAAATAACCCTTATTTTTCAAACGCTATGTTATACCGTTATTCTCGATGAGTTACAAATATTATAGTACCCGCTAGTCTATTTAAGGGGTTAAACGGGATAGACTCTGCCTATATTCTTACTCTTAGATAAAAATTGAAAAATATATTTGACACATAGGAAATTATGTATATAATACGCATCTACATTCAGAGGACATAGTGATGAAGCTAAGTTCTTTAATGTAGAGCAAAAGAGTAAGCTCATAGAATTTTCGGTATATGAAAATTCTCTTGCACTCGGATGAAGCAGTGCTTCATTTATTCCTCGCTCAGGGTGATTAGCTCAGTTGGTAGAGCGTCTGCCTTACACGCAGAATGTCGGCAGTTCGAGCCTGTCATCACCCACCACTACTTTAGAAAGTGGTTAAATATTCTAAAGCGACCTAAGCAGCGGTAGTTCAGTTGGTTAGAATACCGGCCTGTCACGCCGGGGGTCGCGGGTTCGAGTCCCGTCCGCTGCGCCATATTTTAAAACTTAGTTTTAGAACAAAGTTTCAACCTCAAGTATTTAATGCTTGAGGTTTTTTTGTGCCTGTTGGTTTTATACTTACCCCTTCTCATCCCTTTATTCATATAGCTTCATCGCAGTGTTAAAACTTCAGATAAGCCCTTCCCGATTTTAATTTAGTAAGCACTTGCTTGTACCTAGTCTAGAGAATTGTTATTAATCAATTCTAATTACTAGTTAAGACAATCTACGGTGACCAATTGCATTGTGACCAAATGGTGACCATTTTGTGACCTTATTAATATACAAGGGAAGATGAATCCACTAGCCAAGATTTAGTCTCATTCTTTCCCTAGGTCTATATTTTTACGAAACATAGAGTTATCTTATTTTCACACTTTACACTCTTGCTTTTTTTCCATAAATTAGAAACGTCATTAAGTGTCGCTTACAACCAATACCACTATTGTATTATTTCTTAGTTCAAGTAATATTAACTTTGTTGAAATCTATATTAACAAGAAGATGCAAACAAAGATGTGTCCAAGATAATATCGTTTTCTCCAACTTAAAAATATATACAAGGAGAATCATCATGATTGAAATTAGTATCGACGGTAATGCAGCAGAAGGTACTGCAGGTAGAATCAAATATGAAGCCTACAAATACTTCAAAGACAATAAAATTAGTATGAAGGATTATGCGCATCAAATTGAAAATGATTCCTGGCTTTCTGAAGAAGAAAAAATAGTAATACCTGAAGAGTTTGACTTCGGTGCAGATGGTCTACATGAGTGTTATGATCTATGGAGCTACGGTGGTCCACGCCTTGATGATGAAAGCTATATGACAGTGCTGGATGATGATTCGGAAACTCTATGGGAAAGCAATTTAGATCTTGAAGTACTAAAAAATGCTGGCGTTACTCTTATCAAAAAAAAATCATCTGATGATGTTTTAGCAAGTCTTGAGCCTGGTGAAGCCGCTGTCTATGGTTCGAGGTATGAAGAAGGAAATGTTTTTAAAGCAGAAGTAGAAGAAGCCATTGATTTCGACCCTTCAAAACTGACTATCTATTATCATGAGGATGATGAGGGTGTATGTTATGCATCAGAGATTATCTATGAAGACTTCGATGTAAGTAATGACTGGGGTGGCGGAACAGTTTGGGGAAGCTTTTACTCACTTTTTGCTAATGAAGCCGATGAAACGAATAAAACAGATGACTCATCTACCTCGACTGCTTTAGATAATGAAAACTCTGTTGAAATTACCGAACCTTCCATGGTTATTCGTATCAGCCAAGCTTATCGCGAAGATGTGACTCCTCAAGAGCTTTATGACGTAACACGTAGTGCTTGGAAAGTTAACTTAGACCGAGCCAATACTATCGATTATGCTTTTGCTGTATATAAGGGCGAAATTAAAGAAGTCTATAAAGTAGCGGGATGGCACGAAGCAGGCACAACTTTTGTACCCGTACGAGAAGATATTATTGGTTCTGGTCGCTTTGAGTTCGTTGGGACAGTTGCTGAAGACGCTATTAGAGACAAATATCTTAATAAGTCAGTCAAACACATGTTCAAGAAAGGTGCGGTTATTCCTACCATGTATGTTAACTGCTAGAAATAAGACAGTTAAAGTCTGAAAGCACTCAACATTGGATGAGTGCTTTCTATGCTGAAAATAACATAGACTATATAAAAGGTGATGAAATAATGACTAATAATAAAAACGCTGAACCTTGGATGCAAGAGCTTTGGAACCTAGCTGATAAATTCCAAATATCTGATGATGTTATTCCTCGCGATGCAGTAGCTTTAGAACAACTAAATGAGTTAAAACTAGAAGATCTAGACGCTGAGGCCTTTGAACTAATTAAGTTAATCTCAAAACTACCCAATCTAAAAATTCTCGACTTAAGTGGTTATAGAGGCGAATATCTACCAGATGAGATTGCGGAACTAACCTCTCTCGAACAGCTAATATTAAAATATTCGTCACTAGAGAGCCTACCTAATAAAATCTACGAGCTAAAAAATTTATCCGTTCTGAGTTTAACCGAAAACTATGAACTTGATTCTCTGCCTGAGGGTATCTCTAGGCTTAAGAGTCTTAAGTCCATAGATCTATCTGCGTGTGATGAGCTTCAAGGTTTTCCAGACGGTTTTTTTCAACTTACGCAGTTAGAGGAGCTACTACTTGATAGTACTGAGCTTTACTCAGATGAAATAGGTTCATTAAAGAAATTGAAAAAGCTATCTCTTTCAGGAGATCTATACGAAATTCCTGTCTGGATATTCGATTTAAAAGAACTTACTGAGCTGTGTTTAAATGAGGTAGCCCTATCAGAGATACCTTCAGAAATTGGTGAGCTCACAAAGTTAGAGTATTTAGACTTAGGATTCAACGAACGTATAACTAAGCTACCTGACAGCTTCGGTAACTTAACCAATCTAAAGCACCTCTCGCTAACTTGCTGTAGCTTACAAAGCCTCCCAGAAAGCTTTGTTAATTTAACCCAGTTAGAAAAGCTAGAGCTAGGTCCTAGCGACATGAACACCTTAGAACACCTATCACCAGAGGTCAGTAAATTCCTAACTCAGCTGGGTGATGTGGTTACTGGATGGGAACCTAGTACCGATGAGCAACATAATACCAAAGCTGATGATAATCAGCCTCAGGTACCCGATGATGTCAAAGATTATGTTGACCTAAATGACATAGATAGTGACGCGCTAGTACAACAGGTAATAGATACTTTAGATCAAATTATAGATAGTAATAAAGCACGCATACAGGAAGGAGACTTCGAAGTAAGACCAGGCTATGGTTATGATAAATTTTATTTAGACTGGATCGATGGGTCTTATGATATGAGCCTTCAAAGCCTGATTCATTATATTATGTATGAAGATGGTATCTATAATAAGATATTAAACACCAGTCAATATACAAGAATTTTGCACCTCATTGATGACAATCCTGAGGCGATTTTTAGTGCTGATGAATCTCTCGATGACAACTACAGCCTATTACAGTACGAATTCTTAGATAATCTCTTCTATAACCCCATTCAGTTTGTAGGCAAAAGGCTGAGCGAATTAGGTTGTGATGTATCACAAGCATTTGCTGATTACCTAGAAGATGACTTTTACGATGAAGACTACGAATCAGAAACTGAAGATGACTCATCCAATATAGCTACTTATGACTCTTTTGAAATAACGGAACCTGCGCTGATTATTCGTATCAATCTAGAAGACTCAGACAATATTAGTGCGCAAGACCTGTACAACACTACTCGCAGTGCATGGAGAATTAATCTAGAGCGTGCGAATAACGTAGAGTATGTATTATCAGTTCACCAAGGTATTGTAAAGGAGGTCTATAAAGTATCTGGGTGGTATGATGCGGGAACTACTTTTATGCCAAAACGTGAAGACATTATAGGTTCTGGGCGCTATGAATTCGTTGGGACAGTAGCTGAAGATGCTATTAGAGATAAGTATCTGAATGCATCGGTTAAGCATTTGTTTAAAAAAGGAAATGCCCAGCCTGTCATGTACTTTAACTGCTAGGCTAGCAAATCCACTGTTTACACTCAAAAAAAGGAGGTTTCTATGTCTAGTCTTTTTTCAAAAATTGCGGGCATCTTTGGCAAGTCAGAACCTAAAGAGGAGTCTAGCCAACACACAGCGCCAGAAGCTACCACAGCCAATGATGCTGTAAAAGCTGAGCCACTAACTGCATCGGACAATATTGATGATACTGATGATGTGAATATTGAAAATAGCGGCGACTCGGAAAATATAGATAATTTAGATATCACAGAGCCTGCTCTACTGATTCGTATTAGCCGTGCTTATGATACAAATATGACTGAGCAAGAGCTATACGACATTACTCGTAGTAGCTGGAAGGTAAATTACGATCGTGTAAAAAATGTAGAGTACGCATTTTCGATCTATCAAGGTCAGATATTAGAAGTATATAAGGTTGCAGGCTGGTATGGTGCAGGCACCACCTTCGCTGAACGTAATGAAGACGCCTTAGCCTCTGGTCGATTTGAATTTGTTGGTACTATTGCTGAGGATAGTGTGAGAGATAAGTACATTAATAAGTCAGCAAAACACCTGTTCAAGCCAGGTAACGCATCCCCCGTTATGTATTTGAACTGCTAAACGCTTATACCTTCATAGGTTTAAAAAATTAGCGTATGACTTGTTAAAACTAAAGCCCCACATAATTAGATGTGGGGCTTTAGTTTTTATAAATTGGCAACCTGCATAACAGCATTATATAAATTAACCTTTCTCAACTGCTCTACACTGTTAGCCGCAGTGTCTCCTAAATCAGGCGAGCCAACCACTATAGCTAGTATCTGCGCTCGGGATAGTGCGACATTCAATCGGTTTTTATTAAATAAAAAATCAATGCCACGAGGCGATTCATTAGCATCACTTGCACACATACTTAAAAAGACAATTGGCGCTTCTTGACCTTGAAACTTATCAACACTTCCTACCCTAGCATCTGGTCCCAATGCAGCTTTTAATTTACTGACTTGATGGTTATATGGAGCGACAAATAGCATATCGCTCCAACCAATTGAACGTATGACTGGCAAACCTTCTGCTGTCATTTCACCTGTAGCAAATTGTCTAGCCAGCATCTTATTAGCCATGTCTACAATTACCGCAACCTCTTCATCAGAGGCTTGTGTGTTGCCTTGATGCTCTACAGGCATAAAGACTATACCGGCATGAATATGATCAATATCGGCTAATCTATCATTAGTCCGCTGAGTGGGTGGCAGAAGGTATCTATTATCATTATCAGCATTTGATCTTAGTTTGCCTGCATAGATATTCGAGCTTATGAAGTCATTTACCTTGCTGTGCATACGGTAGGTCGTATCTAAAAAGACACCCATATCTGCATCAATTGTTGGTGTGTCATGCAACATATAATCAAGTACAGACAAACCGCTTTCAGCAGGGTGCGTACCTTGCGAGGGCTGTCCTAATTGCATCTGGTCGCCCATCAATACTAAGTTTTTAGCACATCTGCTCATCGCTACTAGGTTAGCTGTAGATACCTGCCCTGCCTCATCAATAAATAGATAGTCAAAACCGCCACTTAGCTCATCACGGCAAAAGCCCCATGCGGTCGTACCAAATACGCAAGGGCCCACTAGGCTATCAAAAATCTGATTATTTTCTATTTGATTAATATCGAAGCGTTTAAACTCATCATCCGTCTCTCTAGAGCAATAAAAGCTTGCGACAATCCCTTGTTGCTGACAATACTTGGCGGTACTTAGTAATAAGTTGTTAATGGCTTTATGGCTATTGCTTGAAATGCCAACCTTTGAGCCATCTCTTAATAGCTCTGCAATCACTCGTGAGCCTGTGTAAGTTTTACCTGCCCCAGGTGGACCTTGAATCGTAAGGTAGCTGTTATCGAGCCGCTTAACGATATCTATTACCTGATTTAGCCGAATCTCTGGATTATCTGCTGTAATAAGATCTCCGCCGCTATGACCTTTGATACGAGGGTGGCTCCGTAGTAGAAAGTCTATTACTGCACTCTTTCGAGTAGACAGCCTACCTTGCTCATAATCACTGATTATCTGAGCCAAAGCCTGCTCTACTACTTTAGTTGGTACAAACTCGTCGGGTATCAAGGTGATAAGTCTTGGTGGCTCTACTCCTGATTTGACAACGATAATCCCATTATCTAAATCGCTGTCTTTAGCATCCAACTCCACCTTGACAGGACTGCCCTGATCACACACCACACCTAATAGATAGAAACTCCCGTTTGAACCTTTGAATTCTTGTTGTGTATTAAACCGATATTCATAACTAAGATTTCTTGCTCTTGGCGTTGATTTAAAAGGCTCACGTTCTGTACGCTCGCATAATGCCAAACAGTCCAAATCATCAAAAAGCTCTGTTTCATCTGCTCCTAAGCGATCAAACAGTCGCCAATACATAGGTTTTAACTCACGGCGATGAAACTCCAGCATCCACGCTAAGTTTTCAGTGAGTCTTGCTTTTGCTTCATCCTGCGTCTTTTGTTTAGATGCTTGCTCTAGCAACCTATCTCGCAGCTTAATAAGCTCTGTAACTTCTTCTGAGGGCTCAGGCTCAACCGTATCAGTATCAGTTTTGCCTAAATAGCTGATGTTATGCGCTGCTTGCTGTTCTCGCAACCAGTCTACGAGCTCTTGTGTGGAATTACAGTCATCAATGTTATAGTCGCGAATGCTATTTAAAATCTCGGACGTCTGCCATGTATCACCCTCGTCTCCAGTGCTATTTAAGGAGCGCCAGTTTTCATACACCACAATGGAGTCACCACCAGAGCCTACTTCTGTATCTCGTTTATCACGATACAGTAGCTCCACATTTTTTATAGAGTATCGCGGCTCTCCAATTCTTATACCACCTTTCACAACCTTGTATAGGTCGACAAACACTTCATTTCTAAGCAGTTGATCGACTTCATGTTCACATACCCCATAACGACCCATCAATTTACGGCACGCAGTAATCTCATAGCTGGCATAATGGTAGATATGCATACTCGGATCTTGTAACCACCGAGCATATACCCAGTTTATAAAGTCCTGAAAACACTGTTTTTCTTGTTCTGGGTTATGTGCCCAAAAGTCTTTAAACTGTCTATTTCCTTGCTCATCAAAATAGGTATTGCCCCATAAGTATTCTAGCCCGCCCTCATCAAGCGGATACCCCTCTATATCAAAGAACACGTCCATCGGTGAATGCGGCGGTAATAATGCAAGCCCTATCTTTTCACCTTCCTCATGCCTCAGTACTTCAAACTCAGGTCTTACACTTATCTGCGAAGACTCTTTGTTTTGTGTAGCTTGCTCAAGCTTCTCTCGGCTTTTTAGCTGTATCGAGGCTTGCTGCTTTAGTCTGTCTAGAACACTTGGCTGAATATCTTTGATATGGGTTAATTGTGTTTGCGCTAGTTGCTTGAGCGTATATACCCCTGCATTATTGAGCTTTTTGATCTGCGATCTTGTGATATTAGCGACTTGGAATAAGTGGTCTTTCTCAAGCAATAGCTGCTGTGCATAACCAGACCAATTGCCCCAACTGCTTGAATCAGCCGGATCTGGTTGGTTATTGGGATTGAAGCTCTGGTGGAAGTCTAAAAACTTACGTTTTAGATTTAGGTAGTAGCAATAGAACTCATTAACTCTAAAATGTTCTATCTGCCCATTACCCAAAGCGACTTTAATATAGGTAGGCAGCACGCCCTGTATCGACTCAAGCATTTGGGCATAGCAGCACAGCTGTACAATGAATGTTGGCTTAACCTGACTTGCCAGCTTGGTATCCCAAATCTCATAATGCCAATTTCCTAAGCGACTTGGCGCCTCGCCAGCTTGATGCTCTACTTTGACCAAGAAATCGGCATAACCTGCAAACTGATCCTTCTCAAGCCTTGCCTGAAAAATAACCTCAAAGCCCTCCTGCATAGCAGCAATCGTTTGAGCGTACCTCTCATGTTGACTTGCAGTATCATCAATAACCTTTAAATGTTTACCTTGATCAATAAAGAACTGCTTGAGTTTATCTTCATGAGCATAGCCTTTGTTTTGTAAAAAGGTACTTAGCTCATCATCCTCATCTTGCGCAGGCGCTTTGTCGGGGTACTCAAGCTTAAATCGATTCATCCAGGATGCAAAAGGACTTTGCATGAACGTCATCAAATCAGACGGAGAAAACTGTATCTGGTTACCATTTCTTCTCATAACAATTCCTTTTTACCTTTCTAAAGGGTCCTACCGGTTTTCTGTTATATTTTTATTAGGGATTAATTCGGATTATAACCATTACACTATTAACGATTAACTTGTAGCCACTCCGGTACATCCTGTTTATCAAAATCATAACGCCACAAACAAAGCTGTTTTTCCAACGTCTCTCTTATCCATTGACTTGCTTCATCAGCAACTTCTTTGGACTCAGCTGTCACACCTACCCATAACCTGATGTCTTCAACATCTAAAAAACCTACTCGATGAACCGCGACCACATCCTCTATGGCATACCGCCTCTTAGCTTCGGCTATCACGCCCCAACCTTGATGCGTTACAAAGGTCGGATATCCATAATAATAGGCAATCTCATTAGGCGGGCAGGATTCAGGCTTAATACTCAGGCTATGAGTTGAGAACGCTTTATCTCCGTGCTTGCCAACCAAGTTTTGAATAACAGCCGGTTCTATACTCTGCTCTATTAATGCAAACCCAAGCTCTTTAATATGCTGATAAGCCATATCTAAATCATACGGCATAGCATTAGGATGTAAATCTGGCTGTGGTGAAGCATCACGTGCAAAGTCAGGCTGGAATGTGAATGTTGGCATGTGGCTACTATACTCAATAAGCTTGGGTAATTAACTGGCTATGACTGATTATTACTTATTTAATAGATTATTAGAACAGCTTCATAAAAATTTACGACAGTTAATGTCGCGCACCCCTTTTCATATCTGCTAATATTGGTGATAATTGTAATAGGCTCGTATTACGTCTATCCTTTTTTGATATAGATGCAGAGATTGAAAGTATTAAAAAACAGGCTAGTGAAAACCAGAGCCATTAAACAAAGCATGATGCAACAGCTATTAACCGTAAAGTGCGGTTAGTGGATTAATTTTATAAGGAATAGTATGCAAGACAATCAATTGGTGATGAAACCAATAAGCGATTTATTAGATAATCAGTTTTTTATACCAGCTTATCAGAGGGGCTACCGCTGGACTAAACGTCAAGTAATCGACCTGCTAAATGACCTAAAAGAGTTTCAACAAAAAGCTAAAAAGCCCGAGTTCTATTGCCTACAACCAATAGTCGTCAAAAAAAATGATGATAAATGGGAGGTTGTAGATGGTCAACAACGTTTAACCACAATTTATATTATTTTACATTATCTAGGAGAATTATTTCCTAAGATAATTAAGTCATGCTATCAGTTAAGCTATGAGACAAGAGCAGATTCTGAAGCTTTTTTAAAAAACTTAGATGATAATCTTGCAGAAGATAATATTGATTATTTCCATATTAGTAATGCAAAAACAACTATTGAACAATGGTTTGACAATGAAGATCCTATGCTACCCTTCAAACTCACTCAAACATTGTTGAATAGTGATGATACAGAAGATCCTAAAGTCAAGTTTATCTGGTATGAGCTGGGCGAACATGAAAATGCTACCGATGTGTTTACTCGTTTAAACATGGGTAAAATCCCATTGGTTAATGCAGAACTTGTCAAAGCATTATTCCTAAAATCCAGTAACTTCGAACACAACGTTAATGAGAGTAATGAGAACAAAAGCATCATTGCTGATTTAGAACAAGTAAGGATATCGCAAGAATGGGATTCAATCGAAAAGAGTCTACAAAATGACGCTTTTTGGTATTTCTTAAGCAAAGATGATAAGAAAGACAATCGTATAGAGTTTGTCTTAGATCTTAGAGCCACACAGCTTGGTTCCGATCATAATATTATCGCTAGTGACAAGCTTAGAACCTTTTTACAATTCAGTTCATGGCTTGAAAATCACAATGTTAATGTCAGTGATGAATGGCTTGAAATTAAAAAAGTATTTATGGTTCTCGAAGAGTGGTTTAACGATCGCTCACTTTATCATTTGATTGGCTATTTGATCCATCAAGGCCACGATATCAAAGATATATTCAAAACTAGAGATGACAGTGTCAGTAAAAGTGATTTTAAAACCAAACTCCTTGATAAAATAATCCAACTAGTGTTTTTTGACTCTAAAAATCCCACTCAACCTTTTGAAGAACTTGAAAATAGTATCGAGACACTCCTATCCTCTCTCAGTTATGAGACTATTAAACAGCATAATCAGATACGTGGCGTCCTATTGCTTTTTAATATAGTTAGTTTACTGAACAATCCTAAATCAAATGCGAGATTTCAGTTTGAGCGCTACAAATTAGATAAATGGGATATTGAGCATATTAGGTCAGTTGCTTCTGATATGCCAAAAACTCAAGATACGCAAAAAAAATGGCTTGAACAAGTTGCTGCTTATATTTCAGACGGCGATGTTATTGAACAAGAAAAGCACTTATCAGATGAACAGCTTACCGAAGCACAGCTCATCAAAGAACAAGCGACTAGCCTGAATAGAACTTCGTTCAAGTACTCTCAGTTTGAAGAGTTATATCAGCGTGTCACCCAGTTTTATAACCCTAATAGTAATGATGAAGTAGATAACTCTATAGGTAATTTAACTTTGCTTGATAGCGGTACCAATCGTAGCTATAAGAATGCTATTTTCCCTATTAAAAGAAAAAGCATTATTCAGCTCGATAAACAAGCCACCTATGTCCCTTTATGCACTAAGAATGTGTTCTTAAAGTATTACAGCAAAAACGTAGATAAAATGCTGTTTTGGGAAAGCAAAGATAGTTCAGACTATCAACAGGCAATGATAGACACATTTATTGATTTTTTCTGTATCAAGGGAGCTTAATTATGGATAAGGGTAAAAAAATAACTTTTAGTGAATTATTTCAAAGAGTCGAGCGTGTCGAAATCCCAATTATCCAACGTGACTACGCTCAAGGCAGAGAAGATCAACATGAAGTTAGAAACATGTTTTTAGACGCCCTCTTTACTGCACTCACAACAAATCGTGCCATATCGGATCAATCTTTAGACTTAGATTTCATCTATGGAAGTGTAGAGTCTGATAAGTCCTTTTCAGTACTTGATGGGCAACAAAGATTAACGACTTTGTTTTTACTGCATTGGTTTTTGGCAGTAAAAGAAAGCTATACGTCTGAGTTCAGGAAGCAATTTACACTTAACAACAAGTCTAGATTTAGTTATAAAACCCGCCCAAGCTCAACAGAGTTTTTTGATGCTTTGACCTCGGATACAGATTTTGAAGAAAAATTCAATCAATCCAAAAGTTCAAATAATTCAAATAATTCAAAGATAAGTGCGCTCATCAGCGATTGTAAATGGTTCTTTTCTTCCTGGAAACTAGATCCTACCGTTCAAGCTTGCTTAAATATGCTAGATGCCATTCAAGATAAGTTCTCAAGCTATGATGATGGGCTATATCAAAGACTCACTGAGACAAAAACGCCTTATATAACCTTTCAGTTTCTACAGTTAGAATCATTCGGTTTAACTGATGATCTATACATTAAAATGAATGCTCGAGGTAAGCCTCTTACTGCGTTCGAGCATTTTAAAGCCAAGCTTGAGCAAATTATAAAGTCCTATAAAACCGATTGGCCTATCTATCAATTAGATATTAAAGGCTTTAATAACACACCGGTAGATGGTTATAGCTACTTCGTTCATAAGATTGATACTGATTGGGCAGACCTATTTTGGCCATATCGAAACTTAGCTTCAGAAGATAATACTTATGATGATGAGCTAATGAATTTCATTCGTTTGATCATCTTGTATCAATATTTGTTAGATAATAAAGAGGTTAGCAAAGATAACTTATCATTATTGATGGGGAGTGGCTCTAAGCTTCTTCCTAGCACAATTTCTCAATATGAAAGCCTGAATTGCTTAAATCAAAACCTCATTATACGTCTGATTAATCTATTTGATTTACTGCATAACTCTGATGCTGGTCAAGGTATTAGAATATATTGGGGTGAGAATAAATACTTTAACGAATCAGATATTTTCAAAAAGATTTTAATTAATGACACCAGCTATATTGATAAGCTCAGGTTCTTCGCTTTTTATTCTTATTTATCCAAACACTCATCTGATTTGGATAGCGACAAGCTATTTCACTGGTCGCGCGTAATATATAATCTGACTGAGAATACAATCGTAGATAGTACAGATGACTTCCATCGTGCATTAACTTCCATTGAGTCCCTCATTCATACCAACGACTCAATCTTAGATATTCTTATTTCTCCTATTAATATTACTGGCTTTTTAGGAGATCAAATCCTTGAAGAAAAGATTAAAGCCCACCTTATATTGAAATCAGATGACTGGAAAAACACAATCCTACATGCTGAAAACCATCCCTTCTTTAAGGGTCAAATAGGTTGTCTACTCAACTTCTCTGATATTCTTGAGTATTATCGCAATAATAATGATTGCAATTGGGACACCTCTCAAGATAATGACTTAATGGATAACTTTAAAAAATACGATCGATCTCTAGGTTCTGTCTTTAACCAAATATCTACTAGCTCTGCAGCCATAGACTATTTATGGGAGAGAGCAACCCTGACTAAAGGTATCTATTTTACTAAAAAGACATGGTATGACCGTTACAACTTACTCAGTACGCGACTATTCAAAAACAATATCAATCGTGATCATAGCTGGAAAAGATTGTTACGGATTGGCTCTGAAACAATGGAGACAAGACAATCTCACGTAAAAGCTGTTCTAGATGATGCCAATTTTGATGCTGATAATATTAGAGCATCACTACAGAATATTTGTGATGTGGCTTTGGCTAATAATGAATTTGATAAATGGCGTGAATATCTCATACGATATCCTCAGATTTTTGAATACTGCGAGCAAGGGTTTATTGAAATTCATAAGATTGAAGCTAATAAGATAGAAGTCTTATTATTATCACAGTCTCAGCGTAATCATTATCATAGCGAGCTTTACACATTCGTATTAAAGATTCAGCTAAAAGATAAGCTTAAAGAACTTCTACCCTTCTCTGATTTAAAATATCAAGAAGTTAAGTCCACTCATGAGCAAGCCTCTCTCAAGATAACAGGTTGGCATTATGCAGGTAATGATTACTCGTTTGAAACTATCAAGTCTCCAGGCAACTTCATAGTCCGGTTTAAGAATGACTCCTCAAACGATTACCCTCAAAAAGTTGCGGATGTGCTTGAGAGCAATGGGTTTCAGCTTCAACACGCACCTACCCAGGACAAAGATACCAGAGACGAATATACAGACGATGAAACAACGCACTACGAGAATAAGTCATTAACATCGGTAGATGACGTGATTAGTCAACTCACTCGAACTTGTCATTCATTAAGGGATCTATCACATGAGTAACAGCATCTGCATCGAACGACTCACGCAAAAATCGTGTCGTACGTTTGTTCCGACACACTAGGTTATCGGTATTTAGGTGACTTTAAAGATAGCGTCAATAACAACAGCATCAAAGCATGAAATCATTAAAGCGCGTCTGTTGGTAGTAATTAAAAACGCAGCATCATCTGAGCTTAGCTTAGCGGAGTCAGATACAGCAAAGGCCCTTATTCACAATGTGTGGGAGGCCTGCTCCAATATGAACCAATACGTGCAGTATGGTTTCAATACTACACTACGTAAAAAAATATTCTCAGAAGATCTTACTTGCTTAGTGCCTCAAAACTTTGATGATCTACTATCAGTCTATGAACATCACAACCGCTATAAAAGTGAGGAGCATAGCAATGATAACAAGCCAGCCCCTACTCTGCATAACATACTATTTGATAGCTATTACGATAATCCAATCAACCCTTATGAAACAGCAGACAGTAGGTCAGCAGACGAAAATAGCGATGGGGAAGCCTACTACAGCTTAATCAACTTCTCTAACTTCTTGCTTCATGTGTTAAGAATTATGATTAATGAGCAGTCCTCAAGCCGGCAAGATATTGCGCTTGATGATAAGCAACTGCTGGTTCAGTTTGAAGACCACATCCTAACTGAGACCAATTTCGATAATGGCAAGCACTTCTCTGTATTATCCCAAGTCAAAGCTTTTATATACTGTTTGCTAAAAATGAAGTTTGTTTTTGATCACTTCATCATTAAGCGAAATGCTCAAGACAGCAAAGAGCATTGGACTATTAAAAAGCTGACCATGAGCAAAAGCAGTCATTCAGCCTACTACAAAAACAGCTTTGAGCAAGACAACGATAGCTTAGTCATGCTGCAAAGTGCTTTTCACGTTTCCACTCCAACTATGAACTACAAACACTGGCTCAATGCTGCTTTATCTTATTTATATACGCACTACAACAACAGTGACTATGAGACAGGGCTAGATAGTCTGTCTTATCTAAAGCATTTAGAAGCTATTGCTCGTGCCTTCATGCTAAGACGATATTTGACAGATAATCCTGATGAATACCACCAAATTATCTATCAGACATCAAATCTAAACTCTCTATCTCTAAAACAAGATAAGCACAATGTGTACTCAAACGACATGCGCTCACAGATAGAGCATTACCTACGATATGGAAATATTCGTAATATCTTTGTGTTTAACTACTTAGATTATTTGCTATGGATACGAAACAATAAGCCCAGTTTTACCTTTACGTCTCGTAGTTCAATAGAGCATTTTTACCCTCAAAACAAAAGAGATAAAGACATCTTAATTAATGAAAAAGACTCACCTGACACATTGCTTCACTCATTTGGCAACTTATGTTTAATCAGTCATAGTCTTAATTCTCGTGTAACTAACGATATGCCTACTGTGAAAGTAAAATATTTCTTAGATGCCAAACAGATAGACAGCCTGAAGCTCTTTAAAATGATTGATTATATACATGACACAGGTATCAAGTGGGATAAGGACACAATCAGACAGCATGGAAACGAGATGGTTGATCTTTTAGTTAATAATTTACAGATAGCTGAACAGGTTTCTTCATAGTTTCTAACTTTGAAAACTTCTAATATAAGTTATTTTTAAGCTGCACTTTTACTTCATTACTTCAATCTCAGATACGTATTTTTATAAATAGCTATCTGAGGTTTTTTTGTATTTGTTGATTTCATACTCACAATCAAAGCATTTCCCTACCTCAAAAGAAAACAGCCATTACCTAACTCACAGCTATCTCTTAAGCTCACTATATATTACAATCGTCAGATAACACGGATTGCCACCAACACTTAGCCTAATCTCTCTTGCCTAGAGCTTGATGAGTGCTTGGTAATTTAAAGGAATGACAAGTTGACTCAATACACCGCAAAATCAGCATACCCCATACTCAATAACACTTGGATTGGCATAGCCCAGGTCATTCTGGCCGCCATCTGCTGGGGTACATTAGGTATCTTCTCGACCTATCTAAATCGATTCGGCTTTACAGGTTGGCAACTGACCATACTGCGAGTGGTCACCTCTGGAGTGGTGTTGCTAGCACTGCTGCCTTTTTTATGGCGATATCTTAAAGCTTTAACCCTCAGACAGTGGGCAGCATTGGCCATACAGTCTTTAATCGGCGTGCTGGGCATGTCGGTTTTTTACTTCATGGCCGTTGTCAGCTTAGGCGCTGGTCCAGCGGTAGCACTACTCTACACCGCTCCCGTATTCAGCTTAGGGTTCTCAGCGTTGCTGTTAAATGAGCACATTACCAAACAAGCGGGAATGCTGGCCTTACTAGCTGTGATCGGCGTTGGCCTAACTATGCTTGGTGAGGAAGCCAAGCTTAACTGGGGGATATTGGCCGGCTTAATGTCAGGGGTGTGTTATTCGCTATACGGTGTCTTGGGGAAACGAGCCATGGGCGATACCCACCCTGCTCCCTTAGTGTTCTTTACCTCAGTATCCTTTAGTGCAGCGGTACTGATGTTTATGCCAACCACTTATGAGACTTATCATCAATTAGCCGCTCTACCCTTGCCTACGTGGGGCTATGTCGTCGGACTATCGATGATTGGAACCATAATTCCATTTGCTCTTTATATGAAAGCTTTAGAGAAGCTTCCTGCCACCCGTGCCTCAGTTTTTACCACCTTTGAGCCTTTAACAGCCATCTTACTGGCGGCTGTTTTATTAAATCAATCTTTGGCTCCCATTCAGTATCTGGGCATATCTTTTATTTTGATTGCTTCTATTTTAAATAGCTTACTTAAGTCTCATGCCAATGAAGCTTCTACTTAACTTGTACGATTATATTGTTACCGATATGTAACCAGAATTTGACATACATTAAGGGTTTGTTAGGATAATCGGCCTATTTTTTTGCCAAATAGAGTCGATTAGTCGTCTCTATAACTACTATCTTTTTTTTATACATCTCCATTTATTGGTGTGGTGACAGGGATTATGACGCTTGTTGCCTATCAATAAATACGTCTAACTCTATTTTTAGACTTCTTTATTCAGTTCAATATTAGCGGTCATGGTAGTAACCTGTGCTAAGGAACCATAAAGCCTCTTCTATGACTTAAAGCTACTCTAATATTGATAAAGGTAGTAAATATCAGCAAGACTTTTTGCTCGAATTTTATCAACTTTACATAGGACAATATTATGAGTATTAATCCTGACAAAATCCCAAAATCATTAATTGACCGTTTCCGTAAACGGCTCTATACCAATGACCATGAGGTGGGTGAAAATAATGTGCAGGTCATGGGTATGGACATACATAACCCAGTTTTTGGTGTTACTGCCCTACTGGTTTTGACCTTCGTGGTCTTTACCTTAGCCATGCCAGAGCTTGCTAACACTTGGCTAAATGGTGCTAAGGGCTGGGTGGTTAACACCTTTGACTGGTTTATGGTCAGTGCTAGCAACCTGTTTGTTTTATTCTGTCTACTCCTTATCCTCTCTCCTTACGGCAGTATCCGTATTGGGGGTATTAAAGCAACCCCTGACTTTAGCCGAATGTCTTGGCTATCGATGCTATTTGCAGCCGGTATGGGGATCGGCCTTATGTTTTGGTCGGTCGCCGAACCTTTGGGTTATGCCACTGGGTGGGCAGGCACGCCTCTAGGTATTGAGCCTGGCACGCCTGAAGCTTATAAAGCGGCCATGGGTGCTACTATGTATCACTGGGGTCTTCACCCTTGGGCCATCTATGCCACCGTGGGTCTGTCTTTGGCATTGTTTGCCTTCAACTTCCGCTTTCCTTTGACCTTACGCTCTGTGTTTTACCCTATATTTAAAGAAAAAACTTGGGGTCTGCCAGGTCACATCATTGATATCCTAGCAGTACTAGCGACTATTTTTGGTTTGGCAACTTCGTTAGGTCTGGGAGCTCAGCAAGCGGCTGGTGGTCTCAAATACTTATTCGGTATTGATCTGGGCGTGAACGTCGTTGAGATGATCATCATTGCTGTGGTGACTATGTTGGCCACTTTATCGGTCTATCGTGGTCTAGATGGCGGGGTTAAGATTCTGTCTAACTTCAACATGCTGGTCGCCTTATTATTATTGTTATTCATCTTTATCGTCTCAAACCCCTTAGAGCTTATTGGACAAATGTTTGGCACTGGTATATCTTATGCCACCCACATTCTACCTTTGTCTAACCCTGTCGGCCGTACCGATACTGACTTTTATCATGGCTGGACTTTATTTTACTGGGCCTGGTGGATAAGCTGGTCACCATTTGTAGGGATATTTATCGCTCGTATTTCAAAAGGCCGTACGGTACGTGAGTTCCTTACCGCAGTTATGGTAGTGCCTACTTTAGTGACCATTATTTGGATGACTGTATTTGGTGAGACGGGTTTAAGTCAGTATAAAAACCAAGTCGGTGAACTTGCCAATGGCGTGGGCGATGCCTCATTAACTTTATTTGAGATGCTAAACAATCTGCCACTTGCTACGATCACCTCCTTGATTGCAATTGTTTTGGTATTGGTGTTTTTTATCACCTCATCAGACTCAGGCTCTCTAGTGATTGATACCATTACTGCCGGTGGTAAGCTTGAAGCACCTGTGTTACAGCGTATCTTCTGGGCCATTGCTCAAGGTATGATTGCTATTGCCCTACTATATGGCGGTGGTGAAGCAGCTCTGACCTCTTTACAGTCTGGCTCTGTCAGTACAGGATTGCCGTTCACATTTGTATTGATAGTTATGTGCTTTAGCTTGTTCTTAGGGCTAAGACGTATTTACAAGGCTCGTGAATGGTTATTTGATGAGCTTGAAAAGTATTAATCTATTATAATTAGCGGTAACAGGCCAGGTATTCCCGATACCTGGCTTTTTACTTCAGACTGCTCTAGTTGTCCCTCTCTTATCGCTTACTTTTGACTTATTAATTTTAACTGCTTTGTCTTTATAGGCCGTTATCATTAATGAGTCCTTTTAATTATTAGACCTTATGATAAATAATTATGAAGCAGAGCCTGTCTCTCGCCGAACCCAATATATTCAAGTTATCTTAATGGGCATCAGTGCTTTTGTGATGAACACCACTGAGTTCGTCCCGGTTGCCCTATTAAGTGATATTGCTCAAGACTTCTCCATCACCACCGCTGAGACCGGTTGGATGCTGACCTTGTACGCATGGATTGTGGCCGCCATGTCACTGCCCCTGATGCTGCTTACCAGTAAGTTTGAGCGCAAACGATTGCTGCTGGGTATATTTGCCTTATTTATCGTAAGTCATGTGCTATCCGTGGTCGCTTGGAGCTTTAATGTCTTATTGATTAGTCGGGTCGGTATCGCTTTTTCTCATGCCATATTTTGGTCGATTACCGCTGCCATCGCCATTCGTATTGCTCCTGAGGGCAAAAAGGCATTTGCTTTAAGTGTGGTAGCCACAGGCACCTCACTGGCTATGGTGCTTGGCGTGCCTTTAGGGCGTATCATCGGTCAGCTCTATGGTTGGCGCACCACTTTTGGCGGTATTGGCTTTGTGGCTCTGGTGGTATTTGTGTTGCAGGCAAGGCTATTGCCGACATTACCCAGTATGTTTAAAGGCTCATTTAGAAAAGTCCCTGAGCTGTTAAAGAACCCTTTATTGGTTTGTTTATACTTACTAATTTTCACCGTATTTACCGCCCACTATACTGCTTACTCGTACATCGAGCCTTTTATGCGTGAGATTGGAGCCATTAGTGAAAACTACGCTACCTTCATCTTATTGCTATTTGGCGGTGCAGGGATTATCGGCAGTGTGTTATTTAGCCGCTGGGGGGACAGACACAGCACCCTACTGATGCTGGCTTCTATTATTATCATGTTGGTATCGATGACGACTTTATTAGTTACGGTAAATTCGATTTGGGTACTTAGCCTGAATGCGACTTTATGGGGAACCGCATTAATGCTGCTTATCATCTCGATGCAGGCTAAAGTGCTGATGGTAGATCTACACGCCCAAGACATGCTGATGTCTATGTTCTCAGGCATTATTAACTTAGGCATAGGAACCGGTGCTTTATTTGGTGGCTATGCCGTGACTCACATCTCGTTATCTAGTGTGGGCTATGTTGGGGCAGCGATTAGCTTAATGGCCTTACTGCTGATGCTATTTATGATAAAACGATTCCCTGTTCTACGTGCTTAATCATAAATACGTGCTTAATCATAAAAAAGCCCTACTAAGCTTAGCCTAGTAGGGTTATTTTTTTATCTTAAACTTATCTTATTATCTGGCAATGACTTCTATATTTTACTCACTAATAAAAGCAATTTTTGTCATTTCAGCTTCACTAGCCAGTGCTAGCACTTGAGCCACAGTATCATAACGGGCTTCTTTATCCGCACGCAGATGAATAGAGACATCGGATTGACTCTGTGATTCTTCGACCAAACGGGCCTGCAACTGCGGCAGCGTTAGTGGCTCCTCATCCCAAAAAATCCCTGCATCTTTATCAATACTAATTTGGATCACTTTAGGTTCTACTGGCTGTACCGCGGCACTGGTCTGTGGTAAATCTAAAGGTACTGAAGGATTGAGCACCGAAGCCGTTACTAGAAATATAACCATCAACACCAACATGATATCAATTAAGGGAATGAGGTTGATCTCATTCATTGCTTGCATATCATCATCGCCTAATTGAAAAGCCATGTCGTACTCCTATCTGGGAATTTCGTTCTGGTTTTCTGATTTTGCGGTAGCACCCAACAGGCCGTAAGCGGTGTCATTGGCGATAAACAAGGTCTTACGGTTAATACGCATCGCAATGTTGTAGAAGATAACAGCAGGAATGGCCACGGCTAATCCTAAGCCCGTCATAATTAAAGCCTCACCCACAGGACCTGCCACTTGACTCAAGCCTGCCTGCCCTGTCTCACCGATACTGTGCAAGGCATGAAATATTCCCCAGACTGTACCAAATAGACCAATAAAAGGAGCAATAGCTGCCGTTGTGCCTAATATCGCCAACCCTTTTTCACCCTCAAAACGATAGCGACCAATCTCTTTTAACAAGATTTGCTCTACCACAGTTTTTCGCTCTGAGCTATCCAAGTCGACTATACTCTTAGATTCACTGCTAACCGCCTGTTGCAAATCAGTCGAAACGGTTTGTTTTAGCTTACTGCTTTGATAAAGACGCAATACTCCCGTTATCCAAGACGCTATCGACAAGGCCAATAGGCTAAAAAACAAAAACTTGGTAACAACATCGGTATATTGCCAATAAGCTGCAAAATCCATGTTCAATCCTTAATGATAGATAGGGTGTTTTTTATAAATTAGGGCCAATCAAGAAGTATTTATCAGCCCACGGATATCTCTTGTATCGCTTTAGCTAAGCTCAGTTATTCAACTATATACTCAATAGGCAGGTTTATTAGCCCCACTACGGGCGCTTTGTCTTGCTCAAAAGGATGCAGCTTACTTTTTTTAACCTGACTAATAGCCGCCTTATCTACGACTGTATTTCCCGAGGATTTAGTCACTTTCACATCAGCGACATGGCCTTGTTTATCTACGGTCACCGCCAATATCACGAGATACACATCTCCTGAGTTTGATTTTCTAGCGACCTGCGGTGGCACCTCAAGTCTAGGCTTACGCTTCCAGCGGGCTTGGTTGGCTGAGAAGCTTTTGGGCTCATTACTGGCTGCAGCTTGTTCTCTTGCAGCTTGTTCTCTTGCAGCTTGTTCTCTTGCAGCTTGTTCTCTTGCAGCTTGTTCTCTTGCAGCTTGTTCCCTTGCGACTTGTTCCCTTGCGACTTGTTCCCTTGCGACTTGTTCCCTTGCGACTTGTTCCCTTGCGACTTGTTCCCTTGCGGCTTGTTCCCTTGCAGCTTGTTCTCTTGCAGCTTGTTCTCTTGCAGCTTGCTCAATCAAACGCTGATGCTCATTAGCATCAAAATTTGGCTTAGTAGATACTTCAGGCTGTACGTCTTGGTGAATGGTCTGTTGAGAAGTTTGCTGAGTGCTTTTCTGATTATTCAGCGCTTCTGCAGTCTTAGTTTCAACCTTAGCCTCTGACTTACTCTGCACTTTCTGGATAGGTTCAGGCTCATTTTTTTCGACTGGCTTAGGTTTAGGTTGAATTTCAGGCTCAGGCTTCACGGATTCTGTTGGTTTTGACGCAGGCTTAGGCTGTGACTGAACTTTCGTCACCTGCTCCTGAGTTACTTGAGGGGTATTTTGTTTGGTTTGGACAGCAGTCGGAGGCTCTACTGCTTCTTGCAGGGACAGCATCTGAATCTCAATGGGCTTAACCTCTTCTGGCTCTTTGATTACTGGCTTTGGTCCTTGCATGTGTACCAAAGCAGCCGCTATCCCTACATGCATCGCCAGCACCGCAATAGCCGTTGCGGCATTAACTTTAATTAGATTTGATTTGTCGCTTGTTTTTTTCATCATAAGAAGTAAAGCCAGGTTTTAGATCCCTGTTAATTAAAGTTGTTTTTTACTCATTTATTTTTAGTGCATAATATATGAAATCGTTTTATATGTAAATAAGAATTATTATCATTTAGGATATTTTTCTACTCTCATCAGCTCATTATCTCTTAATGCTAAGTATTATTTTAGTAGATACACTTAACAAAGAGTCACAATTGATAACCTGTGAACACAAACCTTAAGTGCAGCAACATGGTAGAATACGCAGCTTTAGCCTCTGATATCCCTGTTAGATCAATATTTTACTCGGATTATTTAATTATTGGATTTCACCATGACCACTGCCAAGATTACTCAATCAACTAAGACCTTAAGCAGGACCACTTAAGCAGGACCATAAGCTGTGCTTTATTACTGTTATCACCGCTTGTCGCGACCGCTGCGACCCCGCAAAAATGGCAAATTAACCCTCAAAAGACCAACGTAAACTTTGAGGTGTCTTATCTAAAGAAGTCTATGATTAAAGGCACATTTAACAAGGTTGACGGCACCATTAATTATGATGAAAATAAACCGCAAAACACAACTGTGCGTTTTACGGTTTATACAGATAGCGTGGATACTGACCTAAAGCCGCGCGACTATTTTATTCGTCGCAAAGAGCTATTAAACACTAAGCAGTACCCCACCATTAAATTTACCTCTTCAGGTGCCAAATTAAAAAACCCAAGAGAAGGTCATGTCACTGGCAAGTTTAATGCTTTAGGTCAAAGCAAGCCCATGACGGTAAAAGTGACCCTGACTGACGTTTATACCCAGTCAAAAACTGAGCCAAGTGCCTTAAAATTCAAGGCCACAGCCCTGGTTAATCGTCATGACTTTGGGGTGACAGCCTTCCCAGGTATCTTTGGCACGACTATTCCTATTGTTATCACCGGCGAGCTGATGCCTGCCAAATAACATTTTTAATTTAAGCAAAAAATATCGTTCAATTAAGCAAAAAAGCTTAGGATTAAAACGAAGATCCTGGCTGAGTTAGAAACTCTATCTCCTCTGGGGTAGACTGACGACCCAAAATCTCATTACGATGAGGATAACGGCCAAAGCGATCAATAATCACTTTATGTCTAATCTCAAAGCCGTAGACGGTCTCATCTGTATATTGCTTAAATAACTGTTCTGCTTGCTCATGGATGAGCTTCGACTCACTGTGCATATAAGGCATTAGAAGCAATTGACGCGCCGCCACACTATCTAATTCTTGTAACACGCCAGCAGCTACTGCTTCTTGAGCCAAGACCAAGGCCATCGTATCTTGAGCAAACGCCTTTGCTGTATCACGATAGATATTTCGAGAAAACTGATCCAGTACAATAATCTCAGCCAAACGCCCTTCTGGGCACTCTCGCCAACCAAATAACTCTGCTGCGGCAGCTCGCTGTAACGTTGACTCAAAGCGCTGAGTCAGTAGCTCATCGAAATCCTTATCTTTTTCAAAGAACTTCTGGGTGCCTACTTCATTAAAACAAAACTCTATGATGTCTTGATACATATTCTACCTTATGTGATTGATAGTTAATGGGAGGGTTGATTATTTTTGATAATAATTTTTGACTTTAATTCTGAACAAACTTCAATTGCAGCGGCTTAACATAATAGTCTGCCCTTTATGAGCTCATACTAAGCCTACCTTTCATACTATACCTACTTATAGTAACAATAAGCTGTCATTGCTAGCAAAAGTTCACTGACGGCTCACTATTCAAAACATTGTAAGACTCTAGCCTTGCTATAATTATCAGACTATCAATTTTGGAGTTATTATTATGAATAAACATAATTTAGATAATCGTACTGCCCCTATTAACCCTAAAGCATCAAAAGCTAAACTGTTAGGGGTTGCCGCCTTGTGTTCTTCTGCTTTAGCCTTTACTGCTTGCCAACCTGCTGCAGAAGAAACTACCAATGAAGTAGATACTGAAGTGACCACAGATAATATGGAGACGCATGATACCACTATGGATCATGACGAGCATGATATGGACTCTGATATGGCAGAGCATGCAACCACTACTGACTTTGGTAAAGAGTATATGGACAGCATGAATGACATGCATGAAGATATGATGGAAGGCATGCAAGCCAATGATGCGGATGTCGCCTTTGCTAAAGGTATGCTGCCACACCATGAAGGTGCCGTAGATATGGCGGAGATTCAGCTGAAATATGGTAAAGATGACACCATGCGTAAGCTTGCAGAAGACGTCATTGCCGCTCAAGAAGCTGAAATTAAGCAGATGGAAGACTGGTTAGAGGCCAATCCAGATACTGAAGAGCAGCCTAACACCATTGAGATGCGTCAAGCTTATGATGCGAGCATGAAATCAATGCACGATGACATGATGCAAGGTATCTTAAGTGAAGATGCTGACATGGCATTTGCTAAAGGTATGTTACCTCACCACGAAGGTGCTGTGGCCATGGCAGAAGTACAGTTAAAATATGGTAAAAATGAAGAGATGAGAAAGCTGGCTCAAGAAATCATTGATGCCCAAAAAGCTGAAATTGATTTAATGCAAAACTGGATCAATGAACATTCTTAATTTAAGCCATTAATCCACGCCATCCGGTGTTTCAAGATACAAGCTGCTAATCAAGTAACATTGAAACTTAAGTAACTAAGTATCATTGAAACTTGAGCAACATTGAAACACTGATAATTAGAGGTCTGATAAAAATCAGGCCTCTTTTTTTTTGACTAATTTTTAGTGGCTATTTTTATTTTAAACTAAAATTTCCTTTAAATTCAATATCAATCTCCCCCCTTTATTTATAACCCAAAGTTTAATAATTTTCCTTGTATTCTTATAACTTACTGTTAATATACCCCCCAAAATTCGTTATCAGTTAACTAGAACATCAGGGTTAATTTTAATAAATTGCTGTTTAGCAACCAGTTTTAATAGGGATATAAAAGTATGAGTAGCTCGATTTTGAAGGCCATTAGCTATGCTGGGGTATATGTGGGCGCCGTTATTGGGGCAGGCTATGCCAGTGGTCAAGAAGTTTTACAGTTTTTTGCAGGCTACGGCTTGGTAGGGATCATTGGTGCTATTATCACCACCCTTATGTTTATCTGGTATGGCTCAGTATTTATGGAGCTAGGCAATAGACTACAAACCTGCAGTCATAGAGACGTACTCAATTATTTATGTGGCAATAAATTGGGCTTTATCGGCGACTATGTGTTGCTATTTTTTATGTTCGGCTGTGTGAGTATCATGTTCTCAGGTGGGGGGGCAGCCATTAATGAATACTGGGGCCTATCCGTGATGACTGGTAAGTTAATTATTGCTGGCATGACTTTGGCGACTGTAATCTTTGGATTTTCGTCCTCGGTTCGTGCTTTGGGCATTGTCTCCCCTATTATTATCTTTAGTGTAATCGCCATCTCTTTAGTTACTTTAAGTTCAAACTTTGATCAATTATCGACAGTTGATGAAAGCCTAAAAAACCTGACTCCGACTTTGGCTACCCCTTTTTGGTGGACCTCCGCTGTTGTCTACGTGTCTTATAACGTTAGTTTGGCTACCTCCACTCTAACCGCCATGGGCGGTAAAGAGTCGAGCTTAAAGACCCTTAGAATTGCTGGGGTTATGGGGGGCTTCTTCTTAGGTCTATGTTTGTTATTTATTACTTTGGCTTTGCTATCAGATTTGACCAATGTTATTGAATATCAAATTCCTTTTCTACAAATTGCCAATAACATCAGTCCAATGGTAGGCATCTTATTTAGCATCGTATTGGTAATTGCTGTCTTCACTACGGCGGTGACTAACCTGTATGGCTGTGTGATTCGTTTTTATGACTCACAGAAAAACCCGATGCAATTCCGTACTTTAACCATTAGTCTCGTAGTATTGTCTTTATTGGCGTCTTTATTCCCATTTAGTACCCTAATTAACGTGCTTTATCCTGCCTTAGGCCTATTGGGTATGGTAATTATGGTATGTGCTTTATATAAAACCGTAACCGGTCAAGTCTTCTTAAAAGATGATGCCAAACTATAATGGATAATTAAAAACAGCCAGAGCTAGCAATAAAAATCCCGCTATTTTAAAGATAGCGAGCGGGATTTTTATTTGCAGATAGTGCTAATTGGTTAATTAGAACTGGTAGGTTAGAGAGGCTTTGATATTACGACCTGGTTCAAAGTCAGTCGTTGCCTCGCTTTCACTTAGACGTGAAGAATGATTGGCATAGGTTTCATCAAAAATATTATACACACCAAGCGTGGCTTTTATATCTTGAAACTGACGAGGCGCATAACTCATATAAACATCATGGACATCATAGCTTGGCTTACTAATGCCGTTTTTATCCGTGATTGAATCCACATAGGTACTACGCCAACCTAGACCCAGCTCGCTAGTAGGATCATAATTTAAGTTGACCATGTAACGATCACCTGAATCGGCACTGCCTCCACTAACCGAAGGAATGCTATTGCCTGTCTTATCACCCTCACTACGAGCGCGTGAGTAGCTTAAACCCATACCAAAGTTATTGGTGGTATAGTTAGCTGCTAACTCTACCCCTTTGATTTCATAGTCTTCATCGCTGTTTATCATACCCTGGCAATCTTGCAAGTTACCTGCCGAACCGCGTGCTCCAGTAGTACAGTTTAGACCATAGCGACCAGCGCTATTCCCTGTTCTAATAAACTGCTGATAGTTTTCAATATTCGACTTAAAGTATTTGGCACTTAACTGCAAAGCATCGTTGGCTGTGGTCAAATCACGTAGCGTGGTAGAAATACCTATTTCAGAGTTATAACCTTCCTCTGGCTTTAAATCTTTATTGACATACATACCTTCACCATTGCTATTAAAAATAGCCTGTCCCAAATCAGGCCCATTAAATAGCTCGGTATAACTGGCAAAAATCTGCGTACGCGGTGCAATCTCATAGCTCGCTGCTAGGGCACCCACTACATTATTATAAATTTTGCCATCTGATACAAATCTGGGTGACTCATAACGATCATAACGAACACCAGGTGTTAAGGTAAGTTTATCCAAGCGCCACTGGTCTTCTAAATATACTGAAGTATTTTTGGCCTCATCACTGCTTGCCTTAGCAAAGTCTCGGCTCATTGCTGATTCTTTTTTGTAATGCTCCACACCAGCGATTAGCTTGTGATTACCAACACTGCTCTCAATCATACTGATATTTTCAATTTTAGCCCCAGTCGTTTTTACTTCAGCATCAAACTCATAACCAGCTTCGCCATCTGAATCACGTAAAATTTGGGTCTTAGTTTGGTAAGCATTGGCAGAAACATCAATGAGGGGGTTGGCAGGATCAAAACCATAATCTACATTATAAGTGTCGCGCTTAACTTGCTGCGGGATAGGGTCTTCAGGTCTTGAAGGAAAATCTGGACGAAATGGGAAAACCCCTTTCTTTTCAGTACGACTAAAGCTAGCCCCAATACGATGATCGTCAGCAATAGTAGCGCCCGCTTTTAATAAAATATTCTCTCCCTTACTGTCCTCAAATAGCTCGCGGCCCTCGCCATCTTCACCAGATTCCACATTGCGCTTACCATAATAAGCCAGTAAATCTACATTTTCAGCTGGAGCAGCAAAGACAGTCGCTGAAGTTAATACTTCATCGTTATTGCTGGCATAACCTGCATGCAGTTTGGCACCGATTTTTTGACCTGGCTTTAGTAAATCAGCGGCATCTACTGTTTTAAAGGCTACTGCGCCGCCTAAGGCATCATTACCCAAGGTTACTGAGTTATTACCCACAGCTACCTCGGTTTGCTTTAACAGGTCTGGATCAATGGTCACATCACCCATGTGGTAAAACAAAGCCCCCTCTTGGCGAGCCCCATCAATAGATACTTTTAGATTGGTATCATCCAAGCCACGTACGCGAATACGCTGGTTGACAGACGAGGTACCGCCGATACTCACCCCAGGCACAACTTCTAAAAAGTCACTTAAATGAGAGGCCTGCTGAGCGGGGGTGTAATCTTCATTATACACTTCGTCTTGTTGTACGCTTTCACGTACTGAGCTATCGGAGGTGACAGTTATTTTTTGCATGGTCATGGTGGGCATATCTGCCTCAGCACTCGCCGCTTGTACAACAAGGATAGAGGTAATAGCAAGAAATAGAGGGGATAAATTATTAAGACTGGTTTTACGCATAATATTCACTCTGCTGATTTAGCAATAGGTAAGTTTCAGGTGATCAAATTCTTATCAAACAAATGCAAATGATAATAAGAATAGTTATCATTTGCATTGATGGGGAATATTACTGGATAATTACAGAAATTACAATACCCACTTAATCAGCATATATTTTTACCTTTTATTCACCCTAAAAAAGTAATCAAGCAACATATGGATTTATTTTTTTTCTTCGCTAAGGCCTTAAATTAACGGGTTTAGCATAAAAAATACTGATAAAGGGAAAACATGTATTAACAT
>NZ_FUGE01000189.1 GCF_900162825.1 Psychrobacter piechaudii
GCATTGTCATTACAAATTAGACAGTCTGCCGTTATCGGTGCGTCATTGGGTGTGTCCTAACTGTCAAACACAGCATGACAGTGATATCAATACAAGCAATAATATACGCCAACAGGCGTTAGCTGATGTAGCAGGACTTGCTACTGTGTAAAGAGTTCCCCCAGTACGTGACTTTCAGTGTAAGTGTACTGGCGAAAGGTGGTGACACAATCTTAGATTGAAGTTACTATGGGTCGCAAAGATTCCCCAACCATAACCGCTAGGTTTGGTGGTGGGAGTAGGTCAAGAAGAGAGACTATGAAACAAAAAATTAGCGAACTTGAACAGCAGCGTTTTAGCTATTTACTAAATAAGCAGTATGATGAGTTTGCGGCTATGTGCGATGCCGATTTACACTATGTGCACAGCAGCGGGGTGACTGATAACTTATTTTCCTACCTGCAAAAACTTAAGTCAGGGTTGTATGGGTATCAACAGCTAGACTATGAGATTGGCAAGGTTATCGATATGCAAGACTATGTGATGGTAACCGGTGATTTTTATCACCAGTCGCCGTAAAACCACCCACTTCAGGGGGTGGATATAAGGCGACACACACTGTCGTAAGAAGTCGTTAAAGGGTTATAAGCTAAAATTAATCTTGCCATACT
>NZ_FUGE01000190.1 GCF_900162825.1 Psychrobacter piechaudii
CAGCAAAAATAATGAAAGTAGTTTGTGTTTATCTAAACCCAGACTTAAAAACTATATATAACTATGGATAAAAATTATGAAACTAAGAATATTAAAATCAGAAGTAACCAACCCTTGGTTTAACCTCGCCACCGAAGACTGGATATTCCAAGAGTTGGACTCGGACACCCACATTCTGTTCTTATGGCGTAACGCGGAGACTGTGGTCATTGGCCGCTCCCAAAACCCATGGGTGGAATGTAAAACCGATAAGATGGAAGAAGATAGTGTCTATTTAGCGCGTCGTCAAAGTGGCGGTGGGGCCGTGTTTCATGACTTAGGCAACACCAACTTCACTTTTTTATCGCCCAAAGAAGACTATAACCAAGATGCCAACTTTCAAATTATCATTAATGCTCTAAAGAAACTGGGTATAGAGGCGACTCAATCGGGTCGTAATGACATGCAAGTGGGTGAGCGTAAGATATCGGGTAGTGCCTTTAAGCATGCAATTGACCGTAGTTTCCATCACGGCACTTTACTGGTTAATGCCAATATGCAAAAGCTGGGCGATTATCTAAATCCACACCCTCTGAAGCTACAAGCCAAAGGCATCAAGTCGGTCCGCTCGCGCGTGGCAAACTTAGTGGACTTTAATGACACGGTTACTCATGAGAGCTTGTCTGACGCGATTATCGAAGCTTTTTGTGAGTATTATGGGCAAACGGTAGAAGTCGAAGAATTAGATGAAGAATCCTTAAAAAGTGAACCTCATCTCAACAAATATTATGAGCAGATGGCGGACTGGGACTGGCGTTTTGGTAAAACTCCGGCCTTCTCGCATCATATCGAAACCCGCTTTGATTGGGGCATCGTTGATCTGCATTTAGATGTACAGCAAGCGGTGATTACTGATGTAGTTATCTTCTCTGATGCGTTAAATGTTGAGCTGATTGATGAATTAAAGCGGACCTTAACAGATACCAAGTACACCATCGCTGAGGTGCAAGCCAAGCTACAAGCACTGAAGAGAGAACGGACTGATTTGGCCGATCAGGTAGCTGACTTTGAGCAATGGTTAGTAGGCCAGATGACAACTTAGGTCAAGCTGTCATTGGGTAGCGGTGATCGTCAATGTAGATCAATAAAATAAGCAAGGAGGGTTTAATGAAAGCGGTCTTATTGGATGAGGAGAGATTTGCTCCAGGGATTGAGTTAACCACGCCTGAAAAGCTTGGTGAGCTGATTCGTTATCGTGGCACTGCGCAAGACAATTCGGTGATTATTGAACGTTGCCAAGATGCGGATATCATGATTGTGGGTAGCTTAAGAATTGAGCGTGAAGTGATTGAGTCTTTACCCCATCTAAAGCTAATTCATCTGACCTCTGTGGGCACAAACCAAGTGGATATTGAAGCCTGTGATGATAACGGTGTGGAAGTGTTGAACTCGCCTGGCTTTGCGACTGCAACGGTGGCTGAACACACTTTTATGCTGTTGCTCAATGCCATGCGGGCAGGGGTTAACTATCATAACAAAGTGATGGATGGCAGCTGGAAGCAAAAAGGCAGAGCAGGGGTTATACAGGCTGAGGTTATCGATTTAGAAGGTTTGACTTTAGGCCTGATTGGTCTGGGGGACATTGGTAAACGAGTCTCTAAGATTGCTGAAGCTTATGGTATGAAAGTGCTGTGGGCCGAACGTAAAGGCAAAAAACCACGTAACAATGACTACACCGATTTTGATACAGTTTTGATGCAGTCAGATATCCTAAGCTTACATTGCCCCTTAACTAAAGAGACTAAGCACCTTATTGATGCAGAGGCTATTGGAAAAATGGCTAGAAATCCAGTGGTGGTTAATGTGGCTCGCGGGAAAGTTGTCGACACCCAAGCGATGGCACAAGCCATTAAATATGAGAAGGTTTCAGGTTTTGCCACTGATGTATTCGAGCAAGAGCCTGCCGATGAGAGCGACCCTATTGTACAACTGGCGAAACAATCTCACCCCCGTGTTATTTTAAGTCCGCATTTGGGTGCAGGCAGTAAAGCTTCACAAGTAAAACTATGGCAAGTATTAACTCAGCAAATTAATGAGTTTGTTAGCCAAAACTAGCTGCTGCGCTTTAATGGGTATTGAAGACTGCTAGCCATAAAAGGTAGGGTTAATTTTGGGATGTTTGCTAATCATCAACGTAGATTTACACTAGCTAACTTAAAAAAGGGTCAGTCATCTTGTAGTATAGATTGAAATAATAAGGTAGAGAGGTTTTAAATCTCCCTGTGTTAAATAATAAGTTAAATAATAAAAATTTATAACAGCTATATTTACCTGATTATTTTATAACTACTAAATATAACCAAATTGTATAGCTAGAAGGAGTGTCATTTTGTTTGATATCAAATCATTATTAACCCGTACGGTTGAAAAAGAGTTACTGGATGTGGACGATTATATTTTTATCCCTGAGCGTTACGACTTAGAAGTTGATGATGGCATACTAAGCTGTGTGTTAAACAGCGATGGCCGTGTAGATATTTTCTTCCAAAAACATGGTATTACCGATGTGCGCTCTGCTGCGCGTAAGCATGCTTACACTAGCTTTGACAGAGAGTTGAACCTTGGTATTTATGATGATGTCATCGAAGATTTGATTAAAGATGTTAATAAAATCTTAGAAGGTAAATCTCGTTTTTTTAAACAAGAAAGAGAATTGCCAGCGACTCCAGCTTTAGGTTTGCAGTCTTATGCAGATAGTGATCATCATTAATTAGCCAGACGATTATTGAGCTAAAGGCATTATCTAACGAAAGCTTTTCGTAGCTGTTGGCAGAAACTAAAAACTGGGCCCATGGCCCTAATGCCAGTCAGTTAAGGCTGACTGGTATTTTTTTTTGGGATATTTTTGTGGTTTCCCCTTAACCACCCTCGGGCAAGATCGCTTTCTACGTTCAGGAATAACAAACAACTTTCCTTCCTCTAAAACTGCATCTAACAACTTAGGAAAGAGTCCT
>NZ_FUGE01000192.1 GCF_900162825.1 Psychrobacter piechaudii
ACACTGTATTTTATGGCTACCACCTTATAGCCCAGATTTAAATCCCATCGAAAAAGCTTGGGCTTGGATCAAGCGTAAACGTAAAGACTGGCGTCTGCATTGTATCGATACTTTGTTCTTTTATTTTCTTTGGCTTTGTAACAGTTTATAAGTTCTTTCACTATACCATTAGCTCGAGCAACTCAAGCGACTCAAAGTTCTCAATCAGTGCCGCCTAAGCCGTCGGCTAATAGTCTTAATCAGCAAGACTCAGATTGGGATACTGTTTTGGACGATGTGGCCAGTCGCTTAAGCGATACTATCGCAAAACATGGGCCAGAAAGTGTAATGTTCTACGTATCCAGTCAGCTACTGACTGAAGATTACTATGTGGCCAATAAGCTGATGAAAGGCTTTATCGTCAGTAATAATATTGATTCAAATTCTCGCCTGTGTATGTCTTCGGCGGTTGCCGGTCATAACAGAGCTTTTGGTGCCGATTTAGTACCGGGTAATTATACCGATTTTGAAGCCTGTGACTTATTGGTGCTGGTGGGCTCCAATATGGCGTGGTGTCATCCTATTTTGTTTGGTCGATTTTTGCAAGCCAAACAGGACAACCCTAATAAAAAATTAATTGTGATTGATCCGCGTCGTACTGATTCTTGTGAATTTGCTGATTTGCATTTACCCATCGCCCCTGGCACTGATACCCACTTATATAATGGTTTGCTTAAATACTTAGAGGAGCATGGCTGCACAGATGCTGAATATGCCTCCCAGTGTGATGGCGTAGAGTCGGCAGTGACTGCTGCTGATTCATGGGACATAGAGTCGGTTGCTAAAGCCACCCAACTAGATGCTGAAAAGATTGAGCAGTTTTACCAGTTGGTCGCCGCCAATGACAAAACAGTAACAGCGTTTAGCATGGGGGTGAATCAGTCTAGTAGTGGTACTGATAAAGTGAATGCTATTATCAATAGTCATCTGCTGACAGGCCGCGTTGGTAAAAAAGGCGCAGGTCCTTTTTCATTGACGGGTCAACCCAATGCTATGGGCGGGCGTGAAGTAGGGGCTTTGGCAAATCTACTGGCTGGCCATTTACAGTTAGACATTGCAGAGCATCGTCAGTCAGTGGGTAAGTTTTGGCAATCACCCCAACCCATAGCACCTAAGGTAGTGGTTAAGGCTTGCGATGTGGCGGATGCCATCCTTGATGGAAAAGTAAAAGCGATTTGGATTGTGGCTACCAATCCTGTGGTGAGCCTACCTGAAGCAGATAAGTTTCGCCAAGCCTTAGCAGCCTGTGATTTGGTAATCGTCTCTGAATGCTCTAAAGACAGTGATACCTTACGCTGTGCTGATATTGTCTTGCCGGCGCAATCTTGGAGTGAGAAATCAGGCACAGTAACCAATTCTGAACGTCGAATATCTCGTCAGCGTAGCCTTGTAACAGGCGTAGGCGACTCAAAGCCAGATTGGTGGATTTTCTCACAAGTGGCAAAACGTATGGGATTTAAAGGGTTTGATTATATTGAACCTAGTGAGATTTTCTTAGAGCATGCCGCATTAACCAGTCATGAAAACAGCAAATATCCAAGACAGTTAGATTTAATGGCTGAACTGGAAAAACACAATCAACCTTATGATTCTATGAGCCCTCTACAATGGGGCGGCCAGTATATTGATGTGATTGCATCTGACTTTCAACATGCCAAGCCTAAGCTAGTTGCCATTACCCCACCACGACAGGCTGGTGATGTGAATAGATTTTCCCCTATCAACGATAATAATAAAACAAAGTCTAAGGCTGAAAAACAAACTAAACAAAATAACCTAGGCCTGGGTTTAACCCAGAATGTTGATGACGGTTTAAAGCTACGCTTAATTACCGGTAGACTGCGTGACCAATGGCATACCATGACGCGGACTGCTTTAGCACCAAAGTTGAATCAACAACAGACTGTACCGACTTTGACTTTACATCCTCAAGATGCAGAGGCTTTAGGAGTTAATAATAATGATTTTGTTTCGATTAAAGCGGACATCCTACAAGTATAGTCATAGCCCTTAAAAACAGTCACACAGCCAAAGAAAATAGAAGAATAACGTATCGATACAATCTATTCCCCAATCTTGACGCTTTTTCTTAACCCAAGCCCAAGTTTGCTCAATAGGGTTTAAGTCAGGACTATAAGGCGGTAACCATAGAATAGTGTGTCCTGAATCTTCAATGATTTTTTGAATATCAAG
>NZ_FUGE01000193.1 GCF_900162825.1 Psychrobacter piechaudii
CATAGGTACTGCCCCTGAAATAGCGAATGTAATATGAAGTAATGCCTATTAAAAATTCTAAATTAGAATATTGGACTTGATTGGTACCCCCAAAAAATGAAGCTATAAATAGGCGGCTTTTTTTTGGTATCATCACTCCCTTTAATTACTTACTACCGTCAAAAAATAATAAAAGGTTTTTATTAAGGAGTTTTATGGAGATCTACGCAACAGCCCTCACTTTATTTTTAATTATGGATCCTTTGGGTAATATCCCTATTTTTTTATCTGTCTTAAATAAGGTGCCTGAAGAGAGACGTAAGTTTATTATTATCAGAGAGTTGCTGATTGCGCTGCTGTTAATGGTGCTGTTCTTATTCGCTGGTGGCAGTATTTTGCATACCTTAGGCCTAAGCACCGAAGCTGTGGCTATTGGCGGCGGTTTGGTTATGATGATTATCGCCATCCGTATGATCTTTCCGACTCGAGGCGGGGTGATGAGCGATGAGGAAGATGAAGATGGGGAGCCTTTTATTGTCCCCTTGGCAGTCCCGTTAATTGCCGGACCTTCAATTCTAGCCACTTTAATACTATTAACTGAAAAGAACCCTGAAAGCCTTCCAAAGGCGTTGATGGCCTTGCTTTTGGCTTGGTTTATTTCAGCAGTTATTCTATTTTTCTCAACCAAATTATATAAGCTGTTAGGACATAGAGGTCTAAAAGCTATTGAGCGTTTAATGGGGATGATTCTAATCTCAATTTCCGTACAAATGCTACTAAATGGCTTTTCTTCGTTCATGGGATAGCTCAGACCTTTATTAAAAATCTGGCCCTCTTACTAGTTGTTAGTGCTCATTCTTAGCGTTAACTTACTGTAAGGATTGTCTCTATTTCAGTCAATAAATTGCTTTAATAATTAACTATTTATCTGCTCAATCAGCTATTGAGCAGATAAATTTTATAATGATATAGCCAAACGGCATAAACTTATGCAATAATAGTATACAAAATTATATAATATGTTTATGTGTAGGCTAGGTTTGTTGTATATAATAAGTATCCATAATATAAATCTAGGATGTTGTAACCATGTCAACCGATACCTTAAATGTAGAAAGTATTGATGTAGAAGCATTAAAAGCTTCTGCTTCTAAAGCCTCAGCCTTACTTAAGTCACTTTCCCATTCTGATCGCCTATTATTGCTCTGCCAAATAGTAGGCTCTGGTGAGGCCTGTGTGCGTGATTTAGAACAATCAACGGGTATCAAGCAGCCCAGTTTGTCACAGCAGCTTGGTGTGCTTCGCGAGAATGGACTAGTGAATACTAGACGAGAAGGCAGACAAATTTTTTATAGTATTGCTAGTGAAGATGCACTGGCCGTTATGCAAGTCTTGTATCAGCGTTTTTGCGCTACTGACGAATAGGATATTTGGAGTGCCTCTGCATACCGATCCATTGAAAGTTTGCGCATGACTGATGCTGAAAAAATATATATTTAAATACAATATTAGGAGCGCGTATGTACGCTTGGATTGATATGGCAAGCTTTACCCCTTGGAGTGCCTTAATTGGGGGACTTATCATTGGGTTAGCCGCCTCAGTTTTGATAGTAGGCAGTGGCCATATAATGGGTATGAGCGGAATACTAAAAAGCTCTATTTCTCAATTACCAAAATTTAGTTGGCAGTTGGTGTTTGTTCTAGGAATGGTAGTAGCGACTTGGGGATATGGGTTAATTTATGGTTTCCCACAGCTAGAGATGGGGCAACCTATCTGGAAAATTATTGTAGCAGGATTATTAGTAGGTTTTGGCACTCGATTAGGGTCTGGCTGTACCAGTGGGCATGGGATTTGCGGTATTTCGCGACTCTCTGCACGCTCAATTACCGCAACGATTTTATTTTTATCGAGTGGTATTGCCACAGCGACTCTATTTGCCATGCTTCAAAGTTAAGCCTAAGCATAGTTATGAAATCATTTGCTTTAAAATTTATATAATGAGCCACTTATGACTACTAATAATCGATTAACCCTAATCTTTAGCTTCCTATCCGGCATTATCTTTGCTATTGGACTGATTGTTTCACAAATGGTGAACCCAGAAAAAGTACTCGGCTTCTTACGTTTATTTCACGGCTGGGATCCCTCATTGGGTCTAGTAATGGGCGGCGGGATTGCGGTTGCCATGCCAACCTTTTTTTACGTTAAGTCGCGCATGAGCAAAGGCGGAAAGGCCTTAGATAACGGCAACTTTCAGTTACCCACGGCCACCAAGATCACGCCACAACTGGCGATTGGCAGTTTAATATTTGGGATAGGCTGGGGTATGTTAGGATTTTGCCCAGCACCTGCACTGGTTACGGCTTTAGCCGGCTATACTGAGTCCATGTTGTTTGTGGTAGCGATGTTAGCAGGATTTTGGCTACACGCTAAGTTAATTAAAAACTAATGAAACCCTAAAGCTAACCGGTTTAAGTTTTGAGCTAGTAATATTTTGAGCTAGTAGTAATTGGGGCCAATAGCGAAAAATTTGATATTTGGCTACTGGCCTCCTATAATCTGTTTACTTTTGACCCAAAGCTCCAGTGGTTATAAATGGTGGTTTTAAGCGGTCAGAACAATCATTAATATCCAATCACTTGCTTTGTTGTAGATCAACCTGCATATAAGCCATAACCTACGGAGGATTCAGCATGTCATTGTGTAAAAAAGACTGTGTTCAAGATAATGCAAAGCAATGCGATGTTTGTTATAACTTCGCTCAGGTTAGACTAAGCTTGATTTAGCTTTCTTTTTCTAGTGTTGGCTTTGGCTTAATTTAGCTTCAGCTTTAAAAGTCATTTCTAGTATTCCCTGTTTTTGTATCTTTGACACTCATTGACCTTAGGTTAATGGGCTTTTATGCGTCTGTCATTTAACACAGTATTCACTCTCATTTCTCTATTTGCTTTAGGCAAACCAATATAAATCAGCTTGTGCTTTCGCCTTTTATTGCAGTTGAATAAATACAGGATTTAGGGTCGGGCATAAGCTCAGTAAAATGAATAAAATTTAAGGTAAAACAAAATGGGCATACAGCTAATTTTGAATGAAAACAGTAAAAAAGGGGTGCCGGTCAAGGTTTATACCAATGACATCGCCCAAGATGCCATCAAACAATTACGCAATATGGCACAGCTTGAATTTGTCCACTCGCACATTGCGGTGATGCCAGATGTGCATGTGGGTAAGGGTGCGACAGTAGGCAGCGTTATTCCAACCAAGTCAGCGATTATTCCAGCAGCGGTTGGGGTAGATATTGGCTGTGGTATGAATGCGATGCGTACCTCGTTAACCGCCAGTGATTTGCCAGACAGTCTAAGAGCAGTGCGCTCAGCGATAGAAAAGCAAGTGCCAGTTGGTTTTAATATGCACAATCAAATCACCGCTAAAGCCTCAACCCTTGATCCACTTGGCAAGCGATTAAAGCCAATCACGGACAAGCATCCTGGTCTGTTAAAGATGTTAAAAGGCTTTGAGCGTACTTGGGCAAAACAGCTGGGCACATTAGGCGGCGGTAACCACTTTATCGAGATTTGTCTTGATGAAAATAACGATGTGTGGGTGATGCTACATTCAGGAAGTCGTGGTATTGGCAACTGCATCGGTCGCTACTTTATTAATTTGGCCAAAAAAGAACATCAGTCTCGTTTTGGTCATGTGCCGGATAAAGACCTGTCGTACTTTGCCGAGGGCTCAAACAGCTTTGATGACTATGTGGAGGCGGTGCAGTGGGCGCAAGATTATGCAGTGCAAAACCGTAAAGAGATGATGCGCTTGGTATTGGATGCTATGCAATCGAAGCAGGCAGGCTTACCCCACTTTACGCTGACCAAAGAAGCCATCAACTGTCATCACAACTATGTGGAAGAAGAGACGCACTTTGGCGAGAGTGTCTATGTCACTCGCAAAGGGGCGATTAGTGCTTATGAAGGCGAGCTGGGTATTATTCCAGGCTCAATGGGTGCTAAGTCTTTTATTGTACGTGGGCTTGGTAATGAAGAATCTTTTTGCTCATGCTCGCATGGGGCAGGGCGCAAAATGAGCCGAACTAAAGCAGCTAAGACCTTTACGGTTGATGAGCTAAAAGCACAGACCGCAGGCGTGGAATGTAAAAAAGATAAAAGTGTCCTCGATGAAATACCGGGTGCTTACAAAGACATTGATGAAGTCATGGACAACCAAAAAAGCTTGGTGGAAGTGGTGCATACCCTGAAGCAGGTGCTTTGTGTGAAAGGCTAGATATTTTAGGTGCTAAAGCCTAGATAGCTAGGGGTAAGTTTTTAAACCAAGGAGAACAGATATGCTAGTAAATAATCAACAGCCCTTAGTGGCAAATGATAAAATCTATAAAAAAATACTATATTTAGGACAAAATTATGAGCTTGAAACAAACTCTAAAACTGGCGAAACAGTTAGAAAATCAGAGTAATAAACAGTTAGGTAGCAATGAAGACGCTGCCAAGAAGACGCTGCCAATCTAAGCGCTTTAAAAAATGCAACCAAGCCCCGTAATCATCTGGCTTTTAACCCCCTGCTTAAAAAGGGTGGGGTGCATCAAAAGGATGATGTTGAAGCGGTGCGTAAGAAAAAGCGCCGTGAAACTAAGCAAAGTCTGCGTCAGAAAGACTGGTTATCAGAGCTATAAAAGGCTTGATTTAAGGCTTAGTGAATAAGTCTTTAGCAAAAAATTTTAGATATTAGTTTAAGGGTAAACCTAGTAGAATAGGCAAGTGTTTAAGACCTATACTTATTCAATTTAAGTAAAGGGTTTACCCATTCTAAGGAGGGCCTATGCCAAGCGTTAATCAGTATTTTGATAATAAAGTGACTTCAATTGCCTTTCAAACGGCCACCAAACCTGCGACTGTGGGTGTCATGGAGATTGGTGAGTATGAATTTGGTACCAGTGAATTTGAAACCATGACTGTGGTGAGCGGTGCATTAACCGTCAAACTTCCAGGCTCTGATAAGTTTGTGACTTATGAGGCGGGTGAAAGCTTTACCATTGAAGCCAATCAAAAGTTCCAGGTTAAAGTCGCGGTCGAGACGGCTTATCTTTGCACTTATGGCAAATAGCACTTCTGACAAATAGTCAGTTGAAGCTAATTAGTAATAGCTTGTGAAAAGGCAGCAAATTTCGGTTTGCTGCTTTTTTTTATTATTGTTATTAATGATACGTTTTGTATTGAAATAAGTTTTGAAATCGGTTATTAATAGAAGGGTTAAAAGGAAACTAACGGTCTATAGCCCTCAAATAGATATTCCTCCTAAACAGGGTAAGGAGGCAAGGGTTAGGACTTTTTTGCGGAGCCCACATGCTCCCCCTTCATCAATAACTTAGCTAAAGGAATAGCGATTATGTCAGTGACTACAGTAAAGTCTAGTGCTTCTCAAAATTATGCTGATTTTTATCAAGCATTCACTCCAGATACCCTCATTAAAGAAATCTTTAATGACCATCCACAAGATCAATTTAACGCCTATTTAGCTTGTTGTGGTAGACATATTCGTAACGGCTTAGGGGATAAGGTGGCTTTGGTTCATGAAGATACCGAGCAAAAAATTACCCAACTTACTTTCGATGAGCTAGATAAAAAGAGTGCTCAAGTGGCCCATATGTTACAGAGCTATGGGGTAAAAAAAGGCGATAGGGTGGCTACTATGCTGCCCCGTACGCCAGAGCTGCTTATTATTGTTTTTGCGACTTGGCGCATTGGTGCGATTTATCAGCCGCTATTTACCGCTTTTGGGGTAGAGTCTATCGAGTACAGACTGGAGAAGGTCGATACTAAGGTGGTGTTTACCAACCCTGAGAACCGAGCAAAGTTTGAGGGTATCGCCAATTTACCGCAAATGGTCTTAGTCACTAAAGAAGATGAGGCAACCAATGCCTATTCAGATGCTAATTTTAACGATATTGAGGCTTTCGATACTGAATTTGAGGCGGTGATATTAGATACCGACGCCCCATTTTTACAGATGTTCACCTCGGGTACCGTAGGCAAGTCAAAAGGGGTGAGTGTGCCTCTTGCTGCCTTACCAACATTTTATTTATATATGCGCTATGCCATTGATTTACAACAAACAGATAACTACTGGAATATGGCGGATCCTGGGTGGGCGTACGGCTTATATTATGCCATTACCGGTCCTTTATTAATGGGAGTGACCACTCACTTTAATGAAATGGGCTTTGATGCTCAGAACACCCTTGATTTTCTAGTGCGTCATAAAATTACCAATATTGCCTCATCGCCAACTGCTTTCAGAATGATGAAGTCTAGTGGCGTGTTTGAAAATGTCGCAGATAAATTATGCTTACGTGTTGCTAACTCAGCTGGCGAGACCTTGAATACCGAAGTGGTTAACTGGGTCGAAGAGAATTTGGGCTGTACAGTGTTTGACCAATATGGGCAGACAGAGACGGGCATGACCTGCTGTATGCACCATGCATTGACTCATGAAGCCCCTACAGGCAGCATGGGTGTGCCTATGCCAGGACACAAACTGGTAGTACTTGATGATAACTTACAACCCGTTGCAGACGGTACGCAAGGCCAATTGGCAGTGGTGGTCAGCGAGTCGCCAGCCTTCTACTTTAGAGGCTATAGCTGGGATGAAAAACAAGCCTTCTCAGGCGATTACTATTTGACTGGTGACGTGGTCGAGCGTCATGAAGATGGCACCTTCTGGTTTGCTGGGCGTGATGATGACATTATCATTACCGCAGGCTATCGCATTGGGCCTACTGATGTTGAGAACTGTGTGATGGAACATGAGGCAGTTGCTGAGTCGGCAGCAGTAGGTGTGCCAGATGAGATGCGTGGTCATGTCATTAAGTCATTTGTGGTGCTAAAACAAGGCATTATAGGTACGGAGGAGTTGGTTAGCGAGATTAAGGCTTTGGTACAAAAGCGTCTTTCGGCGCATGCTTATCCACGTTTTGTCGAATTTGTCGAGGCCTTACCAAAGACGCCTAGTGGTAAAATCCAGCGTTTTTTATTGCGTCAATAAGATATAGTATAGGAAGGCTTGACCAAAGAGGTATCCCTTGATTACTTTTTTGATGGGTCATTTTTTAGTTAAATAAAAATATTAGAAGGATTTTATATGAAAACTGAATCACAAACTTTTATCGTAACCGGAGGCGCTTCAGGCCTTGGTGAAGCCACCACTAGAGAATTGGTCTCACGCGGTGCTAATGTGGTCATCGCTGATCTAAATGAAGAGGCGGGTGCGGCATTGGCTAAGGAGTTAGGGGAGTCTGTACGCTTTGTCCGCTGCGATGTTACCAGTGGTGAGCAGGTTCAAGCTGCGGTCGAAACTTCAGAAAAAGAGTTTGGTGGTTTGGCCGGTAGTGTCAACTGTGCAGGGATTGCTATTGTACAAAAGCTATTGGACCGAGACAATAATCCAGCAGACCTAGATAAATTCAACAAAGGGGTTCAAATCAACCTAACAGGCAGCTTTAATGTGGCACGCTTAGTGGCTTCAAGTATTGCTAAGCGAGTGGCCACTGAAGGTGGTCCTAATAATGAAGACCAAGGTATTATTATTAATACCGCTTCTATCGCAGCCTTTGACGGTCAAGTAGGACAAGCCAGCTATTCTTCGTCTAAGTCAGGTGTAGTAGGAATGATGCTTCCCTTGGCCCGTGAATTAACCCGTCATGGTATCCGAGTGATGACCATTGCCCCAGGTATTTTCGCCACACCTATGATGGCAGGTCTGCCTGAAAAAGCACAAGAGCAATTGAAAGCCAGTGTGCCTTATCCTAAGCGTTTAGGTGATCCGACAGAGTTTGCAAAACTAGTGGCGCATATCATTGAAAACGCCTATCTAAATGCGGATGTTATTCGTTTGGATGGCGCAATTAGAATGACTTAATTTGACAGTTATTCAAGACCAGTTACAGTGATGACAATAAGGCTGTACCTAACAATAGGGTACAGTCTTTTTTATTACTGGTTGAGGTGAATGGGGAATTAAAGTTACAGGCAGTAACTATTTTCCTAAACGGGGCCTCTGTGTTAATTATTAACGTCTCTTTAAAATACATTTAAAACCTAACCTTATCTTCCTTTTTATTTCAATTACAGAGATCGTTATGAGCCCATCAAAATCCACATCAAAGTCTAGAGCTTCAAAAAACGTGGCCTTAGCTTCAGAAGTTGAAGGCGATATTCGGCATGATTATGAGGCTTTAGCGAAAAAGGCCAAGTTACGATATGTCAGCGATGAAGAACCGGGTTATACCCGAATACGGTGGGGCAAAAGTTTTAGTTATCGAGATGGGCAGGGAAAAACCGTTAAGAATAAAAAGCTGCGTAAGCGTTTTGATTCGCTAGCCATACCGCCTATGTGGTCTGAGGTGTGGATTTGTCATTATGATAATGGGCATTTGCAATGTACCGGAAGGGATGAAAAAGGCCGTAAGCAATACTTGTATCATGAGCTGTGGAATAAAGTCCGTGACGAAGCTAAGTTTGAGGCAATGATTGGCTTCGGAGATAAGCTTCCAGTACTAAGAGCACAAGTAGAACAGGATTTGCAGTCAGAGACACTTAGTCGAGAGAAGGTATTAGCAGCCGTGGTAAGGCTGTTAGAAACCACGCTAATTCGTATCGGCAACGATAGATATGCTAAGCAAAATAAAAGCTATGGTTTGAGCACCTTAAGAAGTAAGCATGTGACAGAAACCGAGGACGGCTTAGCTTTTGATTTTGTGGGCAAAAGCGCTAAAGAACATCATATTGAGCTTGAAGATGAGGGTTTGATACAGATAGTCAATGCCTGTTCTGACTTACCAGGCTATCGTATTTTTAAATACCTAGATGAGCAGGGTGATAAACAGGTGGTGGAAAGCGACGATATCAATGAATATCTACGTGAGCACACTGGGGAGGAGTATAGTGCCAAAGATTTTCGAACCTGGATGGCCTCGGTGTTAGCAGCTGAGTATCTGTATCAGCATGCTGACTCAGCTATTTTAGATAGCGAGCCGAATAGTAAAGAACGTCAGCAGCTGGTGGTGGATATGGTAAAACAAGTGGCTGATAGTCTCGGTAATACCCCCAGTGTTTGCCGTGCCTCTTATATTCACCCCAAAGTGATCAATCGATTTTTAGACAAAACCTTTATTGAAAGCTACAAAAAGGGTTATCGGGGACGCACTCGGAAGTTTCAACAGCTTAATGAGAAAGCATTGTTGGCATTTTTAACCTCAAGCGAGTAATCTATCGCTAAGCTCTTTATTCTTAATAATAAATACCCAACCAGTCGTATAACTTATGGCTCCATTTGCACTTTCTTCTTTCGTCCTGACTGCTCAAGCAGATTTAGTCCAGCTACTAGATCGGATTATGACGTCGCTAGAATCCTTCTCAGCGGGCAACTGGGCTTGGTTGGGGGTAACCATTCACCTAGTACTAACCATTTTTATGGTGGTGCGTATTCTATCAACGCAGCGCAATACAGGTATTGCTATCGCTTGGTTGGTTCTGCTATTTGCCATTCCTTTTTTTAGTATTATTGCTTACATGCTAGTGGGCGAGCCTTATCTGGGTAAGAGTTATAAGCTACGCAACTCGCAGGCCCAAGATATGTTAAATGGAGTGGCCAAACGTCAAGATATTCAGCTAGCAAAAGTGGATGATACTCTATCTGAGCGCTATCAAGGTGTGAGCCGTATTGGTACGTTTGATACTGGTTTTGGGGTTTATGATAACCACAGCATGCAGCTATTAACTTCTGCAGACAGTACTTTTGACACCTTAATACAGGATATAAATAATGCCTCCACTTTAATTTTAATGGAGTTTTATATTATTTACCCCAAAGGCCGAGTCCAAGAAGTGTTTCAGGCTTTAATTGAAGCGGTTCAAAGAGGGGTAGAGTGTCAAGTATTGGCGGATAGTGTGGGAAGCTTTAGCTTCTTTGCCGATGATTGGCATGAAAAGCTGGTCGAAGCGGGGGTTATTATTCATCAGTCCTTACCCGTCGGTCTGTTTAAAACTTTATTAAAACGCAGTGACCTACGTAATCACCGAAAGATTGTGGTGATTGATGATGATATTGGCTATACCGGTAGTTTTAACTTAGTTGATCCTGAGTTTTTTAAACAAGACAAAGCCGTGGGGCAATGGATTGATCTGATCATGCGCATTGAAAGTGATAATGCGGTGAGTGTGGTCACGGCGTTGGCAGCGGTTAGCGTTACCGATATCGGCGCAGAAAGCACGCGTAATCTAGAGCAGCTTGGCTATCGGATTGAAAATAATATCAATATGTATACCCGTAAGTTATATCGCCCCAAGCCTGCAATTAATGACATTAATGATAAAGCATCTGGCTATTTGGCCAGACAAATCTCCTCCCTTAATTTAAGTGATGAATATGGTCATGACTTTAAGGCCTCAGAGCAAGACCCTGATTATGAGGTAGATTCAGATCCAAGCTTACCGGATTATATGCGGGCTATTGCCAACATGCCGGTGATAGACAATGTGATGGCTCAGGTTATTCCTTCGGCTCCCCGTATTACCGAACATGTGATTTATAATACTCTATTGACGATTTTTCATAGGGCAGATCACCGCATCCAGATAACCACCCCTTATTTCGTGCCAGATGAAGCCTTGTTGGCTGCTTTAACCACAGCCGCTAAAAGGGGAGTAGAGGTTACGTTAATTTTACCCAAAAAAGTAGACTCCTTTTTTGTACAGCATGCTTCACAGGCCTCTTACTCAATATTGATGGAGGCGGGAGTCAAAATAGCTTTGTTTAAAGGCGGCTTGCTACATGCCAAGACAGTGGTTATTGATGATGATTATTGCTTGTTTGGCACTGTGAATATGGACATGCGTAGCTTTTATTTAAATATGGAAATCAGCTTGGCACTGTATACCCCAAGTATCGTAAAGCAGGTTTATGCGTGCCAACAGGCTTACTTAACTCAGTGTGAGCTGTTACAGTGGGATGAGTGGGAAAGCCGACCCACTTACAAGCAGCTTTTTGACTCAGGGATACGGTTATTTAGCCCGTTACTGTAATGCTTAAATTACTGATAGGAATGGCTATTTTATAAATTTTAAATGCGGTAGAATATCGGCTATTTTTTATTCGGACCGTTCTATTAAAGTGCCTGATTATTTGGTTTTAGTGTTTTTAACAATGCTTATAAAGTAATCTAGGGCTGCAATTTTTTAAGGTGACCATAGGTTGATTATGCCAGACAATAAAGACGCCCATGCTTCTAACTCAGCCTATTCTTCAGTATCAAATATCAAAAAAACCACTGAGGCCATTTCGCCTCCTTGGTACTACAAATTAGCCATCAAATTGTTAAAGCCAATTTATAGGCTGGTCTTGTGGCGCCGCTATCGCCAAGCCAAAAAAAGCGATATGCCAGTGGCCGATTATAAACAGGAAATCGACACCCGTTATGGTCGTCGCTATCCGCAGCCTCCTGCTTACTCGATGACCTCCATACCTTCCTCTTCAACACCCAGTGCTTTAAATGGAGCCAGTATCTGGTGTCATGCCGTGTCATTGGGAGAGACCAATACCATTGCTCCTATGCTAAAAGTGATGTTACAGCAAGGGGCTAGAATTTGGATTACCAATACTACCCAAACCGGCTTTGCACGTACTGAACAGCTCTTTGCAGAAGCCATTGCCAACCAGCAAATGGTACATACTTTTGTACCTGTTGATGATAAAGCCATCATTGAGAAGTTTGTTAATAAGGCTCAGCCTGATTTGGCGATGTTTGTAGAAACAGAGCTGTGGGCCAATATCTTAGCGGTATTAAAACAATCAGCAGTCCCTTCGGTACTGGTAAATGCCAGACTGTCGCAAAAGTCCTTCGAGAGTTATGCCAAGTATGCCTCAGTTAGTAAAAGCATGATGCACAATATCAGCATGATTATTGCTCAAGATGCGGACTCAGCGAAGCGTTTTCGCCGTTTGGGGGCTGACGTTGTGAAAATTCGTCGGGCAAATTCTTTAAAGTGGTCCACTGGAGCAGCTGCTACTACTACTGCACAATCTGACTTGACATCAACTGCCAAGATAAAAGCTTTACAGGCTGAATTTGGCGCTAATTCTGAAGTTTTCAATCGCCCTATTTGGGTTGCCGGTAGTACCCATGAAGGGGAAGAAAAAGCGGTGATTGAAGCTCACAAACAGATTATTGTGCAGGCGAACTTGGCCAATGCCGTGCTTATTTTAGTGCCTCGCCACCCTGAGCGCTTTGATGCAGTCGCTGAGCTGCTCGATCAGTCTGCCTTGATTTATCACCGTCGTAGTCAACAACAGCTTATAGAGGCGAATACTCAGGTCTATCTTGCAGACACCATGGGGGAGTTAACTGCCTGTTATCAGCTGTCAGACGTGGCTTTAGTGGGCGGGTCTTTGGTAAATATTGGGGGGCATAATCCAATTGAAGCGGCCAGTTTCGCCAAACCTATTATCATGGGGCCTTATACTCAGTCGTGCCATGAAGTCGTGGCTGCCTTAAATGAAGTGGGTGCTTTAAAAGTGGTTAACGCCGTCAACAGTACTCAAAAAGATAAGGCTTCTAAAATATCTGGTAATGCTGGTGCCATGCCTAATGCTTCACTGCTAGATAGTGTGATTCAATGGTTAACTTATCCTGAGCAGGCTAAGCAGGCAGGTCAACAAGGGCAAAAGCTAGTGGCTACCAAGAGTAATGCCATGCAGCAACAGCTGCAGATGATAGAAGATCTATTAACCGCCACTAGAATGGCAGAAAAGGCTCCTGATCCAAAAGAGGATGAAGTGGATTTGGATCACTTTAAGGTGCGTAAACGTGGTGAGGATGAAGCACTGTGAATATCCTACTGTTACCTGAGTTAGATAACGAGCAGACCAGTTTCAGCATCACTGATCTTAGCCAAATTAAGCATGTACAGCAGGTGCTTGAGCTCAAGGCAGGAGATGGCTTAAAAGTAGGCAGCTTAAATGGGGAATTGGGAACAGCAGTTATCGAAGCCGTGTCGGACACCCAGCTTAAGCTAGGTAGCCTGAATTTAAATACCATGCCTCCGAGCAAGCTGGATTTAACGGTAGTTTTAGCCTTGCCGAGGCCGAAGGTGTTGCGAAGACTAATAATGGATATGACTGCCATAGGGGTGGCCGAAATCATTTTAGTCAACAGCTACCGCACGGATAAAAGCTATTGGCAAAGCCCTATACTCAGTAGAATTGATGAGTTTGTGACAGAGGGGCTGCAGCAAGGGGTAGATACCATAGCGCCTAACATCCAATTAAAAAAACGCTTTAAACCCTTTGTGGAAGATGAGCTTAGTCTTTGGGCCAAAGATCGTAGTTTAGTGGTGGCCCACCCTTATAGTCCATTATCCTTTAATGCCTACATTGAACAGGCCGGCTTGCCACAAGTATTGTGTATTGGTGCGGAAGGTGGCTGGATTGATTATGAGGTGGGCCTGTTACAAGACAATGGCTGTCAGCCCGTCAATATAGGCAGTCGGATTCTGCGTACGGAAGCTGCAGTCAATGCCTTATGTGGCCGTTATCTATAGGGCTGTTTTCAGTTATACTTAGCCTTTTAGGCTGCTTTAACTCTTATCCTTTCTTCTGTTCGCGTATTTACTGTCATAGGTTTCCTCTCATGTCTAAGGTTGTTAGGTCAAATAGTAAGTTTCTAACAAGAGCTTTACCTGTCTTTATTTTAGCCTCGCTAAGTTTGATGGGCTGTTCAGATGACCAAAATCAGAAGGAGCAGCCAACCAACAACCCGGTGCAAATCAGTCAAGAAAGATTTCAAATAGGCACTGACCTAGACATAAAAAATATGACTAGGCTTAGTGATGCCTATCGTCAAGAGACTGGCATATTGATTGAGTGGGTGCCTGTAGATAAAAGTGTCTTTACTGTGAGCTTTGATGAAGAGCCCCCTTTACACTTCGATGTAAACCTTCCAAAAGGGGTAGACATGTTAATGATGCATAGCGTCTACTCACTGGCCAATGCCAGTGCCAGTCATGTGTTACAGTCGGTAGGGTCACAGGTCTTGGTGGAGGCTGTGCCCGCCCATTATCAAGACCCTGATGGAGAATGGTTTGGGGTGGGTAAGTATGCTCGAAGCATTGTTTATAACAAAAATAAAGTTAATGAGCGTGAATTGGTGAACTATGCCGATCTTGGTGCCAGCAAATGGCTGGGCAGGCTTTGTATGACCGATATTTATAGTCCAGAAAACCAAGCCATTGCCAAAATGATGATGTCCTATAATGGTACCAAGCTGACCCCAGAAATTCTGAGCAATTGGCAAACCAATATGGGCAGTCCACTGGCCAGCAATGAGGATGTTCTTAATCAGATGGAGCAAGGGGGCTGTGATGTGGGGATTGTAGACAGCGATGCCTTTTGGGGCTATGCCAAAACCCAGCCTAATACTCAGCTGCGGTTAATGTGGCCCAATCAAATTAACCGAGGGGCCATTACCAATGCTATTGCCATAGGCATGGTGGATAGGGGAGAAGAAGTGGGTCATGCTTTAAGGTTTATGGAGTGGTTGGTTAGCGATCGCGGGCAGGCATTGCTGGCTTTTTATACCAGTACTTTCCCCGTGATCGATATTAAAGACGAGACGATAAATATGGAGGCTATTCGACCTGAGTGGACTCAGTTTGAGCCTGATACCACCCCATTAATCGATATTATCAACGATCATCGTAAAATTGAACCGTTAAAAAAAGAGCCCGAAGTGCCAGAAGAAGGGACAGAGGATACGGATATTATAGAGTAGGGTGTTTTGTTGATAATCAATTGCTAATCGTTATTGATAATTATTACCATTTGGATTAAAATGCTTTCAGCAGATAGTACTTATATCTCCAAAAATATCATTCTCTGTACACGACAAAAAACAAAAAAGCTGACTAAGGACAAGGCATAATAGTAATTTTTCTGACGAACCACACTATGCCAAACCTTAATCAGCTCATAAATATATTATCGCAAAACCTAACCATGAACAAGGCAAGATTGACGTGTTTAGCCTTAATTACTCTAGCGATAATACAAGTACAAAGTAGCAACCTCAAACAAATAGCAAGAGGATTTGTCAAAGGTAGGACAAACAGTAATTACAGACGGCTACAACGCTTCTTTGC
>NZ_FUGE01000256.1 GCF_900162825.1 Psychrobacter piechaudii
AATTGCCTCTCAGGCTTGTACGCTCGTGTGGCGTATTATGCAAGCATCTGATAAACAGTCACAAGAGTTTGCTTTGTTTTTAGTGCGCCTCTCAGGTCGGCAAATGAAACGCAGCAAACCAATAACCGCACCTGCTGTGATGGCAGGATTGTTCCAGTGGCTTAATTTTACCGAACTGGTAAATCATTATCCACCTGACAAACTGCGTGAATTCGCTGATGCCGCTAGTAAATTTGTGTAGATACCTATGCTATAAAACTACTGGCGAGCCATTATTTTATTCGGTCGCAACACTGCTTCTTATAAGCTTCTTTAGCAAAAAGCCTTATGGATATAAGCCTAGACAGCAAGTCAGGTTTGACTTTAAAGTATCCGATAGGTGGTCGGTCGGAATAATGTCTGCTAATTTCAATGGTCTAGACGACGCTTTGATAAGGCTCTCTTTATCGTTCCTAATCATATAGTCAATAAATACTTAGTTCCATAAACTCAACCTCTGCACACGACAAAAAAATCATCCCCACCGGATTTTCATAGGTTTAGGGGTTAAAAAGCTAACTAACTGTCGAAAGACAGTCTTATCATTGTTAAAA
>NZ_FUGE01000010.1 GCF_900162825.1 Psychrobacter piechaudii
CTTGCTTAGGATGGTCTTTAACGGTGATACACGCATACCAACGATTACGACTGTCTTGTACTATCTCAAGCGTGTTGATTTGATATAGGCTTAGGTTGTAGCTATCGAATACATCTATGATGAGCTTTTGACCTTTAGATAGCGATAGCTGTATGGTTGATTTCAGTGCCTTCTTACCTGTCTGCCTTGTTTGCAAATACTTGATGGCAGATTTCTTAAAAGGTATCCAACCTAGGCTTTTACGTTTGGCATCAGCTCTATTGGTACGCCAGTTAAGTTTGGCTTTTTTAAATTGTTTACGTGATTTAGCGTGTGTCTCGTTGATAGCCTGTAAGGTCTGACTGTGTAATCCTAAATATTCACCGCTACCTTTGGTGTACTGATTTAAATCATAAGCACTAAAAAACTTACCGGTACGTTTTAGGTGCTCAAAACTTAACGCATTAACATAGTTCCACACGAAGTTCACTGAACCGCTTAGACGATTCAGCTCTTTTATGTGCTTGTCTTTAATGCGTAGTTTG
>NZ_FUGE01000194.1 GCF_900162825.1 Psychrobacter piechaudii
CATGATAGAGATACCAATGCTGCTAAGAACATCCTTGCGGTCGGGCTTGACCGTCTAGCTGTAGGAATCCCCTCGGTTTAGCGAGGGGAGGAGGTCAATATTTTCACCTTTATTATAACTATAAGTATCTATCTGTCAGAGGCAGTTTAAGCGGAGTAAATTATCATGAGTCAACAGTCAAATACTAAACCACTTAATATATTAGTGGTGATGGATCCTATTGAAACCGTCAATTATAAGAAGGATTCAACGCTAGCCATGATGTGGTCCGCCAGTGATCGTGGCCATGATTTAGGTTACTGTCAAATTCATGATCTGTGGTTGGATAGAGGTGAGCTTAAAGTAGATGCTCAGAAAGTGACAGTGCGCCGTGATCCACAGGACTTTTACAGTTTAGAAGATAAAGTAACTCAGCCGATTACCGATTATGATGTGGTGCTAATGCGTAAGGACCCTCCGTTTAATATGCGTTTTTTGTATAGCACTTATATGCTCGATCATGCCAAAAAAGCGGGTGTGTTAGTAGTCAATGATCCCCAAGCCATTCGTGACTGTAATGAAAAGCTATTTGCCACTTGGTTTAGCGACCTGATGAGTCCAACGATTGTGACCAGCAAGCAGTCTCATATTCGTGAGTTTATTGCTGAACAACAAGACGTTATCGTTAAGCCTTTAGATGGTATGGGCGGAACTGGCATTTTTAGATTAACAGCAGACAGCCCAAATATTGGCGCCACTCTTGAAATGCTAACAGAGCTTGAAACATTGCCCATTATGGCTCAGCGCTATTTGCCTGAGATTAAAGAAGGTGATAAACGCATTTTAATCGTTGATGGTGAAATTGTGCCATTTAGCTTGGCTCGTATCCCAACCAAAGGTGAGACTCGCGGTAACCTGGCTGCCGGTGGTCAAGGGGTGGCCATGCCTGTTACTGAAGTAGAAATGGCTGTGGCAAAAAAAGTGGCTCCTATTGTTAAAGAAAAAGGGCTGATGTTTGTTGGCCTAGATGTTATTGGTGGCAAAATAACTGAAATTAATGTCACTAGCCCCACCTGTATTCGTGAAATTAATGATCAATGCGGTACTGATATTGCCACAGACTTGATTATTGCTATTGAAAACAAAGTAAAATCATAAATTTATAGAACTAGATATCGC
>NZ_FUGE01000195.1 GCF_900162825.1 Psychrobacter piechaudii
GAAAAATAACTTTATATAACGTGTTTCCGTTATATCACGTAAATACCAAAGAGTGAAAGGCGAATGAGTAAGGGATCAATTGGCTGATTAGCTCTAGCAGTTTATAATGATTTTTGGAGAATAATAATGCCTATTAATGATAAACAAGAGTTGTCAAAACGTACAACAAACCGCTTGATGCTTTCAACTTTAGTGGCTGGTGTACTGGCTATTTCTGGTACCGTTTCTGCGGCTTCACAACTTAAAGCAGCCCCGACTGCTCAGGCTAATATTGAACAAGCTACAGCTGAAGCTGAGCAAGACACAAATGAAGTAGAAAACACTTTACAGCAACAAGTTGAAGACGAAGATGGTGAGTTATTGGCCACACAGCCAGGACAAGTAGCAGTAGCTGAACAGGCCACAGCTGAAGTGGCTGAGGGAGAAGGAGCTGCTGAAGACATGGCACAAGTAGCAGAAGCTGCAGCACAACCAGCGCCAGCTAATATTGATACTACGCCTACTTTAGTTGGAGAAGCTGGGGGTAATATCGAAGCTACCCCTATAACCCTACAAGAAAAAGTGAAAGATAAGCGAGGTGAGTTACAAGCCACTCAGCCAGGTCAAGTTGAAGTGCAAGAGAACCGCCGCTTTAGAACCCAATAATTGATGGGCTATCTCATCCAAGGGAATTAGAAGAGAGGATTATCTATCCTCTCTTTTTTTTATTGCCCTATTTACATGAAAGTTTGGTAATAACTTCTATAAAATTGAATCAAAAAATAATTACCTTAAAAAACTGGCCCTAAATTTTTTTCGCCAATACTTTCTTCCAACTGTCTTCCAAACATTCAATGGCCAACCAAGGATCTATAATCTCCTTGTTAATTTTTTGCTTGCTATTGGCCAGTGCCCAGAGCTGCTGTAAATTAGCAAAAGGATAGGGGCGGTGTACGAGATAGACAGGCAGTCCATTTTGCATGATTCCGTCTTTTACCACTTGATAATACCATCCTGAAATACCTTGGCTAGTAATCCAAGAAGCAATGTTTCTGTTACTGGCAGTGGCCCCAATTTGATCATTGATTTTGTAACAAGGTCGTCTTGGTTGTACCACTCTTAGCTGAACACACTCTTCTCCCTCTCCGAACTGATAAATATCGCCAATACAGACAGTGGCTTCAGTCATCTCCTCATAACCATTAATGGCAATAGTGGTTAAGTTCTCGCCCAATAAACCCACCTCTAGCTTTAGATTAAACTCGGTATTCAGTTTATGGTAAGTAGCGCTGCTCATTTGATGCACTGCCTTTAAATGGCCACCATGATGGCGCCGGTCAGCCTGTTCATCAGTCACTAAACCTAAGTAATTCACTGCTACAGGCTTTGTAATTGGTGCTTTATTGATCGCACTTAATTGCTCACGGGTAAAGGGCATCGCTTTACCAGTACGCACACACTCTAGAGTAGCTATGTGTAGCGGAGAAGTTAGTGAGGGGCTGTCTATTTCTGCGACTGAGAAGGATTGGGTCATAATAAATACTTCACTTTCACTAAGTTGTTGTCTTTTTACTATAGCAAAATGTTGATTGCTTACTTTGACTATTTAATCAAAGTGCATACGCACTGTTTAAAGTGCGTTTTTTTAGGGCGTGTCCCTAATTTGAAAAATACAGATAAAGCCTTATTTTAATCCTATATATCAACAAAATATAGGGAAACTCACACGATGGCGAGAACAGTAA